>DASYRX010000245.1:0-17741 GCA_036003845.1 Gemmatimonadaceae bacterium | reverse complement strand
GTGAATCCCGAGCGGACGCTCGACCTGATGCGGCAAGAGCTGATGACGCTGCGCACGTCACGCGTCAGTAATGAAGGACTGGCGCGGTTGGTTCAGCAATTCATCACGGAGTACTTCCTGAACAACGAAACAGCTGCCGCGCAGGCCGATTTCCTGGCGCGCGCTGAGCTCAACGGCGGTGACTACCGCACAGCGCAGAGCTTCGCGGAGGATCTACGACGCCTAACGCCGGACGATGTGCAGTCGGCCGCCGAACGGTACATGCGCGATATCAGGTTCGTGTACCTGGGTGATTCGTCCAAGGTGCCACGCAGGACGATGGAGCGCTTCTAGCCGCGCCCTCGTTCACGTATCGAGCAAGCGGCTGCGGACTTTGTCCGCGAGCGAACGATTCGTGGCGATCGCGTCGCCGCCGAACGAGCTGCTGCCGCGCCAATCGGTAATCACGCCGCCGGCCTCACGGATTATCGGGACGAGCGGTGCGTAGTCCCAGATGCTGAGGCGATTGTCAACCATGACTTCCGCGCGCCCAGTCGCGACGAGCATGTAGCCATAACAATCGCCCCACGTGCGCGAGAGCTTGGCTTCTTGGGCGAGAGCTTTCCAGCGCTGCTGCCGTTCGGGTTTTCCAGGGAAACGTTCGCTCGTCCCAAGGATCGTCGCGCTCGCGAGGTCTGAGACATCTGAAACCGAAGAGCGCGATCCGTTGTACCAACAGCCTGCGGATTCCGCTGCCACGACCAATTCGTCGAGGGCGGCGCAGAATATGGCGCCAGCAATGACAGTGTCACCCGTCATTACGCCGACCATCGTTCCCCACAAAGGGACGCCGTGCACGAACGATATCGTGCCGTCGATTGGATCTATGACCCACCGTCGTTCCGCGTTAGGCAGCCCGGATGGACCGCCTTCTTCGGCGACGATCCCATCGCCCGGAAAGCGCGCCGCTATCCAGTCGACCGCGACTTTCTCTGCCGCGCGATCAGCGATCGTGACCGGGCTGCCGTCCGTTTTCGTCTCGACCGTTAGGTCTTGTCGGAAGTGCTGCAGCGCGACCGATCCTGCCGCACGTGCTACACTGGTGAGTATGTCGATCCAATCCACTTGATCAGGTTGTTAGTGCGGGGTTGAAGTGGCACACTTTGTGAATAAATTCACAACATGCAGCGCGGCTGACTTCCACGCGCGCTGGCTGTTTAAACGTCCAAACTCGTTCGGCTTCGGAGGCCTCCACCATGCGGTTCTCTCGTTTCGCGCTCGCAGCGGGCGCGTTTGTGCTATTCGCTTGCGGCGGCGGCGAAAAAAAGGCTGCGGATTCGACGGCGGCTACTGATACAGCGGCGGCCACACCGACTCCGCCAGCTACTCCAGGAACTGGCACGGCTGCCCCAATCACCGGCACCACTCACGAAGTGAACATGGTCGGTGATGCAAAGGGGTACCGCTTCGAGCCAGCGACCCTCACGATCAAGGCTGGCGACGGCATCAAGTTTATCAACGTCACCGGTGGCCCACACAACGTGACGTTCGATCCGACGAAGCTCCCGGAAGACGTCAAGACGGTGCTTGCGGCCAACATGCCGCAGCAGATGGCGCCATTGAGCGGGCCACTGCTCATGAACGCGAACGAGGCGTACACTGTCTCATTTGCCGGCGTTAAGCCCGGCACGTACGAGTTCAACTGTACGCCACACCTCGCGATGGGGATGATCGGCCACGTGACGGTGCAGTAGTCGAGTAAGTCGCAAGACCAAGCAGGCGGGGGCGAGCGATCGCTCCCGCCTCGCTTTTTGTCGGTCATTCGCAACCGCTTGCGTGCCGTTCGAACGACGGAGATAGTCCACAATCGAGATGACTGGCGTGTTGGAACCTCGGGTTCCCGAAGGAACTGGCCAGCGTCCGCGACGTCCGGCGCTGTCCCTTTGGCTTGCGGCGCGCACGCGCAACGCACTGCAACGTCGAAGACGATTCGCTCTCTTAGCACTTCTGGTCTTCGCCAGCGTGCTGGCGAGCTTTGTCTTCGCACCAGCGGGGGCGCGCGGCGCGTGGGTGCGTGTGCGCGCGAGTGCACTCGACTGGCGTGATACGGTCGGTCTCATTCAGCGTCGTCGTGCGGCCGAACTACGCGTCTCAGCGGCCGACTCGGCACTCGACGCGGCCCGAGCGCAATATCACCTAACGAGAGCAACGCTTCCGCCGGCAGCGCTCACGCCGGCTCAAGCAGCTCGCCGCGATTCCCTTGCTATGCGCATCGCCACGTTTGATGTGCTCCTGGCGCGCGCCGAGCAGTCGCCGCTTCCCGAGACATATCGTGCGCTCGGTGAGTCACCGTTGATGCGACGCGAGCCGCGTATCGCCCAGCTGCTCGATTCCCTTGCCGCGATCGAACGCGAGCGAGAAGCCATCGGTGGTGGCGTCGGCGTCGATCCGGTTTTCGTCGAGCTCACGACGCGAGCGAATGTCGTGGGGCGTCAGATCGCGGCGATCGCGGATGCACGACGAGCCGATGCTCAGCGCGAGCTCGCGACGATCGAGCCGAGAGCCGCGCCGTCTGAACAGACACCATTGGCCGACACGCTCGCCGCCGCTCGCCTGCGCTCCGAGCGGGGACGCGATCTCGCTCTCGTGGAGCGGCTACTGGAGGACGGGAGGCGTTCGAACGCCGCTCTCATAGCCGCTGAGCGGGAACGTCGTCGCGGCACCGAGCTCGCGCCCGTGCCGATACTCGTGGTTGCGGCGGCGATCATCGCATTCGCTGTCGCGTTTGCATTGACACTGCTGGATGAGTTTCGCTCGCCGCGCGTTGCCGATGCGGCCGAGGTGGAGCGCCTAACGGGAGCGCGTGTGGTGGCGACGATCCGGCCGCGAGACATCCCGCCCGAGCGTCGCCGGCGAGCGATCGATCGAATGGTACCGGCGGTTCTGGATCCGACGTCCGATGATTACAGGCTTCTCGCAATGCACGTGGCGGTTCATCTACCCGATGATGGCATTGTCGCCGTCGTCGGCGAGCAGCCCGTGATGGCAGCTGTCATTGCGTCGAATCTCGCTGCGATCTTTGCGAATGAGCCGCGCGAGACGCTGTTAGTCGACGCGATGTTGAGCGACGAGTGTGTGGCGCAGGTGCTTGGGATCCACTCAGGGCCAGGGCTCAGCGCCGTCATCGAGAATCGGCGTCGTTGGTCCGAGGTGTTGAGCCAGATATCGACAGGCCGCGACGAAGTCATGGACGTGCTGCCGAGCGGCCGACCGCGAGGATTGCCCGGGCGTGCGGAAGCGGAAGTTTTGATTCGTGAAGTGGAGCGATCCGCACGCCGATACGATGTCACGGTCGTCGTGATACCACCTAACGCGGCTTATCGTGTGCGGCCGGGGCGGGCGGTCTTGCTCTGTGCGCAGCTACAGCGGACGCGCGGTCGCCGTCTTGCGCGGCTGGCGGCAGGGATGCGCGACGAGGGTGCCGAGATCACTGGAGTCGTGCTTTGGCAGGGCGATGCGCCGTCGCGGCAGCCGCGTCGGCGCGGCAAGCAAGCGGCCGTCGCACCTAACGAGCTTGGAGACGAAGATACAGCGCCGTTTGCGGCGCCGTACGTCTAGCCCCGCCTGGACCGCAGCGATAGCTTGATGCCCCCGCTCGATGCCAGGCCAAGGAGCGACGTGTCAGCGCTGTCGATGACTGGATACTCCGATCGCATCAATCATGCGTTGGCGTTTGCCGCCAAGCATCACGATCAGCAAGTGCGCCGCGGTGTGCGGCTGCCGTATCTCACGCAGCCTGCGAACGTCGCTTTGATCCTAACGCGCTATGGACAGAGCGAAGACACTGTCGTCGCGGGCATCTTGCTCAACGTCGTGAAGGACTACGTGAGCGACGGACGAGCCGCGGAGGTGATCAATCAGCGCATTGGTGACAAGTTCGGCCAGAGCGCGTTCGAGATTGTTCTCGCCGCGACTCCGCGGCGCAGCAACGACGATGGTGTGGAGCTTTCGCAGGATGAGCGTCGATCCGACTTCCTGAACCGCCTGGCTGCGGCCCCGGACGAAGCGCGCTGGGTCGTCGCCGCCGACGTGCTGCATGAGAGTGCGTCAGCGCTTGCGGATGTGCGCCGAACGATCGAGCGCAGCGTCGTCTGGTCGCAGCGCGGTGAAGGTGTGCGTCGCTACCGTGAAGTCTCAAGCGTGCTGCAAACAATCGGTTTCGGCGCGCCAATCATGCATGAATTGACCGACGTGCTTGACGCGCTCGAGGCTGCGCGTTAGGCGCTCGCTCGTCCGGACGCGGCGACGCCGCCGTAGCGCTGCTCGACGTATGACTCGAGGATGGCGAGAAACTCAGGCACGATCGCATCGCCGCGCAGCGTGACGTGCAGCTGTCCGTCGACGTAGACCGGAGCTTTGGGTTCCTCGAACGTGCCGGGCAGTGAGATGCCGATATTGGCGTGCTTCGACTCCCCTGGTCCATTCACCACGCAGCCCATCACTGCCACCTTGAGCTCTTCGACGCCGGGGTACGCGCTTTTCCACTGCGGCATGCGCTCGCGCAGGTAGATCTGAATGTCCTCGGCCATCTGCTGGAAGAACGTGGACGTCGTGCGGCCGCAACCAGGACAGGCCGTCACTTGTGGAGCGAAGGCGCGGAGGCCTAACGACTGAAGAATCTGCTGTGCGACAAGCACTTCTTCGGTACGATCTCCACCGGGGCGCGGCGTGAGAGACACGCGAATCGTATCGCCGATCCCTTCGGCCAGCAGAATCGCAATCCCCGCGGTCGAGGCTACAACGCCTTTCGTTCCGAGCCCCGCCTCCGTGAGGCCGAGGTGCAAAGGGAAATCGCAGCGTTCAGCGATGCGACGATAGACATCGACCAGATCGCGCACGACGGAGATCTTGCACGAGATGATGATACGATCGTGCGGCAATCCCGTCTCTTCGGCGAGCGCGGCGGAGCGGATCCCGCTTTCGACCATCGCATCGAGGTATACGTCCCGTGCATCGCGCGAATTTGTTAGGCGCGCGTTCGCGTCCATCATCTGCGTGAGGAGGTCTTGATCCAGCGAGCCCCAGTTCACACCGATGCGAACGGGCTTGTCGTTGGCGATCGCGACTTCGATGATCGCTCTAAAATTCGCGTCGCGATGCTTACTGCCGACGTTCCCCGGATTGATGCGATACTTGGCGAGAGCGCGCGCGCACTCGGGGTATTTCCTGAGCAGCAGGTGGCCGTTGTAATGAAAGTCCCCGATGATCGGGACCGAGACGCCGGCGCCCGCTACTCGCTCGGCGATTTCAGGTACAGCCTGGGCTGCCTCGTCGTTATTCACGGTCACGCGCACGAGCTCAGAGCCCGCATGTGCGAGCGCGATTACCTGCTCTGCGGTGTCCGCCGCTTCGGCAGTGTCGGTGTTCGTCATCGACTGCACGACAACGGGATGGGCTGATCCTACCTTGACCTCGCCCACCTTGACGGTCACCGTATGTCGTCTGGAGCTATATGCCACGCGCGATCCGTAGTGTGTTATTGAGAAAGTTATTCACAACGACATCCCGCGATAACGTACGTCCGGAGAGGTCTGATGCCTGACGAGCCGATGGATCGCCCGCCACGGGGCTCTACGACTCAGGACGTGGAGCAGGTGCGGGATCAGGAGCGCCCCCAGAAGCGAGCCGGGTTCTTGAGACGGCACTGGGGGAAACTCACTCTCCTGACTCTCGTCGCAGGGCCGATCTTTGTGATAACGCTTTGGACTGCTCTCGCCCTGTCCTATTCGTATAGCAAGGGTGACCGGACTGGGTATGTGCAGAAGTTCTCCAAGAAGGGGTGGGTCTGCAAAACCTGGGAAGGCGAGCTTGCAATGGTCAGCATGCCCGGAACGCTGGCGCAAGTATTTCCGTTTACCGTGCGCGACGACGCAGTCGCGGCGAAAGTGAACGCCATGGCTGGGAAGCGCGTGGCAATCACTTATGAAGAGCATCCGGGGCTTCCGCTCTCTTGTTTCGGTGAGACGAGCTACTTCGTAACTGACGTGCGGCCACTGGAATAGTGGTGGAAAATGAGGCCTTTCCAATGCCGGCCTCGTGTATTGTCGGGAACTCGGGTCATTCCTATATTCGTCGCGCTTAAAACCGCCCTGGCGACCCATCCAAGGTTGCGGGGTCGTTTGCCCATGCGGGGGGCGAAGCAGATGTCGTCCCGCGATGGAACGCGCACTTGTCAGGCAGGCCTCACGCCGGCCCTCGACGAGGTCGCCCAGCATTGGAGTGCGGCATGCGTACGACTGGCAAGGTGAAGTGGTTCAACGACGCGAAGGGTTTTGGATTCATCACGCCTGACGATGGAACGAAAGATTGCTTCGTCCATTACAGTGCGATCCAAGCCGGCGGGTTCCGCTCTCTCACGGAGGGTGAGCCCGTGGAGTTCGATCTCGTGCAGGGTGAAAAGGGCCCGGCAGCAGAGAACGTCGTTCGACTTGCGGGGAAGACCTGATCCCGACAAGTGCCACGCGGTCCGACACGAAGGGCGCCTGACGAGGGCGCCCTTCGTGCTTCTACGCGCTTGTGAGCTTGAACACCACCAGCCTCAACCATAACGAGTACTACACGGCTAGGCGTTAGGTACGTCTAGCCAAGCAAGACCTGACGGGATAGCGTAGCGGCCTTCAGTCAACACTGCGACACGAAATCGTCAGGAGGTTCTCTATGCAGTCGTATCGTCAGGTGGTTGCAGGTCTGGCAGTCGCGATGCTCACCGCGTTAGGGGCGCAGGCGCAAACACGGACACTCACCGGAGCACTGCGTGATTCGGCGAGTAGCGCACCGCTGCAGGTTGGCTCGGTGACGGTGCGCGGCACGGCGCTCGGTGCGAACGTGCGAGCCAACGGACAATTCACGATCACGAACGTTCCTGCTGGAAACGTCACATTGATCGCGCGCTCGCTCGGCTATAAGCGACGCGAGGTCGACGTTCCAGCCGGTGTGACGAACGTGACGATCGCACTGGAACGCGACGTTCTGCGCATCGATCAGGTTGTCGTCACCGGTCAAGCAACAAGCATCGAACGGCGGAGCGCACCTAACGCGGTCGCCACTGTCGATGCGGCCGAGCTTGCCGTCGTGCCAACTGTTAGCGTCGAGCAGCAGCTCGTCGGTAAGGTCGCCGGCGCCGACATCCAGCAAAACAGCGGCGCGCCTGGCGGCGGCATGCAAGTACGTCTTCGCGGCGTCACGTCTGTGAATGCGGACGCGCAGCCGCTCTACGTCGTCGACGGAACGATCATGAGCGACATCGCGATTCCGTCGAATCAGAACGTCGTGACTCAAGCCGCCGGCGGTTCGAATCCGGCGCTCACGCAAGATGCGCAGGTCAACCGGATCGCGGATCTCAACCCTAACGACATCGAATCGATCGAGATTTTGAAGGGTGCGTCGGCCTCGGCGATCTACGGTGGCCGAGCGTCAAATGGCGTGGTGATCATTACGACGAAGCGTGGACGCAGCGGCATACCGACTGTGACATTCCGCCAGCGTCTGGGCTTCGCCCAAGTCTCGAACAAGCTGGGCTCCCGCCGCTTCAAAACCACGGCTGAGGTAGACGCCGCATTCGGCGCCGGCACGGCGGCGCGCATCAATTGGCAGCCAGGTCAGTTCTATGATAACGAGAGCTTTCTGACCGACGGGACCCATCCGCAGCGCGAGACGTTCCTCACAGCGAGCGGCGGGAGTGAAGCCACGCAGTACTTCGCTTCAGCGCAGATCCAGGATGAGGATGGCGTTGTCATCAACACGCTGGCTAGACGTGAGGCACTGCGCCTCAACCTCGATCAGCGATTCGGCTCCAAGTTCATCACGAACCTGAGCACGAACGTCTTACACACGAAAGCCGGCCGAGGCCTAACGAACAACGACAACACATCGACGAGCCTGTGGCTCGCGCTGTCGTTCACACCAAGCATCATCGATCTGCGTCAGAAGCCCGACGGGACATTCCCGGAGAATCCGTTTACGGCCTCGAATCCAGTGCAAACCGCGACGCTGATGAAGAACTCCGAAGACGTGTATCGCATCATCTCGTCGTACAAAGGCACGCTGACGCCTCTGACCTCGTCGACACAGTCGGTGCGCATCACGGGTCTTGGCGCCGCCGACTTCTTCACGCAGAAGAATGGGCTGTTCTTCCCTCCCGAGCTGCAGTTCGAAGATGATGACGGGCAGGTTGGCACGTCTCTTTTGAGCAACAGCAACAACCTGAACCTCAACTTCGACCTGAACGCCGTGCACGCATGGACGCCTGGAAGCTACAGCGCGACGACGTCTGCTGGCCTTCAGTTCGTTAGGCGCAACCTCGATATCGCGCGTATCGTCAGCCGCAATCTCGTCGGCGGTCAGCAGAACGTCGACGCGGGCACGACGATCTCCGTGCTGGAGAACCGGCAGAAGGTGAACAACCTGGGCGTATTCGCACAGGAGGAGTTTCAGACGTTAGGCGATCGGCTGCTCGTGACATTCGGCGTCCGCGCGGACCAGAGCAGCCTCAATGCCGATTCGAAGAAGCTGTATGTGTTTCCCAAAGCAGCGGCCTCGTATCGCCTCGACAATATCTGGCGCTTCGACGACCTGAAGCTGCGCGGAGCGTTCGGCGCGTCCGGCAACGAGCCGCTCTACGGGCAGCGTTTTACTCCGCTGACTGCGAACATCAACATCGGCGGTCTGCCGGGACTTGTCGTTGCTGGAACGACCGGCTCCAAGGACCTGAAGCCCGAGCGTCAGGTGGAGCTCGAAGGCGGTGTAGACGGTACGCTCTGGTCCGGGCGCGCGAACATCGAGGCGTCGATTTATCAGAAGACGATTACGGACCTCCTGCTCACGCGTGAGCTGGCGCCGTCATCGGGATTCAATCAAGAGATCTTCAATGGCGGCGAGATGCAGACGAAGGGCGTCGAGCTCGCCGTGGGTGTCGTTCCGATTCAGACGTCGACTTTGAATTGGATCTTCCGCACGACGTACTCGACGAACAGCTCGAAGATCACGGAACTGCCCGTGCCAGCGTTCAACACAGGAGGCTTTGGAACAGCGTTAGGTGTCTTCCGCATCGAGAAGGGCCAGTCCACGACGCAGATCGTCGGCACCGATACGACGAGCACTGGCGAGGTCTTGGTGCGCAAGATCGGTGAGGCAAACCCGGACTTCCGGATGTCGTTCTCGAACGACGTGAGCTGGCACCGGCTCAGTGCGCGCGCGCTCGTCGAATGGCAGAAGGGTGGCGGCATCCTCAACTTGACGAAGCTGCTGAGTGACTTTGGTCAGGTGACGAAGGACTACGCCGATCCGATCCCCGGTTCGACGCAGACTGTGGGCGAGCGACGACTGGCCGGGTTCGGCAAGGAAGCGTCCACGTACCTGGAAGACGGCTCGTACGTCAAAGTACGCGAGATTTCGTTATCGTATGATCTGCCGCAATCCCTAACGAGTGGTATCTGGGGCGGCATTCGCTCGGCGCGGTTCAGCGTGAGTGGCCGCAATCTCCTCCGCTGGACCGACTACACCGGCCTCGATCCCGAAGTGAGCAACTTCGGGAATCAGGCTATCGCGCGAAATATCGACGTGGCGCCGTATCCGCCAAGCCGCGCGTTCTTCTTCTCCTTCGACATCACCTTCTAACCATGCGCCATCAGGCGGAGGATCTCGTTATGCGAGCCACACTGACTGCATCGGCGCTGATTAGTGCTCTGGTTTTCAGCGCGTGCGCAAATCTGGACATCACCGATCTCAACAACCCGGGCCTGGAACAGCTCGAAGGATCTCCAACGGCGAGCGCCTTGAATACGGCAGCGAGCGGCATTCTGATCGGGGCACGAGGCGGAATGTCAGGGTCGGTAGGTTATGTCAGCGAACTTGGTATTCTCGGTCGCGAAGTCTTTTACCTCTCCAGCGATGATCCGCGCTTCGTCACCGAGCTGCTGATCGGACCGCTGGAGGGTGGCAACGGTGCCTTTGGCGGTAACCACTGGGCGGCACGATATACGAGCATTCGAAACACGAACATCGTGCTCAACGCCGTCGAGAAGGTAAGTGGCCTAACGACTCAGCAAAAAGAAGGGATCCGCGGCTTCGCCAAGACGATGCAGGCGCTGGACCTGCTGTTGATCATTAATACGCGAGATACGTTCGGTGCGGCGATCGACGTGAACACGGATCCCACTGCAGAACCGGGGCCGATCGTCCCGAAGGCTCAGGTATTCGCACGCATCGTGACGCTGCTCGATGAAGCGCGCACGCATCTGCAAAACGCTGGCGCGACATTCTCGTTCGGGTTGAGCTCAGGATTCGCGGGTTTTGACACGCCAGCCACGTTCGTGCGCTTCAATCGAGCGCTCCGCGCGCGAGTTGCCGTTTATCTTGGCGACTTCGCGACAGCGAATACAGCTTTGCAGCAATCGTTTCTCGATGTGGCCGCGTCGCTCACGTTAGGAGTGTACCACCCATACAGCACCGGCGCTGGTGACGTAACCAACGGGAGCTTCGATCCCACGGGCCGCGCGCTCCGCGGCCACCCGTCGTTCGTTGCGAACGCGCAGCGAAAGGCAGACGGCTCGCCGGACAACCGTACGACTAAGAACGAGAAGGCTAGCAACGTACTCACCGTACAAGGCCTCTCGAGCGATCAGCTTGTGACGGTCTACAACTCGGCTTCTGCGCCGATTCCGATCATACGCAACGAGGAGCTCATCCTCCTGCGAGCCGAAACTCAACTCGGCCTCAGCAACATCGCTGCGGCAATCGCTGACATCAACGTGATTCGAACTCGCGCAGGAGGGCTCGCTCCGTACGCTGGAGCGCAGACAGCGACCGCGGTGCTCGACGAGATCGTGTACAACCGCC
Source organism: Gemmatimonadaceae bacterium (assembly GCA_036003845.1). Taxonomy (GTDB): domain Bacteria; phylum Gemmatimonadota; class Gemmatimonadetes; order Gemmatimonadales; family Gemmatimonadaceae; genus DASYRX01. The sequence continues at coordinate 6,866 of DASYRX010000245.1, read as the reverse complement.
GTTATTCGCTCTACTTCGAGGGCCACCGGTGGATCGACCTCCGGCGACTCAATCGCTTGGCGTCTCTGCCTCGCGACGCGGCGACGCACAAGGTGTTTACAGCCTTCCCGTTCCCCGCCGATGAGTGCCTGGCGCGAACGCCGCAACCATCCTCAGGATGCTCGCCGGTGACGGGGCAGTAACTGGAGTTGTTAGGGGTTAGGGGGTTAGCCCACCCCTGTCCACCTTGAATCGTTAGGACAAGGAGAAAGGGTGCCGCTAGGCACCCTTTCTTGGGCTATCTCTCGTCGCTTGCCTCGGGGAGCGCGGCGAGGCTCGCGTGCGCTTGCGCGATCTGTATGCGGACGGCGTTAGGGCCCGTGCCGCCGTCGATATCGCGTCGCCGAACAGAAGCGTCCGCCGACAACGCGTCGCGCACGTCGTCCCCGAAGGATGGATGCGCTGAGGTGAACGCGCTCTGCGGCAATTTGCTGAGATCTTGCCCACTCGCCTCTGCGTCGCGCACCAACTGACCAACGCTGCGATGCGCTTCACGAAACGTGGCGCCACGCTGGACGAGGTAGTCCGCGAGATCGGTCGCCATCATGGAGCTGGAAACTGCGCTCTTCATGCGCGCTGCGTCAAAGGTCAGCTCAGCGACCGTCCCATACACGCCGGGCAACACCAACATCATGGCGTCCACGGCGTCGAACAGGGCGCGCTTGTCATCTTGCAGGTCTTTGTTGTAGCCCGTCGGTAGTCCCTTCATCGTGCCTAACAAGGACACGTAGTCACCCAGCATTCGCGACGCCGAGCCGCGCGCGATCTCCAGCGCGTCCGGGTTGCGCTTTTGCGGCATCATGCTGGAGCCGGTTGTGAACGTGTCGCCGAACTTCACGAAGCCGAATTCGCTGCTGCCGAATAAAATGAGATCTTCGGCGAGCCGGGACACATGCGCGCCGAGCAGCGACAATGCAAAGAGCATCTCGGCGACGAAGTCGCGATCCGACACGGCATCGATAGAGTTCTTCGATAGCTGCTGAAAGCCGAGTGAACCTTGCAGAAGCACGCGTGAAATCGGAAAGGCGCAGCCGGCAACGGCGCCCGAGCCTAACGGGAGCGTCGAGGCCGACCGCGCAACTGCGGCGAGTCGCTGGCGATCGCGATCGAGCGGCCAAAAGTGCGATAAGAGCCAATGCGCCACGGACACGGGCTGGGCGCGCTGCATGTGCGTGTACGCCGGCATGATGACGTCCTGCGCGACGCCGGCGTGGTTGAGCAGCACGCGCTGCAGCTGGCGCACTTCCGCATCCATCTGCCCACACGCACGCATCAGCCACATGCGCGTTGCGGTCGCCACCTGGTCGTTGCGCGAACGTCCTGTGTGAAGTTTGGATGCCACCTCGCCGATCTCGTCGTGCAGCATCCTGTCAATCATGGTGTGCACGTCTTCGTCGGATGCCGCTGGCGCGGCGCCTGCTGCCAGGCGCGCCGCAACAGCATCCAGCCCGCTCTCGATTGCCTGACACTCTTCGTGCGTGAGCACGCCGCCTGACCAGAGCGCCATTGCCCACGCTTGCGACAAACGCACATCGAAGGGCCATAGGCGATAGTCGACGCCGATGGATTTGTTGACGGCGTCGAGCGCGGCCGCGGTGCGCGCCCCGAAGCGTCCGCCCCATAGACGATGCGTGTTGCTTTCGTTAGGCGCAGCGTCAGACGGCGCCGCCGCCACCGGCACAGGAACGTCCGAGCGAGCGGTGGGTCGCGGACTGAAATCGGTCGGCATGGTGACCGCGCGCGCCGGAGCAGGCGCTTCCACCAAGTCTACGCGATTCACGCGATCTCCAACGCGGAGTTGGTCGGCGCCGGCTCGAGCTTCCCCTGTGCGATGAGCTCCTGATCCTTGAGCGCGCGCACACGCTGCGGCAGTCCGAAGAGGCGGATGAATCCCGCCGCGTCAGCCTGCTCGTACACGTCGTCTTCACCGAAGGTGACGAAGCGTTCGTCGTACAAGGCATGGTCGCTCTGGCGCCCCGCGATCGTCACGTTGCCACGATGCAAGCGTAGCGACACCGTGCCGGTGACTCGTTGCTGCACGACGTTCACGAACGCGTCGTATGCCTGACGCTCGGTTGTCCACCAGCGTCCTTCGTATACGAGATCTGCATAACGCGGCGACAGCAGATCTTTCGCCGCCATCGTCTTGCGATCGAGCACGATCATCTCGAGCTCGCTGAGCGCGGTGTAGAGCAGGGTGCCGCCCGGCGTTTCATAGATGCCGCGCGACTTCATGCCGACCATGCGATCTTCGACGATGTCGGCCCGACCGACGCCATGCCGTCCGCCGATCTTATTCAACAAAGTGAGCAGCTCGACGGCGTCGAGCTTTTCACCGTTGACAGAAACCGGCGTGCCAGACTCGAATCCGATGACAACCGTTTCAGGAGTCGCGGGTGCATCCGCGGGATCAGTCGTCAGGAGAAACAGATCCTTTGGCGGCGCCTGATTCGGATCCTCGAGGATCCCGCCTTCGTGCGAGACGTGCCAGATGTTGCGGTCGCGCGAGTAGATCTTTTTCGCCGTCGCGGCAACCGGAATGTTGCGCTCAGCGGCGTAACGCAGCGCGTCCTCACGGCTCTTGATATCCCACATACGCCACGGCGCGATGACTTTGAGGTCTGGCGCGAACGTCATGTAGGTCAGCTCGAAGCGCACCTGATCGTTTCCCTTTCCGGTGCAGCCGTGAGCGAGCGCGTCGGCACCGATCGCTTTGGCGAGGTCGACCTGGCGTTTGGCGATGATCGGCCGCGCCATGGACGTGCCTAACAAGTACTTGCGGTTGTATATGGCACCGGCCCGAAGCGTTGGCCAGATGAAGTCTTCGACGAATTCCTTGCGGACGTCTTCGACGTAGCACTCATCGGCGCCCGATGCGAGCGCCTTCTCGCGCACGCCGCGCAGCTCCTCTTCCCCCTGCCCTACATCTCCGGCAACACAGATGACGCGCGCGTCATAGTGCTCTTTCAACCACGGGACGATGATGGAGGTGTCCAGGCCGCCAGAGTACGCGAGAACAATAGTCTGCATGATAATGCTCCGGATTCTATTTCTATTCAGACGAACTGCATAATCATACGTTAACGCGGCTGGCGCAAGTGGGTGAGACCCTTGGGCCATCACAACTTAGGCTATGTATCGCTGAGTTATGCTTTTGCTGCGCGTTGGATCTTCTTCTCTACCTTCTCGCGCGCGGCTCCGGACCGGCAAACCACCAAAATTGCGTTCTCGCCGCCAAGCGTGCCGATCACCTCCGGCCACCCGGCATCGTCGATTGCTTCCGCAACCGGCTGCGCACCGCCGGCGATCGTTTTTACTACTATCAACTCGCCCACCCCTTCGAGCGACGAGAAGAATTGCGGCAGGACATCTTCGATCGGGGTACGCTGGTCCGAGCTGCTGAATGAATCGCTCGACGAATAGCGCGGCCCCTCCGGCGTGGGAATGCGCGCAAGCCGCAGCTCCCTCAAGTCACGGGAAAGCGTCGACTGTGTGACGGCCCAGCCACGCTCCTTGAGCAGAGCGCGAAGCTCTTCCTGGCTCGAAATAACCTGCGACTGCACGAGGTCGAGTATCGCGCGATGTCGTTGGCGCTTGTTCACAGGTTTGGCGTGCTCGAAGTCGATTTAGGGGTGTTCGGGCGCCGAATAAGATGCGCGCGCGCTCGTCGCGGGCAATTGACAGCGGGCCTCCGCAACTTTATGCATTACTCGTGCATAGAATTCCCGTAGGAGTTCTCGGCGCCAGCGGATACGCCGGCCGAGAGCTGTGCGCTCTCATTTCCGGGCACCCGGGCCTCGATCTCGCCTTTGCGACGGCGAATGAAAGGCGGGGGGAGCGAGCGCGTATTGATGGACGAGAGATCACCTTCATAGCCACTGACGACGCGCAGCTCAAGAGCGCCGAGCTCGTATTCTCAGCGCTGCCGCACGGTGCGTCCAAGACGTGGGTCGAGCGAGTGCGCGCCGATGGCATCCGCGCCATCGATCTGTCGGCCGACCTGCGGCCGGGGAGCGGTGTGTCGGGCGTTCCTTATGGACTCACTGAAATTGCCCGCCGCGAGCTTGCCGGGGCGGAGCTCATCGCGAACCCCGGGTGTTATCCGACCGCCGTCTTGCTGGCGCTCGCCCCGCTGTTCGCAGGCGGCCTCGTACCACCCGGAGCGACGATCACTGTGAATGCAGCGAGCGGCGTGACCGGCGCAGGCAACTCGCCGAAAACCGAGCTGATGTTTGGCGAAGTGATCGAGGATTATCGCGCGTACGCCGTCGGCAATGAACACCGGCACCTGCCGGAGATGCGCGCGACAGCGCGCGAGCTTGGCGCCGACGTCGACATTCTTTTCACTCCGCACCTCATTCCGGTTTCTCGGGGCATCCTCGCGACGATCACCGTTCCAGTGCGCGAGGTGCTGACTGAACCGCTCAGCCTCTGGCAGAAGTTTTACGCCGGAGAGCGGTTCGTCGAAATCACGCCGGACGCGCCGTCGTTGCGCGATGTCGTGCGGCGCAATGTCGCGCGCATCTCGGCGCGAAACGCGGCGGCTGTACGGCAGCCGACGCTCATCGTGCTGTCTGCGATCGACAACCTGATGAAGGGCGCCGCGGGCCAGGCTGTGCAGAACGCGAATCTTGCGTTAGGCATCGCCGAGCCGACGGGGCTTCCCCACTAACGTGCCTAACGGTCACATGGTCTCGTCGCCGGCGCGCAATGGCCGCGCAGCGTCCGTGCGAGTGATCAAGCTCGGCGGACGCACGCAGCGCGATCCGCGTCTCGCCAGCATTCTCGCCGGTATCGTGAATAGCGGCGAGAGGGTCGTCATCGTGCACGGAGGCGGTGACCAGATCAGCGAGCTACAACGCCAGGCTGGCCGCGAGCCGCAGTTCATCCAAGGCCGCCGTGTCACCACACAGGAAGATCTCGAGCTGATACGCATGGTGCTCTCGGGGAGCACGAACAAGGAGCTCGTGGCGTCACTCGTGAGTGCCGGTGTGCGCGCGGTTGGTCTGTCAGGTGAAGACGGAGCGCTGCTCAGTGGCCCGCGCGCCTTCGACGGCACGTTAGGCGAAGTCGGAACGCCGGAGCATGTCGATCCCTCGCTCCTTCTGCTACTGCTGGACCACGGGTACACGCCAGTCGTTTCGCCGGTCGCGCGACACGCGGATTCCGGCGGCGCACTCAATGTCAACGGAGACGACGCGGCAGCGGCGCTCGCGGTTGCGTTAGGCGCCGCCGAGCTGACGTTCGTTGCCGATGTCGCCGGAGTGCTGGAGCCAACCGGCGAGCTCATTCCGGAGTTGTCTGCCGCTCGTGCCGAACTGCTGATCGAGGCAGGCACGGCGACGGGGGGCATGATCGCTAAGCTGCAGGCGGCACAGCCCGCTCTGGCCGGCGGCGTACGCTGCGTACGTATCGTCGGCCTCGACTTGCTCGCCGAGCCTAACGGGGGAACGATCCTTCGACCGGCCGGCTTCGCTCACGCGCAATAACATGGCGACGCTCACTCCTCCTTCGACTGGTAACGTGTCTGCCGCTCCAGCGACATCTCCCCTGCTCGGCGTTTACAAACGCGCGCCGATGGAGATCGTGCGCGGCGAGGGGGTACGGCTGTATGACGCCGAGGGAAAGGCCTACATCGACTTCACCGCTGGCATCGGTGTCAACGCGTTAGGCTATGCCGACGCCGGAGTGCAGGCCGCTCTGCGCGACGCCGCGGATGGCTTGCTGCACGTGTCGAATCTCTTTCGTACCGCGCCGGGCGAACGTCTGGCAGCGCGGCTCGTGGAGCTGTCCTTCGCGGATCAGGTTTTCTTCTGCAATTCGGGGGCGGAAGCGAACGAAGGCGCGTTCAAGTTCGCGCGTCGCTGGGCGCGTTCACTTCCGGACGGGAACAGCGCCAAGCACGAGATTCTCGCGTTGCGCGGTTCGTTTCATGGGCGCCTCATGGGAACGCTCGCGGCTACCGACCGGGCAAACTATAGAGCGCCATTCCGACCGCTTGCTGGCGGCATACGCATCGTCGAACGCGACATCAATGATCTCGCCGTCGCGATGGACCCGGAGACAGTTGCCGCGGTCATCGTCGAGCCGATTCAAGGAGAAAGCGGGGTCCGCGTCATTGATGCGGCTTTCTTGCGCGATCTCCGCGCACTGGCAGATGAACGAAAGGCGGCACTGATCTTCGATGAAATTCAGTGCGGCTTGAGTCGAACTGGGTACGTGTTCGCCTACCAGGCGAGCGGCATTACGCCGGATATCCTTACGCTGGCCAAGCCACTCGCTGGCGGCCTTCCGATGGGCGCGATTCTCGTGACGGACGAGATCGCAAGGACGCTGCAGCCAGGGGACCACGGATCGACGTTCGGCGGCGGTCCCTTCGTCGCAAGCGTCGCGCTGCATGTGCTCGAGCGACTCTCGGACCACAAGCTGGGCGCACACGTACGCTCGTTAGGCGAGTGGTTGGGACGCGAGCTGGAGGCGATGACGGAACGCACGGGGGCCATTCGCGCGGTGCGCGGCCGCGGCCTGATGTGGGGGATCGACGTCGGTGAGCCCGCGAGCGAGGTCATCGCGCGAGCACGTGCTCACGGATTACTGCTCGTGTCGGCCGGCGAGTACACGGTCCGGCTCCTCCCGCCGCTCGTCATTTCCCGGGAGGATCTCGCGCAGGGCTTGGCGTTACTCGAGGGCGCGCTTCGCGGCTAGCACCGTTCCAACTCGTTGCACAATAGAATGCCGTTTGACGTCGGGTGCCGCCGGCGAAATCAGTTGGAACGCTGCTAAAAGATTACGCCCAAGGTGAGTGGGATCATCTGGATTCCCTTTCT
>DASYRX010000244.1:0-2783 GCA_036003845.1 Gemmatimonadaceae bacterium | reverse complement strand
TGGCAGGCGTACGATAGTTTCGGAACCCTGTTGGAGGTGACGGGAGATTTCAGCGAAGCGCGTCGCATGTTCGAGCTCGCAGTGCATAATGCAGGACACACGCAGAAGCCGAAGGCCGGGCTCGCGCGCGTGCTCGCACGCGCTCACAAGATGACCGAAGCGCGCAAGCTCTTGGCCGAACTGCGCGCCGATGCCGCCGCAACCGGAATCCGGCATCCGGCAGTCGCGGCCGCGTTGTACGTGGCGGGCGATTCGGCGGGCGCATTCGAATGGCTCGAGGGCGCGTATAGGCAACGGCATCCTGAGCTCATGCGCATCGCCGCAGATCGTGCCTATGATGCCTTGCAAGGAGACCCGCGCTTTCAGGAGCTCGTTAGGCGAGTCGGTCTGCCGCCACATTCGCCAGGATGACCAGCCCTGGCATCGACTTCCTCGTGGTGGGTGATGTCTACGTTGATGTGATTCTCGGCGAAATGCCGCGAGTACCAACCATCGGCGCCGACACATTCGCGGCGACTTACGATATCACGCTCGGCGGCAGCGGCGCGATCACAGCGCACGGCCTCGCGTGCTTGTCTCGCACCGTGTCGCTCATCACATCGATTGGAGACGATCTGTTCGCAGAGTTTCTCATCGAGCGGCTAAAGCGCGCCTCGGCGAGCTGCATCAATCAACGCAGCTCCAATGGCTCGACAGGATTGAGTGTCTCGTTCTCGCACGCGGGCGATCGCGGATTCCTGAGCGTTCCAATGCCGCTGGCCGCTTGGGATGTAGTGCCGCGATTGGTGCTGAGCCTTGCACCGAGTCACGTGCATGTGAGCTCGCACCCGCACATACGCGGAATGGTCGAGCACTTTCCGGCGATCCTCGATGCAGCTCGAGCGAACGGGAGTACAATCTCGGCTGACCCCGCAGGACCAGGCGATCAAAGCCCGGATCCCCTGCTGAGTTTCGCGGACGCGCCAAAGCTCGACATCCTTTTCGTCAACGAATCCGAGGCTTGTGCGTTCGCCGGAGCGCCTAATCCAGACGATGCGTCCCTGGTCCTCCTGGAGCTCGCCGACTTGGTCGTCTTGAAGCGCGGCGAACGCGGCGCCTCCGTTTTTCAGCGCGAAGGGAGCGCGTTACACACCCAAGGACTCAAAGCGCCGTACGTTGATCCAACCGGCGCAGGCGACACCTTCGCCAGTGCTTTCTTGCACGCATGGCGAAGTGAGCACCGGAGCGAGCTTGACGTTTGCCTCGAGTTTGCAAATGCTGCCGCCGCAGCATCGATCGGCTTTCTGGGCGGCGTGAAGTCTCACTTCGAGCTTCCCGCGCTTTATCGTGCAAATGAGGCCCGCCGACAGTGAATGACTGTCGAGCGTGCCTCTCTCTCGTCCTTTTTTGCCTAACGGCCGCAGTCGGTTGTGCGCAGCCGGCGGTCGAAGTCTGGGTGACGACGGGCGACCGCGCCAAGCTGCTGTCGCGCCAGGCCGACCTCCACTTCGGTGATTCGCCGTCCGCTACGGTCGCGACGATCGACGTCGACACAACGCGTCGATACCAGACGATTGTGGGATTTGGCGCCGCGCTGAGCGACGCATCCGCGTGGCTCATCCAGCACAAGCTGACGCCGGCGAAGCGAGATAGTCTGCTGCAAGAGCTCTTCGGTCCTGAACCAGGAATCGGGTTCAGCTTCGTGCGCGTCGACATGGGATCGTCGGACTTCTCGCTGCGGCATTACAGCTACGATGACGTCGCCGCGGGAGCTTTCGACAGCACGCTTGCCAACTTCTCGATTGCGCCGGACAATGAGGAGACTCTGCCGATCTTGAAGCGCGCCCTAACGATTAATCCTCGGCTCACTCTGATGGCATCGCCGTGGAGCGCGCCTGCCTGGATGAAGACAAGCGGGAGCCTGATCAAGGGGAGCCTACGCCCAGAGGCATACCCGCTGTATGCGGAATACTTCCGAAAGTTCATCGAAGCGTATGCCGCCGAAGGCGTCCCGATTCACTTGATTAGTCTACAAAACGAGCCGCACTTCGAGCCTGATAACTATCCTGGCATGCGACTCAAGCCCGCAGACCGCGCGCAACTCGTTAGGGAACACTTTGGACCGCTGTTCGAGCGATCGGGCATCAAGACCCAAATCCTCGATTGGGACCACAATTGGGACGAGCCTAACTCGCCGCTCGAGGTGCTCGCTGACTCGGGTGCCCGCCGATACTTGGCCGGAGTCGCGTGGCACTGCTATGGTGGCGATGTGTCGGCGCAGAGCGTCGTGCACGACAAGTACCCCGAGAAAGATGCGTACTTCACGGAATGCTCCGGGGGTGAGTGGGCGCCCAAGTTCGCGGACAACCTCGTTTGGAACGTGCGAACGCTCATCATCGGCGCTACGCGCAATTGGGCGCGCGGCGTGTTGATGTGGAACCTTGCGTTGGACGAGAAGCACGGGCCGCACACGGGCGGCTGTGCTGACTGCCGCGGCGTCGTCACGATCAACTCGACGGACGGCTCCATCGTTAGGAACGAGGAGTACTACGCCTTCGCGCACGCCAGTCGCTTCGTGCGTCCCGGTGCACAGCGCATCTGGTCCTCGTCAGGCGTCGAGGGGACCGAAAGTGTCGCATTTCAGAACGCCGACGACGGTTCAATTGCGCTCATCGTTGTGAACACAAATGCCCAGGAGAAAGCGTTCGCCGTGCGCGTCGCGAGGCGAGCGTTCAGCTATACGCTGCCAGCAGGTGCCGTCGCGACCTTCCGCTGGTCCTGAGCTACCCTGTCCGGCGTCCTCT
>DASYRX010000243.1:0-3128 GCA_036003845.1 Gemmatimonadaceae bacterium | reverse complement strand
TGAGTGACACGTCAGCACGCTTGGGCGACAGCAGCGCGCTGAGCGCCTTCGCACACCGGACCACATGTTCCGGAGGATCGTAGGCGTTGTCGATCCGGGCGGACTCGACGACCCGCTTCACGAGCGTCAGGGTTTCCCGGCAACGGGCACAACCGGACACGACGTGCGCCTCCATGACGCCGCGGTCAGCGGCCGGAGTCACGCCACGCGCAAAATCGGTCCATTGGGTGATATCGAAGTGGTTCATAAGCATCTGACTCTATAGGGTCTGGTCCCGACGCAAAAATATACGACAAATGTGAGTTTGCACAGCCGTGCTCAGGATCGGTGCACCTGCCCGATCAAGACAAACGGAGCCCAGTAAAACGGATGCGGGTACTGCTCGCGCAGCTCACGCATCGCCAGTTGCAGCGCGTGGGCCTTGTTCGACCGTGTTTGGGCGTGCCGGTAGAACGCCTTCATGAATTCCGCCGTGCTCATGTCGTAGGCGTCCCACAGCGTGAGCAACACGGTGCGCGCGCCCGCATAGAGGAGGCCTCGGACCAATCCAAGCAATTCGTCGCCGCCCACGATCGCATTCAGGCCGGTGCTGCATCCACTGAGTGTCACGAGCTCAGCCGAGAGCCGAAGTTGATAAAGGTCCACGACGCTGAACGGACCGTTCCCGAGCTTGATGGATGAGAACATCGGATTGTCGCGCCGGAAGGTGCCGTGCGTCGCGATGTGCACGAGACGGCTCGCCGGTCCGCAAGTCTGGAGACGCGCTGCCGTGGCCTCGGCGCCCATGAACACCTGAGCGTCTGGGAACACCTTCGCCACAGCTTGAATTTCTTCGGCGATGTAGGGGGCGCGCGCGTCCGGTACGCCCATGATCAGGGGCGCGCCGTCAGCTTCAGCCCGCTTCATACAGCACAAGCGATACACGCTCGCACTCGGTGCGTACGAGATCGTGAACTGATCAATAAGGTAGCGCGCGCCGTCGAAGAAGGCATGGAACGGCAGATAGTGCAGCAGGTCGTGAGGCACGATGAGGAGATGCTCGGCCTGCAGCCGATCGCGAATGGGCGCAACGAGGGCGGTGTAGAGATCGAGCAGATGCGCTTGGGTCGCGCGCTGCAGCCGGCTGCCAAACACGCCGGCATAGGCCGGCCCCAGCTCGAACTTCGAGAGCTGGAATTGAAGCAGCCGCCACAGCTTTCTGACTTCGGCGGCGGCGGCGACGGGCACGACCTCGAGCTGCTCGCGGCCGAGCACGCACGCGTAGATCTGGCCCCGGGCGTGGTAGTACTCGAGCAGGATCGTCTCGGGCGCCAGGACCGCGCGGATCTCGTCGAGCCCGAAGGCTGCACCGCCCTGAAGCGCCGCAAACTCTTCATCGGTGATGCGCAGCGCGTTGATTGACTGGCGCAGCCGGTTTTCGAGAGCCCGGGCCCGCTCTCGAAGCGTCTCGATCCGCCGCGCGGGCCGCTTCTCACGGCCGACCTCCGCCAGCTCGATCTGTCGATAGCACAGGTTGATTTGCTGGCGGAGGCTGCCCACTTCGTCACCCAGATCGCTCTCGACGCGTGGCGCCAGTGTATTGGCGCCCAAGGCGATGAGGTCCGCGAGACTCCGAGACTTTGCCTGCTCGATGTAGCCGAACGCCGCTTCCTGGTGTTGGCGATCTGTTCCCAACGTCAGACCGATTGCGACCAGTCCTTCGTACACGGCGAGTTTGTCTTTGAGGAACGCCACCTTCAGATCGTCGGCGCGGAGATGGCTGCGAAGCTGTTCGAGGCCGGCGCGCGCGCGTTCGAACGCCGCGTGGGCCGCCTGCGGATCGCGCTGGGCCTCGCGGATCAACCCGAGCACGAAGTGGGCCTGGTAGCTCAAATTCGGGGACTGGATCGTCTCCGCACTCTGAAGCGCCACGCCGCAGGCCTGTTCCGCGGTTCGAGGATCGCCGGCCTCGAGCTCCAGTCGCGCGCGGAGCAGTTCGCACAGCGCCGCTTTGCCCGGCACGGACGCGCCGTCAAACAACTCGAGCGCGCTCTGGCACAAGCGTTGAGCCTGGAGGTACCGTCCATCGCGATACAGCACGAGCGCCTGATAGAAGTCGACGAGCGCCAGCCTGACCTGATTCCCTTCTCTCGTGAACAGCTCGCGCGCGTGCGCAAAGAGATCGAGCGCGCGCCGCGTATCGCCCTCATGAGTGGCGGCGATCGCAAGGTTGGTGACCGCTTTCGCCGCTTCATAGACCAGCCGCAGTTTCTCGAAGCTGGCGAGCGCGCGCGTCGCCAGCGCGTGTGCCTCGTCGCTGAGGTTCAGTTCCAGGTAGATCTCCGACCGATCCAAATCGCAGAGCGCGCGGTGATACGTGTCGCCAGCCTGCTCGGACTGCTCCTCTGCGGCCCGATACAGCTCCAGCGCGCGCGTGTACTCGCCGCGCATGTAGTGGAGGTACGCGATGTTGTAATCGGCCTGGGCGACCAGAAGCGGCATGTCGTGCGCCTGGCAATACCGCTTCGTTTCGCGATAGGTCTCGAGCGCGTTGTCGAACTCATTCAGGCAGATGGCGCACACAGCCAGGTTGATCAACGCCGGGCCCACGTCCTGCGGCCCGCCGACCTGTACCAGTTGCTCGTACGCGCGTGCGTACAGCGGGCGCGCCTCCTGGAAGCGATTCTGGCGAAAAAAAATGTTGCCGACGTTGCTGTCGAGGCGCGCGAGGCGAAGCCGGTCGCCGTGCCGCTCGAAAATCTGCCGCGCTTCCTGCGCCAGCGCGAACGCTTCGTCGTACCGTCCGAGGGAGAGGACGCACTGAAGCAAACCACCGCTCAGCGTCCTGCCGACGTCGACATCCCGGCCCAGCGCGCGAAACAGCTTCAGGGCCTCCTCGTATCGTTCCAATGCCTGGCTGTGGTGGCCGCGGAATAACGCCACGTGTCCCACGGCTCGTAAGCTCTGGGCGCGGCAGCGGTCGTCGCTCAGCTTGTCGGCGAGCCACGTCGCCGCCTCCGCCAGGCGTTCCGCCTGTCGCAAATCCACTCGCGCGACGCGGACGACCCGCTCGTAGAGGCCGTCGACGACGGCGGGATCCCACAGCTCGGGCCGATGCCGAAGAAAGGTCATCAGCGCACGACGGCTCG
>DASYRX010000242.1:0-7083 GCA_036003845.1 Gemmatimonadaceae bacterium | reverse complement strand
TTCAAGAAGGACCAAGGGATCAACGCGACGGCGTACAACTCGTGCAACGTACCCGTCGCTGGTGGTTCGAACGGTTGTGCGGCAGCCATCACAGCAGCGGACCGCGTGATCAACTCCGGCGTCTACTCACTGGCTACGGATTGGAAGGGCAACTTCTCGACTAACAACGAAGGGTCGCCGGAGAACATCTTCGTCATCGCGCACACGAACCTGCCGGGACTCGGCTTCAGCATGCCGATGCGAACGCTGCACTACAATCACCTTGCGCTCGGTCCCTGGAACGGCTTTGCGACAATCGCCGAGACGTACAATGCGTTCGATGCGGCTGACAAACGCCGCGAGATCTTCCTCGTTGGACAGCAATTCAGCTTCAACACAGGCCAGCCGATCAACGACCGGGCAGGGAACCCGCTCATCATCTCCGTGGATATCGCGAACGTTGAGCAGGCGCGTGAGCACGAAGGGCCGCGCTTCAACAAGTTCCCACCGGATCCAACTGCTCCTGCTGGCGACGCGATGTCCAACGACTTCCCGTTCTTCCGTCTAGCTGAGATGTACTTGATCAAGGCCGAGGCGCTGAACGAGACCGGCCAAACAGCCGCGGCAATCACCCAGATCAACTTGGTCCGGGCACGCCAATTCAATCCGGCCAAGCCGCTAAGTGGCGGCCTGTCTCAGACACAAGTCCGCGATGCCATTCTCAATGAGCGTCTCTTCGAGTTTATCGACGAAGCGAAGCGGCGCCCGGACTTGATCCGCTTTGGGAAGTACACGGCGGCGCGCCGCTTCAAGTCTCTGCGTGAAGCGCACAAGGTCCTGTTCCCGATCCCGCAGACGCAGATTCAGGCCAACCCGCTGCTCACGCAGAATCCGGGTTACTGACGCGGGACTCGTGTCGGTAGTATCGCTGAAGCCTGCCCGCCCTCAGCGGGCAGGCTTCGTTTTTGTCGGGCGTCTACTCGCGTGGTGGATGCTCTGGTTAGGCATCGCCTGTTCGGGCGCTTCGGAGTCGCGAGACGCACCACGCCGCGGCGAAGCGCCTCCAGTGGACAGTACGCTGTTCACGCGCATGCCGTCGAGCTACACGGGCGTCCGTTTCGCGAACCGCCTAACGGAGACTCGCGACATGAACGTCTTTACCTACCGCAATTTCTATAACGGCGGTGGTGTTGCGATCGGTGACCTCACGGGAGATGGCCTGCCCGAAGTGCTGCTCACTTCCAACCAAGGCGGCCCGCAGCTTTTCCTGAACCAAGGGAAGTTTCAGTTCCGCGACGTCACCAAACAGGCCGGCATCACGACGGCCGCCGGATCGTGGACCACGGGCGTTGCTCTTGCGGACGTGAACGGCGACGGTTGGCTGGACGTCTACATCTGCCATGCCGGTATGGGGTCGGCTGCACGTCGCGCCAACGCGCTGTGGATCAACGACGGGCCTAACGAGGACAGCGTGCCGACGTTCACGGAACAAGCGCGCGCCTACGGCATTGCCGATGAAGGATACGGTGTCCACGCCGCGTTCTTCGACTATGATCGCGACGGCGACCTGGACCTCTTCCTGATCAACAACTCGCCGCGCGCCGTAAGCAGCTTCGGGCTGCGCAATACACGGCGGGTGCGGGACCCTAACGGCGGTCACAAGCTATATCGCCATGATGCTGCGCGTTTCGTCGACGTGAGCCAGCAAGCGGGCATTTTTGGGAGCGAAGTTGGCTTCGGCCTTGGGCTGGGTGTGGCAGACGTTAATCGCGACGGATGGCCGGACGTGTACGTCGCGAATGACTTCTTCGAGCGAGACTACCTCTACATCAACAAGAGAGACGGCACTTTTGCCGAGTCACTCGATAGGCAGATGCCCTCCGTCACTTACTTCTCGATGGGAATGGACATCGCCGACCTGGACGAGGACGGATGGCCGGACATCTATACGACTGACATGCTCCCGGAGGATGAGTATCGACTCAAAACGATGTCGTCTTTCGAAGCGTGGGACGTCTACATGGCCAAGGTCCAGAACGACTATCACCATCAGTTCATGCGCAACATGCTGCAGCACAACAACGGAAACGGGACGTTCAGCGATGTGGGTCAGATGGCTGGCGTCGCGGCGACCGATTGGAGTTGGAGTGCGCTGATCGCAGATCTCGATCTGGATGGACGCAAAGACATCTTCGTAACCAACGGAATCGCGCGCGATGTGACGTCTCAGGATTACATCGCGTTCCTCTCGCAGCAGGAAACGCTGAAGCAGGCCGCGAGTGGCGGTCGCGTCGACTACCTCAAGCTCATCGGCGCGATGAGCTCGACCCCGCTCGCCGACTACGCCTTTCACAACAGCGGCCACCTAACGTTTGAAAACGAAGCGAAGGCGTGGGGGCTCGACTCACCGAGCTTCAGCAACGGAGCTGCGTACGGCGATCTCGATGGCGATGGAGCGCTCGATCTCGTTGTGAACAACGTCAATGACGAGGCGTTCGTCTACCGCAACAATGCACGAAGTCTGCGCAAGGCGAACAACTACCTTCAGCTCGTACTCGAGGGTCGCAAAGAGAATCCCTTCGCGATTGGAGCGAAGGTAACGCTGCGCAACGGGGACACGGCTTCGTATCAGGAGCTCGAGCCGTCGCGCGGCTTTCAGTCCTCGGTGGACTACGTGCTGACGTTCGGGCTCGGCGCGCGCGACGCGGTGGATACCGTCATCGTCCAGTGGCCGGACGGTCGCACGAGCGTGCAAACGCACGTGGCCGCAAATCGGCGCCTAACGCTCAAGCAGGAAGAAGCGAAGGGAATCGAGCCGACAACGCCGAAGCCGATACCGCCGCTGTTCACCGACAACACAGCGGCGACACCGCTGCCGTTCGTGCACAAGGAAAACGACTTCGTGGACTTCGAGCGCGAGCAACTCATCCCGAAGATGCTGTCGACTGAGGGGCCAGCCATGGCAGTCGGCGATGTAAACGGCGACGGGCTGGATGATGTTTTCATGGGAGGAGCAAAGGATCAGCCAGGGACGCTGCTGCTGCAGCAGCGCGACGGAAGGTTCGCGCCAAGCAATGCGGGCGTGTTCGAGGACGATCTGGTCTCCGAAGACGTCGCGGCGGTTTTCTTCGACGCGGATGGGGACCGCGATCTGGATCTCTATGTGGTGAGCGGAGGGAACGAGTTCTCAGACCTCGCGCCTGCGCTGCAAGACCGGCTGTATCTCAATGACGGCCGCGGAACGATGCGCAAGGCGGCAGGGAACCTGCCTAACGAGACTGCAAGCGGCTCTCGCGTTGTGGCGGCGGACTATGATCAAGACGGCGACGTCGACCTGTTCGTGGGTGGACGGGTCGTGCCGTGGAAATACGGCATGGATCCACAGAGCGCACTGCTACGGAACGATGGCCATGGCCGCTTCAGCGATGTAACGGCGAGCGTGGCACCCGACCTGGCACAAGTGGGAATGGTTACTGACGCAGTGTGGCAGGACGTGGACGCGGACAGACGACTCGATCTCGTCGTGGTGGGTGAGTGGATGCCGATTGCGATCTTTCGGAATGCCGGAGGGGGTCGCCTAACGCGAGCAGCGATCGCGGGGTTGGAAAAGAGTCACGGTTGGTGGAACAGGATTGTGGCAGGCGATTTTACCGGCGACGGCCGCGTCGACTTCATTGTCGGCAACCTGGGGCTCAACACCAGGCTGCACGCGTCGCTCACCGAGCCGGCCATGATGTACGTGAAGGACTTCGACGGAAATGGCTTCGTCGAGCAGATCGTGGCGTGCTATAACCATGGACGCAGCTATCCGCTCGCCCTGCGCGACGATTTGATCAAGGCACTGCCTTCACTCGAGGCTCGCTTCCCCAATTACAAAGACTACGCTCGCTTGACTGTCAGCGACGTCTTCCCCGCCCAAGAGCTCGAAGGAGCGCTCGTTAGGACTGCGTACACATTCGCCACATCGCTCGTGCAGCATAACGCGAACGGATCGTTCACTCTTGTTCCCTTGCCGCTCGAGGCGCAGGTCGCTCCCGTGTACGGCATTCTCGCCGAGGACGTCGACGGAAACGGAACACCCGACCTAATGCTGGCCGGAAATTTCGACGGTGTGAAGCCGGAGATCGGGCGCATGCGCGCCAGCTACGGACTGGTTCTCCGCGGCGATGGCCGCGGCGGATTCACGCCGCTGCGAACCGTAGAGAGCGGTTTTTTCGTTCCCGGCCAGAGCCGGGATATCCAGCGACTGCGCACGCCGCATGGGCGGCGCTATGTGGTGGCCCGTAACAACGACAGGCCACTCGTCTTCCAGCGCAGCAGACAATGACGCTGCTGCAGTCGACCATCAGCGAGCAATTAAGGTCTTGGCTTCTTCGTCTTGATGATGATGACGCCATTCGCTCCACGAGAGCCGTACATCGCGGTCTCAGCGGCGCTCTTCAGCACCTTGATCGACTCGATGTCGTTAGGGTTGATCCCGCTGAGGCTTCCGTTCGGTCCGGCCTGAATCGCGATGCCGTCGATTTCATACAGCGGATCCCCGTAAAACGACTGCGAGCCGCGGATGCGCACGGCGATCCCGCCGTCCGGAGTGCGGCTCACAATCACGCCGGGGAAGCGGCCAGTGAGCGCTTTGTCGATCTCGCCGGGGCTGCGATCGATTTCCTGGGACGTCACCGTCGAACCTCGCGGCGAATCCGCACCTTTGGTCGCATCGCTCGGGCGCGGACCGCCCTTGCTCGCGCAACCAGAGGTGAGCGCGGCAAACAGCCCGGCGGCGAGCAACGCCCGCGATGAGCGCAACATCATTGGGACCTCGCGAGGTCAAAGGGACGAAGCGAAAAGTAAGCTTCCGCCCGCATCGACGACACATCGTACCCGCGCTCGCGCTCGTCTGCTGTGCGCCACCGGCGCCCGCGCCCCCGGTGCTCTTCGAACGTCTGACGCCGGCATCGACCGGAGTGTCATTCATCAACGAGCTGCCGGAGCGTCCTGAGTTCAACATTCTCACCTACCTCTATTACTACAACGGTGCCGGAGTCGCGGTTGGCGACGTGGATGGCGACGGCATGCAGGACCTGTACTTCTCGTCCAACGTCGGCTCCAACAGGCTGTATCGAAACAAGGGGAACTACGCGTTCGAGGACATCACGGAGCGCGCTGGAGTCAAAGGTCCAGAGGGGTGGAAGACCGGCGTAACGATGGCCGACGTCAACGGAGACAATCACGTAGACATCTATGTCTCCGCTGTGAACCACCTAACGATGCACGGTCACAACGTGCTCTACGTCAATAACGGCGACGGCACGTTCACGGACCGCACGAAAGAGTTCGGTCTGGAGTTCGCCGGATACTCGACGCAGGCCGCCTTCTTCGACTTCGATTCGGACGGCGACCTGGACATGTATCTGCTGAATCACTCAACGCACGGGGAGCGCACAAACGGATCGCCGGCGTTGCGGCATTTGCGCCATCCGACCGCTGGCGATCGCCTGTTTCGAAACGATGGCAATCGCTTTGTCGACGTGAGCGCAAAGGCGCGAGTTTATGGCGGCGTCGAGGGTTTCGGGCTCGGGGTCGTCGCGAGCGACGTGAATGTCGATGGCTGTCCGGATCTCTACGTGGCGAACGACTTCCAGGAAAACGATTTCCTCTATTTCAACAATTGCGACGGCACGTTCACCGAGTCAGTCGCGCGAGCGATGGGACACACGTCCAGATTCTCTATGGGCGTCGATGCCGCTGACTTTAACAACGATGCGCTTCCCGACATCGCGGTGCTCGACATGCTCCCCGAGCGCGAAGAGATCGTCAAGACATCGGCCATCTCGGAGCCATATAGCCTGTTCGACTTGCGCGTGCGCGCTGGCTACCAGCCGCAGTACGCGCGGAATACGCTGCAGCTCAATCGCGGGGACGGCCGATTCAGCGACATCGGATTTCTCGCTGGTGTCTCCGCGACGGACTGGAGCTGGGCTCCGCTCTTTGCCGACCTGGATAACGATGGCCGCAAGGATCTCTTCGTGACGAGCGGCGTGTATCGTCGGCCTAACGATCTCGACTACATCGCGTACGTTGGCAACGAAGCGGTTCAGGCCTCGCTGGCGAGCGGTGTGACGCAGGCGAACATGGCACTACTGCAGCGCATGCCCTCAGTGCCGCTGCCTAACCACGCGTTTCGCAATGAAGGGAATCTCACGTTCAGCAGCGTTGGCGAGTCGTGGGGGTTGGCGAAGCCAGGGTTCTCGAACGGCGCGGCGTACGTAGACCTGAACAACAGCGGCGCGCTTGATCTTGTCGTGAACAACATCAATGCGCCGGCGGCGATCTATCGCAACCACGCACGCGACATCCGAAAGTCGGCGTATCTCACGATTCAGCTGCGCGGCACTGGAGGAAACACAGCGGGGATCGGCGCCAAGGTCTTCCTCATCTGCGGCGGCGCGAAACAGTACCTGGAGCAGATGCCGACGCGTGGCTTTCAGTCCTCTGTCGATCCACGCTTGCACTTTGGATTAGGCGACATGGCATCTGTCGATTCGCTCGTCGTCGTGTGGCCGGATCGGCGCTTCCAGGTCCTAACGAACGTCGCCGTCAATCAGACGCTCACGCTCTCTCAGAGCGACGCCTCCGGTCGATTTAACTATGAGCAGCATGGGGGTCTGACCCCTTTGCTCGCCGACCTAACGAAACAGCTCGGCGTGAATGCGAAACACGAGGAGAATACCTTTCTCGATTTCAGCCGCGAGCCGCTGATGCCGCACCTTCTTTCGACGGAAGGTCCCGCGCTCGCCATTGGAGACGTCAACGGCGACAGCCTCGACGACATCTATATAGGTGGTGCCAAGTGGCAGAGCGGGCGACTGCTCCTGCAGCAGCGGGACGGCACGTTCCGAGCGACCGATCAGCCTACTCTGCGCGCGGACAGCCTATACGAGGACGTAGACGCGGCGTTCTTCGACGCTGACGGCGACAGGGATGTCGACCTGTACGTTGTAAGTGGCGGCAACGAGTTCTGGGGCAACGCCGAGGCGTTGCAGGACAGGCTCTATCTCAACGATGGCAAAGGCACATTCCAGAGATCAGCGGATTCACTGCCGCGAT
>DASYRX010000241.1:0-6877 GCA_036003845.1 Gemmatimonadaceae bacterium | reverse complement strand
TGTACGCCGATTCTGCGCGACGCCGCGTCGTGACGCAGGTGATGAACCCTGGCCAAACGATGTCGATGGTTTGGTCTCCCGATCGCGATGGGCAGTGGCTCTTTCATTGCCACATCGGATTCCACGTGATTCCGGAGGGTGCGCGACTGGTCGCAGAACGTACGAGCGCGAGCCATGCCCACGACGCACTATCGGCAGACGCCGGGACGCACATGGCCGGGCTCGTGTTAGGCATGGATGTGCGCGCGCCGGCGTCGTGGAAACCGGCCATGCGCACGGCGGCGACATCTCTTCGTCTGCACGTGACGGAAGGGAAGCGCCGTACGCGGGCAGCGCGCGCGCTGGGGTACGTGCTGCAGCAGGGAGATGCGCCGGCGGCAGATTCCCTTGGTGCGAACCCTGTGCTCGTTATGCATCGTGGCGAGCCTGTCGATATCACAGTGCTCAACCGGCTGAAGGAGCCGACTGCCGTCCACTGGCACGGCATCGAGCTGGAGAGTTACTCGGACGGTGTCGCGGGATGGAGCGGGAGCGCGCAACGCGTGGCTCCGCTCATCGCTCCCGGCGACTCCTTCGTCGCGCGCCTAACGCTCGCGCGACCGGGCACCTTCATCTATCACACGCACTTGGGCGACTTCGAGCAGATAACATCCGGGCTGTTCGGTGGCTTGATCGTCCTGCCCCAAGGCGCGCGCTACGATCCGTCCACGGATCACATTTTCGTCGCGGGGTGGGACGGGCCGGAGGATCCGCCGCACCTGCTCGTCAATGGCGACAGCGTAGCCGCGCCGGCGAGGTACACGGCGAATACGTCGCACCGTCTGCGCTTCGTGAATATCGGTGTCGCGGCGCCCATGAAGGTGCGCCTAACGCGCGATACAGCGCTCGTTCAGTGGCGTGCGGTCGCCAAGGACGGTGACGACCTACCGCGCGCCCAGGCCATTTCGCGTCCCGCCGAGCTATCGCTGGATGTCGGCGAGACGGCTGATTTCGAGTTCAGGCCAGTGGCTGGCGCGCGCTACGTTTTGACGATCAAGAGTTTCGGAAAGCAGGAACCATACGCCGTCCGCATACGGGCGCGTTAGGCCACCAATAACCAAAGCCATCAGCTGTCAGCCGACCGCTCACAGCTATCAGCAGCTGGCAGCTGCTGTCAGCAGTCAGCCGTTGCGGTGAGCTGACAGCTTCAGTTGGTCTTGTGCCTAACGATCTGTGGGAGACGCCGGCCGACCGCGCGATGCGCAGTCGTCCGTCCAGCACTTATCCATCGGCTTCGAGCGATCCTCGTACGGGCGCAGTATCCAGTCGAAGAACGTCCAAGTGCGGTTCCACGAATCGATCTGCGCCGGCGAATCGACGCGCTCGAGCGTCTGTGAGTCGACCCGGCGGCTGAACGCGTGTCCGACCGAGCCACCCCACGGAGCGGGATCGGTGTACACCTTCGTTTCGGCGAGATGCGGCTTGAGCGCCATCAGCTTCCACACGAGCTGCTGATCTTCCACGTAGTTCACGTCTTGGTCATTGGTCGCGACGTGAACGAGAATCGGTACCTTCAAGTTTTCGACGTGATACAGCGGCGAGCGGTTGATGTATTCCTCGTTCTTTTCGAACGGCATTCCCTGAATGCCCTGCTGAGTCGAGAAGCTGCGCGTGTAGCCGGGGCCCTTATAGGAGAGGCGGAAGACGAGGTTCGTGACCGGAACGATCGCTGCACCGCCTTTGAACGGATGCTGGTCACGGAAGAGCGAATGCGCCGTGATGAATCCGCCGTGGCTCCAACCCATGATGCCGAGTCTGTCTTGATCGACGTGTGGGAGCGTCTTGAGGTACTCCACGGCTGAAACGACGTCGTCGACTTCCTTTCCGCCGTAGTCGATCGCGCGGTAGTGCGCCTCGCCATAGCCCGTGCTGCCGCGATAATCAGGCGCGATGATCACGTAGCCGCGCTGCACCGCTTCGCGCACGAACGGGAACATTCCCGTTCCCCAGTCGCCATGCACGCCACCGTGCACCCAGATCATCGCGGCATGTCCCTTCGCGCCGCGCTTGTTGATGGGCTGGAAGAGATAAGCCGGAACCTCGAATCCGTCTGCGGTGCTCTTGTACGAGATCTTCTTGAAGTCCATCACGCCAGCACTGCGGGCGGTGTAGATGCTGTCCGTGCGCTTCTTGACGGCGATCTGCTGCGCCCAGTTCGCCGGTGGGTGATCCTCTGGGCGGTTACTGATGTACAGCGTTCGCGCGCGAGCCGTGTCCACCACGACTTGCTGCTGCGGACGCTGCTGTTGTTGCTGAGCGCCTGCCTGGACGGCGACGATGCCGAGTGAAAGGATGGCGACGCCGATTACTCGGCGGCGTGGACTCAAACAAATCGCGGTCTGCGTCATGGCTCTCTCTTTTGGCTCTGGAGAAGTGCGCCGCTACGGCGCGCGCAAGCAAAGTTGCCGTTATGAGACGCGATGCGGCTAGCGCCGTTCCGACGTAGAAGCGCCGGAACAGATCCAAGCACCGCCCGCGAACAGCCAAAGTTTAGATGCGCACGTTGGAACGGCGCTAGCGGTAGTTGAGCCGGCTACTCGACAAGCGAACAAGAGATGGCAGATTGGCGCTTTCCCCGACGGGAGTTCTCATGGACGAGACCGTGCAAAAGGTGTCAGTGAGCGACGTCAGCATGCCGTTCGGCAGCATGGTGGTCTTCATTCTGAAATGGACGCTCGCATCGATTCCGGCGATGTTGATCATCGTCTTGATCGCGATGGTAATCGCTGGTCTCTTCGGAGGGATGTTCATGGCGATGCGCGGGGGGACTTCGGTGTAATGCGAGAACAAGGAGCTTTGAGTGGCGAGTTTCGAGTATTCAGTTTCCAGGATGCGCTGGGTACCCACTGCGGCCGAAACTGTTAAGTCGCCACTGGCCCCTCAAAGCTTTCCCATGTCGCAACTCCCGTTCATCAAATCGCACGTCCGCCGCAGCGTGTTCGTGAGACTGGCCACCCTAATAGTTGCGACCCCTCTCATCGCCGCTGCACAACCCTCGATCACGATCCGCGCCGGGGCGTTGATCGATGGTCGCGGCGGGACGCGACGGGGTGTCGACGTCGTTGTTCAAGGCTCACGCATCGTGCGCATTGCGCCGGCCGGTCGCGCGCCCGCGACACACGAGCTATCGCGCCTAACGCTGCTGCCGGGTTTGATCGACACGCATGTGCACCTGGAGTCGCACTTCGGCAAGGACGGACGCGCGTCGAATCAGGGAGAAACGCCCGCCGAGCGGCGACGGGCAGCGGAGGACAACGCGTACACGATGCTCATGGCCGGCTTTACCACGGTGCAGAGCATCGGATCGCCGCTCGATCTCGAGGTGCGTTCGGCCATCGCGAAGGGAGAGATCTCCGGTCCGCGGCTGCTGACGTCGGTGGAATCGCTGACGGACACGAGCCTAACGCCGGAGCAGATCCGCGCCTGGGTGCGTAGCACGGTCGCGCGCGGTGCGGATCTCATCAAGATCTTTGCGTCGCGCAGCATTCGTGATGGCGGCGGGCAGACGCTCACGGACGCGCAGATACAGGCTGCCTGCGGTGAGGCAAAGAGCGCTGGTAAGCGCACGTGGGTTCACGCGCACGCGGCGTCGGCCGTGCGCGCGGCGACGCTCGCGGGGTGCTTTGCCATCACGCACGGCAGCATGGTCACGGACGAGGAGCTCGCGCTCATGGCGCAGCGCGGCACGTTCTTCGAGCCCAACATCGGGCTCGTGTCGCAGAACTACATCGAACACAAAAAGCAGTACCTGGGGATTGGGAATTACACGGAAGAGGGCTTCCGCTTCATGGAGGAGGGGATTCCGCGCAAGCTGGCGATGTACAAGCGCGCGCTCACGCACGCCAAGCTCAAGCTGATTATGGGCACCGATGCGACGGCCGGCGCGCATGGACAGAACGCGCGCGAGATCGTGTATCGCGTGCAAGAGGCGAAAGAACCGCCGATGCACGCCATCGCCGGGACCACGTGGCTCGCCGCGCAAGCGTTAGGCATGCACGACAGGATCGGCGCGTTGGCGCCCGGCATGGACGCGGATCTCATCGCCGTGGACGGGAACCCGCTCGAAGACATCACGGCCTTGAGACGAGTGCTGTTCGTCATGAAGGGCGGCAAGGTGTATCGCAACGTGCCGCCGACGTTCCAGGCGACGCAGCCGGAGCTGTTCGCGACGGGGACGACCCTAACGAACGCCTGGGCAGATTACGATTCGGACGGTGACCTCGATTTGTATGTGGGGTTCAACGGAACGGCGAACCGTCTCTATCGCAACGACAAGGGAACGTTCAGCGAGGTCGGCGCGGCGGCCGGCGTCGCCGATGCGCGCGCGACGCGCAGCGCCGCCTGGGGCGACTTCGACGCCGATGGCGATCCCGATCTCGTGTTAGGCTTCGCGCCAGGTCCAGCCTCCGTGCTCAAGCTGTATCGTAATGATGCAGGTCGCTTCACCGACGTCTCGACAGAAGCGGGCCTAACGCGCGCGGATTCGGCCGGTGTGCGACAGTTCGCGTGGCTCGACCTCGATGCCGATGGGGATCTGGATCTCTTCGTCGCGCTGCGCGACCGCGCGAACGCGATGTATCGCAATGACGGCGGACGCTTCATTGACATCGCCTCGCAAGTCGGCCTGGCCGACAAACGAAAGAGTGTCGGCGCCGTTTGGCTCGACTACGACGACGACGGCGACCTTGATCTGTACGTTGCGAACCAGGACGGCGACGCCAACGCGCTCATGCGCAACGACAATGGCCGCTTCAGCGACGTCGCGGCTGCCGCCGGAGTCGCCTGGGGCGGGCGCCCGCCTAACGAAGCGACGAACGGCACCGTGCGTCCCTGCGCCGCCGACGTGAACAACGACGGCCGCCTGGACCTCTTCGCGGCAAACTATGGAAGGAACGGACTCTTCCTGAATCGCGGGAACGGCGCGTTCGAAGACGCGTCGGCGAAGTGGGGGATCGCCATCGACGGCCGCTACGATGCGTGCGCCTTTTCAGATTTCGATAACGACGGTCGCCTCGATTTGTATGTGAACGGCACTGTCACCGGCGGCGTGAGCTATCGCGATTACCTCTTCCATAATGAGGGGAATCGCTTCGCCGACGTGACGCCGCAGAATATCCAGTCACTCGAAGCCGATCACGGCGTGCAGTGGGCTGACTTCGACAGCGACGGCGATGAAGACCTCGCGCTTACCGGTGTTAGGCCCGATGGCATGCACTCGCTGCTACGCAACATGCTCGCGCCGACGCATGCCGGTCGGTCGCTCGCTGTGCGCGTCGGGGACGCGAACGGCCGCAGTCTGCGTGCAGGCGCTGTTGTCCGCCTCTACGCCGCCGGAACGCGTCGCCTACTCGGCGCACGCCTCGTCGATGCCGGATCGGGCTATAACGCGCAGAGCGACGCGCCAGTGCAGTTCGGCCTGCCGCATCGGGTGAACTCGGTAGATGTGGAGGTTGTGTATCCAGCAGCTGGTCGCCGCGTTCTAGCGGTCGAGCGTGGTGTGAAGCCTGCGGAGTGGCTCGGCCGCGTCGTTACTGTGCGGGTCGGCGGGGGTGCGCGGGGCGGGTGAGCGGGGTATCCTTGGCGCGCCTTGCGGTGACACGTCATCCGCATCTGCCGCTCGCGGCGACACGTCACCCGCATCTGCCGCTTGCGGCGACACGTCATCTACAACAAACAGACAGTACATGAGTCGAGACCTCACGCTCGCTATTTACGTGTTCATCCTCGCGACCTTCGTCGGGTTCGAGGTGATCGCGCGGGTTCCAGCGATCCTGCACACTCCATTGATGTCGGCGACAAATGCGATCCACGGCATCGTGTTGTTGGGAGCGATGTTAGTGGCCGGCTTCGCTGACACTCCGCTGCTCAAAGGGATCGCGTTCGTCGCGGTTGTGTTAGGCGCCGCAAATGTCTTTGGCGGCTTCGCCGTTACGGAGCGCATGCTGGACATGTTCAAACAGCAGCAGCCGAAGACTCCGGTTAAAACCGAGAAGCCGTGACATTCGATTTGCGTGGCGCCGCGATCAGCCTGAGCTACATCGCGGCGGCGGTGCTCTTCATTTTCGGGTTGCAGCGACTCAGCTCGCCGAAGACAGCGCGCTCGGGGAATCGGCTCGCGGCCGTCGGCATGTTCGTGGCGCTGGTCGCGACGTTGTTCGATCGGCAGATCCTGTCGTACTGGCTGATCGCGTTAGGTGTGCCGGTCGGCGCCATCATCGGTGTCGTATTCGCTCGGCGCGTGCCGATGACGGCGATGCCACAGATGGTCGCTTTGTTCAACGGCGCCGGTGGTGCAACGGCCGCGCTGGTATCGATCGCGGAGTACATCCACGCATCGAGTGGCGGCCCCGTCAGCATGGTTGTGAGTATCGCGGTCGTACTCGGTACCGCGATCGGCGCGATCTCTTTCAGCGGCAGTCTGATTGCATTCGGCAAGCTCCAGGAAATACTGAGCTCCAAGCCATTGCTCTTTCCTGGCCAGCGGTTTCTACAGGGTCTCGTGCTTCTCAATTCGTTAGGCGTTGCCGTCCTCGTCGTGACGGGCCGCGGCGGCGTGAATGCCCTCTGGTGGCTGTTTGCGGCGACGCTGACGCTCGGCGCGCTGGCCACGCTCGCGATCGGCGGCGGCGACATGCCGGTGGTGATCGCGGTGCTCAACTCGCTTACAGGCCTGGCCACTGCGATCACCGGTCTCGAGCTGAATAATGAGATGTTGATTGTCGCCGGGATGCTGGTTGGCGCGTCAGGCACGTTGCTCACGCTGCTCATGAGCAAGGCGATGAACCGCTCGTTAGGGAACGTGCTCTTTAGCGGCTTCGGAGCCGTCAAGGCGACAGCC
>DASYRX010000240.1:0-9310 GCA_036003845.1 Gemmatimonadaceae bacterium | reverse complement strand
GTGATGGCAATGTCGTGTATCAGAACGGCTACGGCATGGCCAATCTTGAAGTCGACGCGCCGATCACGCCGAGCACGATCTTCCACGTCGCCTCGGTCTCCAAGCAGTTCACCGCCATGGCGATCATGCTGCTGGCGCGAGACGGCAAGCTGTCGCTGGACGACGATATTCGGCGACACCTGCCGGAGCTGCCTGACTACGGCCACAAGATCACCATTCGCCATCTGTTGCAGCACACCAGCGGGTTGCGCGATCAATGGGATCTGCTCTTCCTCGCCCGTGGTCGCTTCGAGGAGAACCGCATCACCGAGGGAGACGTGCTCGAGATCGTCGCACGTCAGAAGTCACTCAACTTCGTTCCCGGGAGCGAGTACGTCTACAGCAATACAGGCTACACGCTCGCCGGAATCATCGTGAAGCGCGTGAGCGGCAAATCGCTGCGTGACTTCGCCGATGAGCGCATCTTCCGCCCGTTAGGCATGACAAGCACGCACTTTCACGACGATTACACGATGGTCGTGAAGGGACGTGCTGCCGCGTACGCGCGTGGAGCCGACGGAAAGTGGCATGTGAGCCTGCCTAACTACGATACGTATGGCGCCACGAGCCTCTTCACGACGGTGGGAGACTTGCTCAAGTGGGACGCGAACGTGTGGAAGCCGACGGTGGGCGACGAGACCATGCTGCGCGACATGCGCACCAGCGCGACCCTCGCCACCGGCGATACGACCGGCTATGGGCTCGGCATTGCGACGGAGGTGTATCGCGGCACCAGGCTCGTGGGACATAGTGGCGGCGACGCCGGCTATCGAACCTATCTCGGTCGCTTCCCCGAGCACGGGCTCTCAGTGGTGGTGCTCTGCAATGCCGCGCCTGCGAACCCGGTGGCGCTGACACGGAGCGTAGCCGACGTGTACATCGGCAGCAAACTGGCTGAAGCGGAGCCACCACCGAAGGCGGCTGTGAGTCTGTCTCGCGAGCAGATGCTTAAGCTCGCGGGCGTATACGTCAACCAGGCCACGGGCGCGCCGACGATCGTCAGCGTGCGGCGCGACTCGCTAATGCTTGGACGTACCGTGGGCCCTGCGTTAGTGGCGCTATCCGAGCGACGCTTCCGCATCGCGGCGCAACCGGTCACCCTCGAGTTCATGCCTAACGGGGACATCGTCCAGACGATCCTCGTATGGCCCAACCCGCAGCCGATCACGCTCAAACGCTTCGAGCCTGCCCGGCCTTCGCGCGCTGAGATGGACGCCTACGCCGGCACGTACTACAGCGAGGAGTTGGGGGCGACTTACTCGGTGACGGCGACGGATAGCACGCTCGTCTTCAAGACGCGGTGGGGAGCTGTCACGGGAGCAACCGTTAGGCCCGCGTATGGAGACACGTTCGTTGGTGATCTTCTGGTGAGCTTCACGCGCGGTCGTGGCGGCAAGGTGGACGGGGTACTGATGAGCACTGGGCGCGTGCGTAACGTGCGCTTCAGCAAAACAGGATCGTAGTTATGCGCACGGCGATCCTCGGGATAGCCGCCATCGCATTCGGCGCGGTCGAAGCCGTTGCACAGCGAAACGATCGCCTCGCCATCGACACGGCAGAGCTAGGCCTCCGCCTGCGCAATCTGTCGGCGGATTCGATGCAAGGTCGCTATCCGGGAACGCGCGGCGAAACCCTAACGACGGCGTACCTGATCAAGGAGTTGACGTCGTTCGCTGTGCAGCCCGGCTTCAATGGCGGCTGGCTACAGCCCGTCACAGTCGGAACGCATCGCCCGATCCCCGACGCTCCGGCGCCCACTGCGCGTATTTCCGGGCGCTTAAACCGCGATCTGGAGCACGGCCGCGACCTGCGGCTCGCGAACAACACGAGAGCCTCCGGCGTAAAAGGGGGCGGCGAACTCGTCTTCGTGGGGTACGGGATCAACGCTCCGCTCTATGGCTGGAACGATTTCGAGGGCGTGGATCTCAAAGGGAAGGTCGCGATCGCCTTGTTAGGCGAGCCAAAACCGACAGACGACACGATGCCCTTCAATGGCGTGCGCGCGTCGCGGTTTTCGTGGGCGACTGACAAGATCAAAGAGATGGCCGATCGCGGCGCAGTGGGCGTGCTCTGGATCCGACCCGCGGGTTCGATCTCACGCGCACCTGTCTCGGGTGCTTCGTTTTTGGTCACAAACGTCTCACCTGTGACCATTGCGTTCTCCGGCATCATCGCCGAGTCGACAGTTGAAGATCTCCTTCCGCCCGGATCAGAAAAGCTGGCGGTGCTCGCCGCGCGCGCGGCGCGTCCAGGTTTCCGTGCGCTGCCGCTGAACGTCCGGCTCGATGTGAGCTTTCAGACACGCTCGCTGACTATCAACTCGAACAACGTCATCGGCGTGGTTTCCGGCACAGATCCGAACCTCAGGAACGAGCACGTCGTGATCAGCGCGCACTGGGACGCCTACGGCGTCGGCGCTCCCGTGAACGGCGATTCGATCTACAACGGCGCGCTCGACGACGGCTCGGGAATGACAGCGGCGCTCGCGCTCGCGCGCGTCTTTGCCGCCAATCCGCAGCCGCGTTCCATCACGTTCGTCTTTACGACCGCCGAGGAGATGGGGCTGTTAGGCGCACGCGCGTTCGTCTGCTCCGGACCACTTCCAATGGACCGCGTCGTCGCGAACCTCAACCTCGACGACGGTCTGGAACTGTTCGGACCGAAACGCGACGTTGCACCGTTAGGCGTCGAGCTGAGCTCCTTAGGACGCACAGTCGCAGAGGTCTCGCGAGCGAAAGGCGTACGCGTCTCGCCGGATCCGTTCCCGCAAGAAGGCTTCTTCCTGCGTGCCGACAACTTCCCGTTCGCGCGCGCCGGTGTGCCCGCGTTGTACGTCGCGCTCGGCACGGACGACGCGACGCAGCCGACCGGCTTCACGGTCAACAAAACGAACGAATACTTGCAGCGGCATTACCACCGGCCGAGTGACGACTACGCCACGGTCGTGCACGATCTGCGCGGCGCGCTGCAGTTCGCCGAGTTCACTCGTGACCTGACGATCGCCGTCGCGCGCTCGCCTGAGCGGCCGCAATGGAACGCTGGAGCTGAATTCAGCCGGCCCACCGGGGGAAGCCCACCTCCAGCTTGCCGTTAGGCAGCTCAGTCGTCATCGCGTCGTGAGCCGGTCACGATGGGTCGACGAGCTGCGCGCCGCCGCCGGCGCCCAGGAGCGTTTCCTGAACTTCTTATTGCGATTCGAGAAGCTCGCCTCCCTCCCAACGAGGTTCTCGACGGGGCACTTCGTAATCGTCCGCGCAGCGCGCTAGAACTGCCGTCGCGGGATGCGCCGCACCGCGCGCAACGTTATAGATGTCCCATGCTCCGAACATACGGAATTGGCCTTGGCGCGTTGCTTCTCATCAGCAGCGCAGCCGCTGACGCACAAGTCTCCCAGGATCGCATCGATGAATTCGTACGCGGCGAGATGCAGCGCCAAAGGGTGCCTGGTGTAGCCATCGCCATAGTGAGCAAAGGTGAGCTGCTCGCGGCCAAGGGCTATGGTTACTCGAATGTCGAGCACCGTGTCCCCGTCATCAGCGAGACGATCTTTCAGTCCGGCTCGTTAGGTAAGCAATTCACGTCGGCGCTCGTCATGTCGCTGGTGGAGGAGGGGAAGCTCAGCCTCGACGATCCAATCACGCGCTATTTCCCTGACGCCCCGGCCAGCTGGCGCAACATCCGCGTGCGGCACTTGCTCACGCATACGTCGGGCATTCCGGACTACACCGACGACGACATGGACTTCCGCCACGACTACACGGAAGGCGATCTCACGAAGATGGCGTACGGCCTGACGCTCGAGTTCGAGCCAGGCTCGCGCTGGAATTACAGCAACACTGGCTATGTGATGCTGGGGATCCTCGTTCACAAGGTGTCCGGACGCTTCTACGGTGACCTCCTCAAGGAACGAGTCTTCGCACTGCTGGGAATGAAGACAGCACGCATCATCAGCGAAGAGGACGTCGTCGCGAATCGCGCCGCTGGATACCGCATCGTAAAGGGCGAGCTCAAAAACCAGGAATGGGTGGCGCCGATGATCAATACGACGGCCGATGGCTCGCTGTACCTAACGGTGCTCGACATGGTCGCCTGGGATCGCGGGCTGCGAACCAAGGCAATCCTGAAGCCAGAGAGCTGGGCACGCGTCTTTTCACCGGTCACGCTAAACAGCGGCAAGACCTATCCCTACGGCTTTGGCTGGTCGGTCGTTGACCAAGGCGGCCAAGCGACGCAGCAGCACGGCGGGGCGTGGCAAGGCTTCCAGACGTACATCGCGCGCTACCTGGGCGACGACCTAACGATCATCGTCTTCGCGAACCTGGCCGGAGCGAATACCGGCCGCTTCGTCGAAGGGATCGCGGCGATGTTCAATCCAAAACTGGCGCGCGTGGAGCCAGCGCCGATCCCCGACACTGAACCGGCAGTCGCCGCACGCTTGCGCGAGATCTTGAACGCTGCGGCGGAAGGCGAGCTCTCGAAGAAAGACTTCGCCTATGTGCGCGCCGGCTTCTTCCCCGGTGCTGCCGAGCGCTATCGCACGCTCTTGCGTCCGCTCGGGTCGCCGCAAAAGCTCGAGCTGCTCGAGCGTCGCGAATTGGGCGATGACCGGATCTACCTCTACCAGGCTACGTTCGGAGAACGCACATTCGTCGTGCAGCTCGGACTGGCGCCTGGCGACAAGATCTCGCAGTTCAGCCTGCGACCGAAATAGACGCGTCAACCGTGCGGCGCCGTTAGGCGAGGCGTCGCATTCACGTGCGGGGAGGTTGCCATGGAACGTTACCAAGTGATTTGCCGCCCTCGGGTGCGCCTTGCAAACGCGCGCCTCGGATGTCGTCTCATTGCACTCGGGACGATTCTCACGCTGAGCGCGTGCCAACCGTGCGGCAAAACCGGAATAACGCTATCGGCACTCGTTAAGCAGACCGCCATCACTGCGCCGCCAGGCGGTCCGGCGCAGGTCCTCTTCAGAGTCAACGGCAGCAATTTCAACTCCAGCGTGCCGATGACGATTTCGTTCCGCAATTATCCAGCACAAAACGCGGCGCAGGCGGAATTCTCAGAAAGCGCGAATACCGACGGCGGCGGTACACTTTCCTGGAGCAAGAGCATCTTTCAGATGCCGCAACGGAATTTCAGTGCCGATCCTAGTGTAGACGTCTGGGTCACGGCGAAGGAAAACAACAGTGGCTGCTTCGCGACGACGAGCGTCAAAACCAGCCAGATCCTCAACCCGCCGTTCTGACCGCGGCGTTCGCTTCCGCGAGAAGACGATCATGATCAGCACGCACACAGTGCGAGTGTACCGGCGGTCATTGATTGCCATTGCACTGGTGACGGGAGTGTTAGCGTGCGGCGGTGCACCCACGCCAAGCCCGGCGTCTGCGGCCGCTGAGGATTCAACCACAGCAGCCACGCGCGCCGCGATCCACGCCGCGTGGCTGCGGCACATCGCCGGCGCGATCCAGCGCGATCCTGTTGCCGTGAGTGAGATTTACGCGCCTAACGCGGTGTATGCCGCCGCCGGCGTCGAAGTGCGCGGTCGTCCGGCGCTGGACACGATGGAAACGCGCGGTTTTGGAGCCATGACCGTGCTCGATGCCAAGCACAGCACGAGCGACCTGGAAGTGAATGGCGACGTTGCCTACGAGCTCGGCTCCATAGTGGGACCCGTCCAACCAAAAGGTGACAGCGCTCGAGTGATGAGCTTTCACTTCATGGCTCAATGGCGCAAACAAGCGGACGGGAATTGGCGGCTCACGTATCTCGTGGGCCAGTAGCTGACGGAGCTCCTTATGCATCGTGGACCTATCCTCGTCATCGGAGCGGCGCTCTTGTTAGGCAGTGCTAGCGCCATGACGCAAGTGGCGCCGAAGGGCCCGGGATTCCGCGCCGAGTTTCTCGCCGAGCTGAGCGTCGCGGAGGATCATGTGGTTCGCCTGGCGGAAGCGATTCCCGCGGACAAGTACACGTGGCGGCCGGCGGACGGCGTCCGCTCCGTCAGCGAAGTCCTACTGCACCTCGCCAGCTCGCACAACAACATGCCGCGTATGCTCGGCGTCGCTCCGCGGGAAGGGATGCTCGCGGCCGACTACGACAAGTCGACGATAGACAAAGCGAAGATCGTCGCCGCGCTGCGCGAATCGTTCGCGCTCATGCGCGCGGGCGTTGAGCGGCTCACCGATGCGGACGCCGAGAAAACGCTTCCCTGGTTCGATGGCAAGAACACGTACCGCGGCATGCTCTATTTCATGGCGCGACACACGGGTGAGCACACCGGCCAGCTGATCGCATACGCGCGGATGATCGGCGTCGTGCCGCCGTGGAGTGAGCGTTGAGACGCGACGGCCTCTACCGACGGAAGATCGTGAGTACACCCGCCGCGGGGATTGCCGTCGCGACGGCCTGCGATCCGCTGATGGTTACGTTAGGCAGCGCGCGCATATAATCGACAGCGGTGCTGTAGTCGATCCCATAGGTGCCGGCGGGCAATCCAGCGACGCTAAATGACCCACCGTTGGCGGCCTTCACGACCACTACGAACTTTCCGTTTGTGTTGCGAAAGGCGACCGGAGCGAAGCGGGCATCCTTTGTCGCGGCGCCGACGCGCACAGCACCGAGCCGCACATAGCGGAAGTATTGCCGCAGCATTTTCGTTAGGCTGGCCGTCTGCACGACGGGCGAGTTTTGCCCGAGCATCGCACCTCTAACGATGAAGTACATGCCGCCGGTGTCTAGATCCGTACAGAAAGCGAGACCGAACTGCTGCCACGACGAGACGTTGGCGAGCGTGAGATCGTCGTGCAAATCGATATGCCCGCTTCCGCCGTGCTCCAGCATGCCAGTGCGCATGCGATACTGCGCCCCGCGTTGCGCCAAACCTTGCAGATAGGAGGGCAGCGTTTGACCGAATCGATGATATGAAATCTCATTGAGCGCCTGCGCGACGCCCGGCATGACGATCATCTGGTCGAAGAACTGCGTGGATACGTAGGCACCGCTGGCGGTTGGACCTATAAAGTCCGGGAAGAAACCCGCTGTGTTCAGGCGGCTCTTCACGACGACGAGATTGCGGCCTACTTGCTGAGGCGTCCAACCGCCGATGTTCGGCTCGTTGACGAGCTCCAGCGAGTTTGGCGTGACGCTGTATTTCTGGCGGATGTGTTGAAAGGCGGCCACCACAAATTCCGCGTACTCGTCGGGATTGACGGCGTGCAACTGGCCGTGTAATGCGCCGGTGTACGACAGATTGAACCACAGATTCTCACCTAACGCCTGTAATCGCTGACGCAGCGGTAGAATGATCTGCTCGATGACGTAGTCGAGATATCCCCAATTGAAGCCTGATGCGTTGGTAGCGAACGGGTCGTTGTTGTCGTTAACGACTTCGAACCAGTGCGTTTTCCATTGATCGAACGTCAGCAAGCCGGCGCGAAACCGTACGAAGTAATCGGTCGGATTCTCATACCCGTTGCGCAAACCTACGCGTATGCGATTGATCCCAAGCTCGTTCACCGCGCGATCGAGTACTTCATTGCGATACGACAGGTAAGCCCGTGGGTCGCATTCGGCCTGTCCGATCTCTTGCAAGGCCTCCCAGCCCGTCATCGTTTGGAATTGTTGCGCGCCGTTCACGGTAATGGTGCCAAGTGACGACGTTGTGACAGTGATGATGGATGTGGCACTCTTGCCCGATGCGGACGCCGTGATTGTCACCGGGCCGCCTGGGGCAACAGCAGTCACCACGCCTGCACTATTCACGCTTGCAATCGCAGGCGTACTGCTCGTCCATGTGAATGCCGCAGCGACAGGTTGTCCCGACGTGTTCCACGCGGTGGCCGTCAGAGTCACTGTGGCGCCGCTCGTGAGCGTGACGTTCGCGGGGCCTACGGTAACGTTCGCAATGGTGCCCCCGGACGGCGCCGTCAGTGTTATCGGAACGGACTTGGAATCGATCACAGTTCGAATGCCGAGCTGCGTTCGCACCAGTTCGACCAGAGCGACAGCAGCTCCAGGGAGGAGCGTTCCAGTTCCAGCGCCGGAATTAGCGGCGCTGAGCGTCTGGCCCGAGCGGATGCACGTGAACAACGGTGGCAAGATGCCTAACGTGGCACCGCATTGCAGTCCCTGCGCCCCTGCTGCGCGGCGCGTCGCCCCCTGAGTGACAAAGCTCTCGAGCGAGAGGAGATTTACGCCGTCGCGTTGCCGGTTTGTGATGCTCGCCGAGTACGTCGCTGGAACTCCGCCAATCACGAGTGACTTCGGCGATGTGAATGTCAAGCTGTCGAGCGAGACGGGAAGGACTGAAGGCGGCGGCGGTAGCAGCTCTCGCAGAATTTCGTTGTTGATTGCTCGCGTCGGATAAACGGCAGTGGTGTTGTTGTCGCATGCGGCAACGACACAGAGCGCGAAAAGAGTGAAACAGCGGGCGGCGGCGACCGCGGCTCCAGCCTTCATATCTAGTCCTTGCGAGAGAAGGCGGCGCGTGGTCTGCGCTTGCGTACTCTCGCCGCCGAGACGGTGGGCCACGCAACGCGTGTGCCACGATCCGCCGCGTCGTACATCACCGAAATCGCGTGATGCATGTCACCGGCAACAATTCTTGCTGACTACTCGTTAGGCAGTCTTTGTCACAGGCGGCTGCAAACAGGCGGGCTCAGCGCCTACGTGTGACGACACACTGTGCCCCGCGTCAGTTTCGCACGTTCAAAAGCGGGCCATTTGAACGAAGTAAAAGGCATAGAAGGCGGTCCATGCCAGGACGAACAGCAGGAGCCACAATCGCGCGTCGGCGTCGACATGCCTACGGAAAAGCCAACGTACGCCGCCGACAAACAGGAATACCGGCGCGATCCTCACGATCCGCGCGAACACTGTCCACAAGAGCACCGCACCGACCGGGATTCCAAGCGTGAACGCGAGCGCTGCATACACTTTCAGCGGCACACCGCCCAAGACCAGAAACGGCGTCATCGGCAGGCCGTCAGCCGTCAGTTTGAGCGTCGTCTGCTGCAGAAGCCCGAGGCTGATTCCTGGAATGTTCTGCAGAAAAGCGACGTACCCCCCGCCGAGCATTGTCACGAGCCCCCAAATGATTAGGACAGCGACGAGCGAACCGACGAGCGACCACGCCCAAGCGACTATGCCGGCCCGAATCGAAAAGAGCGTCGCGAAAGTGATGTAGACATCGGGGACGATGAAGAACGCCAGGCCTTCGGCCAATCCCCATGTGAAGCCCGCATAACGGGCGAGGCGCTTATCCCGCGCGAGG
>DASYRX010000239.1:0-18300 GCA_036003845.1 Gemmatimonadaceae bacterium | reverse complement strand
ACAACTGCGCAGCGACTACTGCACCAAATGAGAGAGGAGAAAGGTCATGCCACTTTTTGAAGTTGCGATCATTGAGAAGCCCACGAAGAAGGAACAGGAGGAAGGCATCGGCGAGCGCCTTGTGTTCGGTCCGAAGGCGGTCGTCGCGCGCGATGACCAGTCGGCCGCCATCGCCGCGGTGATGGACGGCGGCGGCGCGCAGGTCGACCGACAGCGCATGGAGGTGCTGGTACGCCCTTTCGCGTAACGCCAATGCCGGCTCGAGTGGAGCGGCACCGCACGCCGCGCGAGCCGACGGACAACGCATTGGCGATTCTGAAGGCAGCACGCGTCAAGGACGACGTGCTGGTCAAAGCGCAGTGGCCCGACCTCACGGGTCAGATGGGCACGGGCGTGAGCTACGGCATGCCGCCGAAGGACGGCAAGACGTACAGCGCCGCGGCGCTCATGGGGAACAGGCCGCAATGAGCACGTGCGGTGATGTCACGGCATGCGATGCACGCGCATGGATCGACCGAACACACGTCGGCGACTGTCGTCAGTTGCTGCAGCGGATGTCGGCCGATGGCGTGCGCGTGCAGACATGCGTGACATCACCGCCGTACTTTGGGCTCCGCGATTACGGGATCGACGGACAGATCGGGCTGGAAGAGACGCCGGACGAGTACGTCGAGCACCTGGTCCAAGTGTTCCGCACCGTCTGGTATGTGCTCGCCGACGACGGCACGCTGTGGCTGAACCTCGGCGACAGCTATGCCGGCGGCGGCAACTATCGAGGCGTGAACAGCGCCGAGTCGCTGTCGGAGAAACAGCGCAGCAACCGCGGCGCGCAGGGACTGTCGCAAGCGCTCGGCGCGAGAAACCACGGGTGCAAGTCGAAGGACTTGCTCGGCATTCCGTGGCGGGTCGCGCTCGCGCTACGCGCCGACGGCTGGTACTTGCGCAGCGACATCATCTGGTCCAAGCCGAACGCGATGCCCGAGAGCGTCACCGATCGACCGACCAAGTCGCACGAGTACCTGTTTCTGCTCGCGAAGTCTGAGCGCTACTACTACGACGCCGACAGCATCGCCGAGACCGCAGTCACGGCCGACGACCGGCGCCCCTATGCACCAGGCCAGGTCGACGCGCGCGGCTCCGGGCATGACCGCGGCGGCGGTGAGAAGCGCAGCGTCGCACAACACAAGCAGACGGCGCTCGGCCGCGATCTACGGACGTCGTGCCTCGGCACGAACGAACCGTTCACCAAACGCAACCGCCGAACAGTGTGGACGGTCCCCACCGAACCGTTCGCTGGCGGACATTTCGCGGCGTTCCCGCGCGCCTTGATTGAGCCGTGCATCGTCGCCGGCTCGCGGCCCGGCGACACGGTGCTCGATCCGTTCATAGGCAGCGGCACGACGGCGCAAGTCGCCACCGATCTCGGACGCCATTTCGTCGGCTGCGAACTCAACCCGAAGTACGTCGCACTTCACGAACAGCGGCGCACCACTACAGGTATGCCCATATGAACCAAGACACCACGCCGAAGTTGACCACCGCTGATGCGGCGCTTCTCAAGGCGGCCGCCACCGGCGAAGGACTCATCGAACTGACGCCTGCGCTGCTTGATGACATCAGCCGCTCGCTCGATGAGCGCCAGCGCCAACTCGACGAGGACTACCCGAAACTCGTCGCCGCCTGTCCTTACGAGACGCGCCTCGCCGTTGCCTGCTGGGTCGTCAAGAGCATCGTCGATCA
Source organism: Gemmatimonadaceae bacterium (assembly GCA_036003845.1). Lineage (GTDB taxonomy): Bacteria > Gemmatimonadota > Gemmatimonadetes > Gemmatimonadales > Gemmatimonadaceae > DASYRX01. The sequence goes on along the minus strand of DASYRX010000239.1, from coordinate 16,560 downwards.
CGCGCGCGATGGCGGGACTTACCGCTATCTGATTTATGAACGCCTCGGGTTCGGCCCCGACGCGTATGCGCCGATGCAGATGTCAGGCGCGCTCACGATCAGCAACGAGTTCGATCTGTCCGAACCAGCGGCACCGCCGTCGGCGCTGCGTAGCCTCGTTGCGCGGCAGGCAGAAGATGCGGGGCTTTGGTTCGATGCCGTGACAGCCGGCGAGGCGTACTTACAGCAGGAGCTACGCAAGCTGCATGCTGCTGTTGAAGGCGAAGAAATCGGGAGACCGTCCCCATGAATAGCATCCCGTTGGTCCTTGAGCGCCTTGCCGAACTCGCGATGATCGTCGGCGTGGCACCGCTCAACAAGCTGCCCGGCTGCTGGGAGTACCAGGTCGATGAGCGCTGGGCCTTCGCCTTCAACGGACACCCGGAGCCGAAGGAGTCGAAACTGGCACCCGCTCCGGTGCTGGCGTTCACTGTCTACGTGCAGTTCAACGGCTGGCCGGCTGGCGTGATCGATCCGACCGGCGGCGTGTTCGCGGCCGGCGATGCGGCGAACGAGGACGCATTCATCGACGCGATCGACGAGGCCATCGCTCGTCTGAAGGGGACGCCTTCATGAACGCCGAAGTGGTGCCGTGGGCATTTTCCATTCCGGACGCGGCGCGCATGGTCGGCATGTCGACGTCGCAGTTCCGACGCGTGTTCTTGGATACCGGGCGCCTGCGCTCAATCCCGTCGGGCATTCGTGATCGAGTTATCGACGCCAGCGAGCTGCACGCCGCGTGGGAGCAATTCAAGGCAGAGAAGCGTGCGGAAAAAGCCGGCGCGGAGCCATCGTAAGGAACGGCCCACTACGCCGCTAGACGCAGAGCTGTCTTTGGGAGCTGTGCGCCGCTCGGAAATGGATCGGGCGCATCGAATTCGACTTTCACGTGCGATTCGTTCCACAGGTCCCAATACTGCTGGGGCGCACGCGGCAGACTGGAGAACGCTCCGATCTTCTCTTGGTCGCACGCAGATTGGACCCCAATCAATGCGCGCCCGAGTTCGTACTGCAAGTCTTGAAGTTTGAGCGCTTGCACGCAGATGTCGAACTCAAGGCACTGCGCGATCCAGAATCGGCCTCGCTTGAACATCACCGCGCGAACTTCGCTCATTGCGATCACTCCAGTTCTCGCGCCGTTTCTTGCGCCTTGCATTTCGCTTGCCGCTCCAGTTCCTGACGCCGACGAACCAAGTCGTTCAAGTCCTGCGGCTCGCCACCGAGCACGGGAGAATACGGCTGGCGGCACACGAACACGGGTGCCGAGTAGCTGGCCTGATTGCCAGTTGAAACACAACCCGGCAACAAGAGTAACAACGCCAACTTTTTCACCATGCCTCCCCTTTCGACGATGTTGAATGGCGGGACGGACCGGCAAGTCGTGCTATGGCGCGCTCCTCCGGGAATGGTGATTACGCACCGGTCGCGGCAACTGTCCGGTCCGTCCATAGAACCCTGCCAAGAAATAAGCCCGCCATCCAGACTTGTTTCTGCGGCGGATGGCGGGCTTCGGCTTCGGCGGGAAGAAGACCTCCCGGTATTGCTTGATGCTCCCCGGCGGGACTCCAATTTACGTCTCCCTCCTCATCATCCGCTCTCACACGCGCGTGCCTCATGGGGGAGCGAACGCGGCGTTGTGCTGAGCGGAAGAACAGCCAGGCCGTAACCGGCGAAACACGGACGGGCGACTAGAGTCTCTTTTCTTGGGGGTTACGACTCTCGCAGCAGGCGAGACCCTGTGCCAACCCGTCCGTGTTCTCCTTCAACTGTGAGACCGCTCAAGTCGTCGACTTCACCCCCTCTAACCTGACGATCTCGGCAGCGCGCTCATCGGCGATGCGGTGCCAGTCATCCACCTGCTCGCGCATGACGGCGAGCTCGCCGCGCAGCGACTCAAGTTGCGCCAGCAGCGATTCGATGGCCTGCACTTCGTAGCCCTTGTACCCACCGTTGCGTGCGAACGCGTGATTGAACGCGTCGCTCCGCGCCTTGATCGCTTGGTAGGTCAGATCGCACCGATCAACTTCTTCGACGACGCCCCTCGATGCGCGGTGTGGCGCGTTGTTGCTCTGGCCGCGCATCGCCCACCACGCGACGTTCGGCGATAGCTTCTGCCGGCGATGACGGAGCATCGCCAACCCGGCCGCGAGCCATGTCACCCTGCGTTTCATCTGCATTCCCTCCTTGCCCCTGCTGCTTGCGGACATAGATCTCCTCCCGGTCCACTAGTACCTCTTTCGGCGCTTCGATGCCGATCTCGACCTTGCTCGGCGTCAGCCTCGTGACGGTGATCCATACGCAGCCGTCGATGACGATCCTCTCTCCAACCCTGCGTGACATTACCAACATTGTGTCGTGCTCCATGATGAAAGAATTTTGTTTCCAACCCGCTACGCCTGTGCCTTCAGTGAGTCCAACGCCTCCCGCATCTTGTCGGGGATCAGATGCCAGTAGTATTCATGCAGCATTGCCAGCGACGTGCCGGTCTGCTTGCAGACGGTGAGCGGATCGACGCCGTACACCTGCAGCAGTTCGCTGATGCGTGAGTGCCGGAAGCTGTAACAACTCGCCTTGATCGGGATGTAGCGTTCATCACTGGCGGCGCGCCGTGCGTTGGCGCGCTTGATCGCCTTGCGGCACTGCTTCGCCCACTGGTTGTTGCCCCAGACGCCGCCCTCCGGATTTGGGAAGATCGGTGCCTTCGGCAGTTTGTCGCGGCACTGAGTCTTGATGAATGCAACCGCATCCCTGTCGAGCACGACGCGTCGCGCTTTGATCTTGCCACTGCGGCCCTTACGGTGCCGAAGCGTGAGCGCACCGTTGCGCGCGTCGAAATCAGCGGCGGTGGCCTTGGCGAGTTCACCCGGTCGCGCGCCTGTGCAGTCCAGCCCGCGCGCGAACGGCGCGAACTCTGCGCTGCTGTGCTTTATCAGCTCGGCGCGCTGGACAGGCGACAGGAACACGGTGGCGGACGATTCGTCGCCCTCTGCCGTCTCGCTCACCAGATCGTGAACCTTCCACGCGTCCGGATTGCCGATGTATCCGAGTTCCTTGACGGCCGCCGTCAATCCGGCCTGCACGGCGGCGACCTGTCGGTTGACTGTCTGCGGCGCGCGCGGTCTTGATGGAATGATCCGGTCGCGCTTCGTTCGCCGCTCGCGTGTCACGCTGACGCGCTTGCGCCATTGCAGGAAGTCCTGCCTCGTCAGCTTCTCCACCAGAATGGCAGCAAGCGGGTCCGGGGCCTTGTTCTTTTCGGGTTCGCCGATCACGGTCAGTTTGATGCGACGCTCGGCTTCATCCGCGCCGTTCTCGCGCCCGATGTCGCGCAGGTGCTGAACGTAGGCAAGCAGCGCCTCGCGCACGGTGCCGCGCTGTGGGGATGCGCTCACGCCGCCGTTCATCTGTTTGAACCAGGCATCCGCCTTCTTCTTCGCATCCTCGTACACGTCAGGCGCAGCGCGGTCGACGTTATCGAGTGCGTTGAAGTGCTGCCGGCCCGTTGCATCACGGAAGCGCGCGATCCATGTATCAGGACCGCGCCGAAAGCCGAGATAGCTGCCGGGCGCGAGTTTTAGCCAGTACGGATCGCGGCGCACGGCCAGACGCTCGCGCGCCGACTTGGTGGTGATGTTTGGCATGACGATCCTTCTCCGTGCTGGACGGTCAGTTGCTGACGGTTGCGCGCAGGTCATCCGCGTGGCAGTAGTCACACAGCAAGACCCCGTCAACCACGTTTTCATTCCCCCTCGCGCCGCCCCGCTCGCCGTGGCAGCGCGAGCAATCGTCCGGCGTTGACTCGCTCGGCACCTGCTCGCGTAACTTCACGCCCGTCTGATAGAAGTTCATGAGCGCCAAGCGACGGCGGCGCAGCTTCCCTTGATGCTGCCAGCAATAGCCGTGCGCGTAGACCGCCTTATCGCACTGCTCTCCGCCTTCGACGTGGCGGCACCGCGCCGAAATCTTGCCGGTGATCTCGCTCTGCCGTGTTCTTCTGATCATGGCCTGCTCCTGTGCTGCTGGCCGCTGCAGCCGTTAGCGCCGGCTGTGTGCGCTCGTTAGCCGCGATGACGCGCATACGCGGCTCGTTCAGCGATCTGACGAACTCCCGCACCGCGTCCTCGTCATCGTGGTGAATCCACGCCTCGAATCGCTTGAACCCGAAGCGGCTCATCTTGTCGCGCTTGCGGCGCTGCCGCCGTACGGCCTGCGTGACCTTCGTTCTCATCGCTGCGCTCCGCAGACGCGCGTGACGGGGCGGTTGTATCGCGTCGCTCCCGTGCCGCGCGTCACGCGTTCGTTGCCGTCGTCCTGCATCTGGTACGCGCGCGCGCGCGCTTCCATGCCGCTGCGATCCGGCTCACCGGATCGCATGCGGCGCGCGATGAATTCGAGGACGTCGAGATCCTCGCGCGTGAGCGGCATCTGCTTGCTCGCCTTCATCGGTCGGCCCACGCTTCTACGATGTGCTGAACGTGCGGCGGATTGTTCGGGTAGCCTTTCCAGAAGCGCGCCAGCTCGCGCAACTCTGTCTCCGTCACGGAGTAGTGAAAGCCGAACGGCGTGCCGGGCTTCGTGGGGTGCTGTTCCTCGTGAACATTCGCACCCGGTCCGATCTCGCGGGCGCGGCAGCAGAACTCCGCGAGCCGATCCTCACCTTGATCGACCACGCTGCCGTCCGCGTTGCGCAGCACATAGTAGCCGGGCTGCTCGGGCCGCATATCAATGCGGCGGTCTCCCATCATCCTAGCGGCGGCTACGTAGTCGGGTTCCTTGGGTTGCATGGTGGCTTACTCCTGCGCAATCTGGCGGTAGAGCGCGAGCGCCTGCTCAAACGGCACGCGGTTCAGGATCGTGCCATCCTTGATCTGCGATTCGATGCGCTGCCAGTCTCCATCGCTCAACTGCGCAGGCTTCTTTCCGCGCAGGGAGAGCGTGTACACCTTCCCTGTCCGCACGAACGCGACGGCGCGCTTGAGCAACCGCTGCAGATCCTTCGTGACCAGATGCGTGTGCAGCGCGCCGTCGACCAGCGTTTCGACCGTCTGGTCCAGCATCACGCCGAAGGCTTTCATCTGCGGCAGAGTCTTGGCGTAGGCTTCGACGCGCGCGTAGTTGCGGTCGAAGTCATCGCGACTCTGTCCCTTCAGCGGGTAGTAGTGATCGGGTGCGCCGTGCCCGTCATTGCTCGCGCCGAATGCCGGCACGCCGTCGATCACGACGACCGCTTCGAAGCACGACGTCTCTTGGCTTGCGAACTCCGCGTACTTCAATTTCTGCAACGTGATCAGCATGGCTCACTCCTTGCTGGTTGATTGTGCGGCCGGACGCCAGCCGGCATGTGCGCGGCGCGTGCGCGAGCGCTTCTTCATCTTCGGGGTCGGCAGGTGCGCGAGAATCTTGTCCAGCGCTGCGAGCAGTTCGCCGAATCGCACGTAGGGCAACTCCTCGTGACCCTTGTCGCTGTCAACGGTGAAGGTCGCGTAGTCCGTCTGGAAACTGAAGCGCACCTGCAACGCCGGGCGAAGTTCAACGTGCGCGCGGTAGATCCCGGTGTTGGCGTAGTCATGATTGACGATGAAGTCGAAGTGCCGCGCCTTGATGGCGTCGCCGAGCATCTGCGTGAACGTGTCCTGCGTTCTCATGCTTCGCCCTCAATGGCGAGAAATTCCGTCATGCCATCAAGGAAGGCATCGTCAGTCGCCGCGCGATTCCGACGACGCGGCGCGGCGACGATGCAGGACCGCTCGCGGAGAAACGCGAATGCCGTGGCGACCTGCGACGCTGGCGCGTTTAACGCGTTGCGGACTTCTTCGTAGGTGAACGACGCGCCGTGGCACTCGTCGATCAAATGCAAAATCTCGACGAATATCTCGCGCTCGCAGCTGTGCTCGTAGGGTTTGCCGCGTCGCGGCGTCACCGCGCGAACAAGACGCGCGCGCTCGACGCGGAACGTCTCATCGCGGGATGGCATGGCGGTGCTCATGCTTCGTCCTCCATGATTTCGATGGCGTCGTCTATCGGCCCTTCCGTCTGCTCGACCGCAGCGGCGAAGGCTTCGCGCGCTGTCGGATACCTGCGGCGGAACTGGACGTCGTCGTCCGTCTCCGCCGTGACGATGAACAGGGTCGGTCCCTGCTGGTCAATGGAGACGACAACAGCAACGTCGTCCGGTCCAATTTGAAAGCGTGCAATGATCATCGGGTTCCTCCCGTGAGTTGATCGGAATCAAGCAGCAGCTTGAGCGGGGGGCAGGCGGAAGTAGCGCCCATCGCCTTCGGTCGCGCTGCCGGACATTTCGGCACCTTCGCCAAGATCCGTGTACATACAGACGTAGGCGAGTCCCTGCGCGGAGACGCCGCGCCCGAAGATTTGCGTGACCTTCGTCTGCGTCCAGTTACCGGTGCCGATCAGATCGCGCTCAATGGCGTCGCCGACCTGAAGGTTCATGATCTCGTCGCGTGTCATGGCCGGTTACTCCTTGTCCGTGGGAACGGTGACGCGGACGCGGCGACCGTCCGAGCGCGTGACGTAGAGGTTTTCCTTGGAATCCGGGCTGCGGCGCTTGCGCGTGTTCGCGCGCGCGCTGTCGAGGGATTCCATCGCGCCTTCCAGCGCTTCGCGGACGTTCGTCAGCGTGCCCGCGTGCGACCAGTCCTGATGACCGCCCGGAACGCTTGAGACGTCGCGGTCATATTCGTGCATGCAATGCTGGATCTGGCCGAGGAGCCGGCTGATCTGTGCCTTCTCCTGTTCGAAGGCTTCCAAGGCCGTACCGTGTTCCGTCTTGCTGGTTCGCTTGCTCACTGCTGCGGCTCCCGTCCGTTCCTATCTTGGGAGCCACTTTAAACCGTGACCGGTCACGTCATCAACTGCTAGTTTACATTGTCGGCGTCTTTTTTTGGCCCGCAGGCTGCGCCGGGTCCGGTACGTAACCGTACGTAAAAACGCTCTGAAACCGTCCGGTCTCTATGGTCTGGCGAGAACCGGATATCAATGCGTTACGCGGCTCTCTGGTCTCTCTGGACGCGGGGCCGGGTTCTCTCAAGGCTTAAACCGGGGTTCGAATCCCCGTGGGAGCGCCAATCTTTCCAGACACTTGCGCAGCGGGACTCTCGGCCGTACGTAACCGGTACGTAAAACCGTTGCGTAAAGGAACCGGCCGTTGGCTTTACTCAAGCGGGCGTCGCGTCTCATCAGCTTCACACGAACTCCCTAGACCGCTCAACGCGCCGAACTCATCCCCTGCTTTTCCCCTGCTGACCAATCAACCCGGCAGCAGGCAATGGTAGTGGCGTTGATGGTTTCGGCTCGCGAAGGCAATAAGAGAAATCGGCAAGAAGGGTGGTTTTGGGCCAATTTCGCGGAAATGTGACAGCACCAACACCCGGATCAAGTGTTGGTTTATGCTGTCATCCCGGCTTCCCCCTACACGGTTGAAAGGGGTAAACGCGCAGGAGAGCCGGATGCTTGATTGCCTCGGCGATCCGCCACAGCCCGATTCAGAGCGCGCGTGGACGGAGGTCAGAGCACCAGCGCCGCAGGTATAGAGCAGGTCGCCAGAACGCTTGCAGCCCGCCTCCGCGCGTCCTGCAGCTGTTTTGACCCTGATCGGTTTCTGCGGGGATTGGGGAGTCCAGGATGAAGGGAGCTGTTCGCGATGATGCGGTCTCACATCAGCCGCTAGGATTTGTGGCGCATTCCGCGAAGCTGGTAAGCGCGTCCAGCGTTGCGTACAGCGCGGAGCAACCGTCGCCAACCCGTCGCCGTCGACGCCTTGCCGGCATCGGCCCACGCCCCCGACGTGATACCGAACAGGTGAATTCGGTCGTCACCCTCACAAGCGTGAGTAAAAAAAGGTTATCAGCGTGCCCGGCATGCGCTGAAACTTGCCGAGGTTGACCGATTGTGGCCTTTCAACTCATGGTTTAGTCTCGGATGCTACGGGTTAGGTTCGTAGTTCATATTTTTTCTGAAGAAGGGAGTGCGATAACCATGACGGGAATTTGTATCGTCTGCGTCGATGATGAGTCGACAGGCAACATGGTGACCTGCCGAAACTGCCGCGCGAACATGCACCAGTGGGAGAAGCGTCGGCCGGCCGAGATCCTCGAACGGTCACGCAAACTTCGAAAATATCAACGGCGCATGCAGCAGTTCGCCGTCGTCAAGGACGATGACGTCACGTTGGTTGATCACGAGACGCTGCAGAAGAAGCGCGTGATGATGTTCAAAGACGTGAAGCGCCGCGCGAAATCGAACGTCGTACAGCTGAAGGTCATGGAGAGACGGCGGCACACCAGCAGCGGCCATCACCACAAAGAGAGGCAACACGCATGAACTCGCGCGCGAAATCCCCACACGCGTCACGCACCTTCTCGAAAGAGTTCAAGCGATCCGTCGTCGCGCAGCTCAGCAACAAGACGCCGGCCGCACTCGCCACCGAGCACAAGATCCACGTCTCGCGGATCTATGACTGGAGAAAGAAATACGGAAACGGTTCGGCGCAACCGCCGGCAGGCGGCACAGCGAAGCCTGCTCCCGTCGTCGCAGGACGACGGAACGCCGTGTCGGGCCTTTCCTTGGAGCAGAAGCGCGCGGCGGTCGCGGAGTTGGACGCAGGCGGCAACGCCAAGGAGATCGCGGCCAAGAATCACGTCTCCGACGCATCGGTCTACGCTTGGCGCAAGAAGTTCCAGTCCGGCGGCGCTGTGGTGCCGGTCAATGGCACTCCTCCGCAGAAGGTGACGGTGTTTCGTGCCGCTGCAAAGAACGGCGCGAAGGCGCTGTCCGTTGCGGACGGGTCCATCGCCGTGCGCGATGCGACGATCTTTCTGAATCGCGCCGTGGCAGAGCTGGACGACATGCGGCCACGCGATCTCGGGGCTTTCCACCTGTCCGTCTTGTGGGCACGCAATTCACTGATCGGAAAGTGATCGAAGCCCGCGCAAAGCAGAAAACGGAATGCCGAAAGGCGAGCACCTAATGGAAAAGAGTAAATGGTCACTTGCTGACCGCTGGACGGAGTTCGAGAACTTCGTCACCAGCGGGGGCGGCATCGTGCCATCGCGCAGAGATCGCGCGATGTACTACAGCGGCGCTTCCGCAGTGCTGGAGATCCTGCGCGATGCGTACAACGAGAACATCAGCGACTCTGATGCGGTGACATTGGTCGATGCACTGGTTCGGGAAATGCAGGAACTACCGTCCAACATCGGGAGATAGCAATGAGCAGCGCTAGGACATTTGGGGATTTCATCGCCCGCGTGCTCTCGCGGTGGCGCTCGGAGCAGCCGGCGGCGGTGCAGGTCAGCGATGCCGAGTACCTGGATCGGATCAGCGGGGCCGTTTTTAAGCACCTCTGGGCCGGCGACGATGAACAGAACGCGCAGGACATCCAAACACTCGTCTTCCAGTACGCCGCAGAAGAAGCAGCCAAGCAAGCCCCACCCGGCGAGGTCGATTCGCCGGACGGCTTTTCGCGTCGGGAGTTGGTCGCCGCTGTGAATCAGTTGCCGTCCATCGAGCGGCAGTGCCTGATGTTCCACACCTGCGATGCCATGACCTACAAGCACATCGCCGCACGGCTGGAAATGCCGCCAGCGGCTGTGCTCAGACATCTGACGATGGCTTACTCGAAAATAGCCAGCCTCCGGCGGAAGGCAGGATGAGCGAGAAGCCGTCCAATGGTCGGCCGATTGACCCGTCCGCGATCCTCGCGCAGTTCGTCTGCGGGATGTCCTTTGCGGAGATTCTGCGGGAATACGGCCTACCAGCGGACGAGCTGCTTGCGGCGATTGAGAATGATGTCCGCGCACTGATTGTCGGCGGACTGTTCGATGACCCGAACCATTAGGGAAGTCGCGCGTCGTGTCCTTCTGGGGCGCGCCCCGCAAACCAGAAGGGTCGTGGGGAACGCACGGCGCGCGGCTTCCCTAATAGTCCAGCAAAGGGAGCATGCACCAAATGCCCGAACTTAGGAAACTACCTGCGATATCACCCAGCGTAGAGACCGGGCCGATTCAGTTCGGCGATGACTTACCCGGCGCCTACATCACGGGCCACCACGCGACGATGTACGTGCGCTATCTGAAGCGTGTGCTGCGGGCGCTCAACATCGCCAACCACGAGGAGTTCGAAGTGACGCGGACCGCATTGGAGCGGCTTGCGGCTCAGTTGGAGCACTCTGCAATCAAGCCGAAGCAGAGCGCCGAGGGAACCGCAGAATGATCAAGTGCGCCGCCGGCGATGTCCTCATGTTCGGTCTGTCGGCAATGAACCTTGACCAACTCAAGAAGGGTCGGCCGATTGATATCGACTTGCGTCACCTCGGGCTCGACAGGGGGCGCGTGGTGATCTTCTACGGCGAAACAGAGCAGAGCATGCTCGCTGAACTGGTGAAGCATGGCTTGGTGCCGTCGGACTTCATGACACAACCGGGAGGAAAACCAGGATGATCAGGCAAGGCATTGCAGTCATCGTGCTCTCGGTCTCGATCTCGGGCTGCGCGTCGTTCACGCCGTTCGGCGACGGTAAGCGTTGGCACGAGCTCGACGGCAGCGAGAAGGCAGCATTCATCGGGTGGTCCGTGCTCGCGCTCGGCGTGTGCCTCGCGATCGCCGACACCATCAACAGCGGCGGGCACGGCGCGTCGAACGACGGGCCGGAAGTCTGCGTCGGTACGTGTTCCGGTCCGCCCGCTCCGGTCTGCACGCCGGGAAATCCTGAAATGCGACCGGAGTGTATCGGACGCTAGTGGCGGCCACTGCGATGTTCAAGGTGCAACGGCGGCTGTGTGCGACCTGTATCTATCGCCCGGACTCGACGCTTGACCTGAAGAAATTGGAAGACGACGTGCGCGACAAGCATATCGGTTTCAAAGGCTACCGCGCCTGCCATCACGGTGACAGCAAGGTGTGCTGCCGGGGATTCTGGAACGCACACAAGGACGAGTTCGCGGCTGGACAGATTGCGCAGCGATTGAACGTCGTCGAGTTCGTCGACATCGACACTCTCAAAGACCGGTGAAACGACATGGCGATCTGGCTTACTCAGTGTCTCTGCGAGCATCGACATTGCATCATCGCGGGCGCGTTCGATGATGCGTCTATCACCGTCGCCGAAGGCGCACGCGATACGGAAGAGATGCTGACGCAGATGGTGGCGCTGAAACTCGCGAACCCGTGGTGCCGAATCTGCCGCAGCGGCAAATTTCACTATGAGACCGGGCGCACGCCGTTCACATCAATGGACGAGGCTGGCCCCGCGCTTCTGACGATGGAAGCGCTCAACATCGGGGCAGGCGATCTATTGGAGAAGATCAACGCCGCCCACCGCCGCAAAGCGAATTAGACGGGGGGATAACGCATGCATGATCAAGTGACATCGAAAGAGCTAGTCCATCGCTTGCGTGCAGCCTGCATCATCGCGCGCAGCTCTGGCCTACATGCGACGGCTGACGATTGCACGCAAGCTGCAGACGAGATCGAGCGCCTTCGCGAGCTGGAAACGTCTGACTGGTATCGAGCCGAAGATATCGACTCTCTAGTTCAAGAGCTTGACGTGCTCCTGAACGGCGAGGCTGGCGCTGCAAGACAGGCCCGCTTGTGCGACATCGTTTCACAAGTGCGCAAGCAGGGCGTAGTAGTGCGACCCGCTCACGAACCGAGAACTGCTCCGCTGCGCTTCAAGGAATGGTGGCCGACGTTCGTCAAGGATCATCCGCGCATCAATGAGGACAGCGCTTACGAGGAATCGATTGCGCTGCATGCGTGGACTGCCGCGCGACACACCGATACGGGGTTGCTGGACGGTCTGGAGCAAGCCGCAGGAGAAGGCGCATGCCCCGGCATCATCAACGATGACAACGGGCACTGGGCCGTTTCCGATTCGGGCATTCAGAACGTGCCGATGGACGATGGCCCGGCCGATATCAACACGACGTTCTTTGTGACTGCGGACCAATGGAAGCCGACGATTCGCGAGGCAATCCGCGCGTACTTGGACGAAGACAATGTTCCTGCTGACTGACGCCGACAACATTCGCGATATCGCGCCGGACGTGCTCGACGCCGACGGTCGCATCAAGATCATGCCGGCTTCGTACTACGCGGGGACAACACGGCCAGAGCGTACGCTGTTCTGCGTGCGTCACGGAGTGTACGGCCTGCACACTCAGGAGTTGGTCGACTTCCTGCGCGAGCTCGTCGAGATGTACGCGGGGTCCGCGATCGAGATCGGTGCCGGCAACGGCGTGCTCGCTGACGCGCTCGGAATTCCGGCAACCGACAACCATATGCAGGAGCGCAAGGACATCCACCGTCTCTACAAACTCGCGCAGCAAGAGCCGGTCCGCTACGGCGCAAACGTGCAGCGCTTGGATGCGATCACCGCGATTCGCTGCTATCAGCCGCGCCTCGTGATCGGATCGTGGATCACGCACCTGTACCGCCCGGAGCATCACGCACGCGGCGGCAATATGTACGCGCCCGACGAACGCGAGATCCTGCGCAACTGCGAAGCCTACGTGATGATCTATAACACGCGAACGCACGCACAGCACCCGCTGCTCGACATCGACCACAAGCGCATCGCGCAGGATTGGTTGTACTCACGCGCGCTGGACGGGATCGACTGCGTCGGCATATGGCAGGGGAGACAGACATGAAATTCAGAGAGCATCGCGGCATGCTTGTCGAATCAATGGAGACGACGGTGGATGTGCCGGACCGGCCTGCCCTCATCAAACACCTGCAGAACATCCTCCAAATCTATTACATCGCCATGCAGCCCGACGATCTCACCGTCGAGCCTTACGGCGGCACGGATGCGCGCACCGGATGGGACACCTACATCGTCATCGTGCGCGGCTTCGGTGTCATCGGGTTCACGGACGGACCGGTGTCATGATCGCCGCCAAGCTGTGGATCGAGATCAACGCAGGGGTAATCCCCGAGCAGCCGATGCCCGAGTTCCGCCGCCGGTTCGAGTTGACGAACCAGCAGGTGTACCCGCGCCCGGATGCCACGCCCGACGAGAAGGAGCGGCTGCTGTCCGAATGGCGGCGCGTTCACGGCGAAGCGCTGATGTACTTCCTCGAACTTCAGAATCCGAACCGCGTGAACTGGGCGCGGATGGATTGGATCTGGCTGTAAGACCTATGCTCGACCGCGTTCACCCGATCTGTCTGCACTGCGACGAGCCCATCCGCCCCGGCGATCCGTGGGACACGACCGCCGACGGTCAGCCGTGGCACATGGAATGTCTGATGCGTCTCGCCATCGGTTCCGTCGCGCACATCGAGCGCCGGTGCGGTTGTTACGTTCCCGGAGCAACGGACAACGATCCGCCAGGTATGACGCGCCGCCAAGCTGCGAGAGCCGCCGTCGATGCGTACCGGCACGCTACGTTCGGTGCTGTCCTGAACACTGACCGCGCGTGTCCCGATTGCGGATCGAAGGAGTTTCATCCGGGTCCGTGGGGCGGCACTGCGCGCAACGTCAAGTGCGCCGGATGTGGCGCGAAGTTCTGGTTCTGTCCTCCATTTCAGCCGAAGCGGATAGACAATAGCGACGAAGTGTACGATCTCACACGAGTCGAAAGGCTGTGACCTATGACGTGGGATGTGTATTGCGGACTGCTGGATTGGAAGATCCGCGTCGAAGCTGACACGGAAGAGGAAGCAATTCACAGAGGACGGCAAGAGGCGATTGAGCGCCTGCGGGCGGCTGAATTCTGGGCCAAGGCCAAGCCTGATCCGTCGCAGGAGCAGCGATGAAGGTCGGAATCGTCGGCCATGAGGCTGCGAAGTTCACCCCACAGACCGAGGCCACGGCGCGACGATTCATTCGTGGATATCTAAAGGGCGGCGCACGCGACCTGAATCTGGCCGTCGTCAGCGGTGCCTGCCATCTGGGCGGGATTGATATCTGGGCCATCGAGGAGGCCAGAGCGCTCGGGTTGCCAACGGTCCAGCACCCGCCGGAGAAGCGCCAATGGGAAGGCGGCTACAAGCAGCGCAACATCCTGATCGCCGAGGACTCGGACGTCGTGCTATCCATCGTCGTCCGCGAGTTGCCGGCGACGTACACCGGCATGCGGTTCGAATTCTGCTATCACTGCCGAACGAAGAGTCACGTGAAGTCCGGCGGCTGCTGGACGGCGAAGTACGCGCAACGGCTCGGCAAGCGCGGCACGATCATCATCATTCACGGCGATGACTGGAGCATCGAGACGCTGGGCTTGAATCGCGGCTACTCCTGATCTGCAGGCACTTCCATCTCTTGCTGTTCGTCGCCAATCGGCACTCCCAGCTGTTCGAGCTGCTGAACGATCTCCTGCACGCGCTGAAGAAGCGACTGGAGTTCCGCCTGCAGCGCTTCGACCTGTTCCTGCGGGTCTGCCGGCTCGTCGGCCATGCCACCCGCTGCGAACGGCTGCAGGCGTAACAGCCGGTGCGACGCATTGCGCAGCACATCGTCGGTCTGCGAGAGCCGATCGAGACCGCCAGGCTGGACAGATCCGCCGAGCGCCATGCCGTGATCCGCAGCATAGAAGTCGCGTGCGACGCGTTGAGGCAGGCCGACCTTTCGGGCGAATCTCGGATTGTGTGCAGCCGCTGCCATGAGCCGCGCCTGTTTCGGTGACTTTGAAGGCATGGAGTTATCTCCCGTAAATCGTGGTGAGCGCACCGCCGCGCGCCTTCTTCATGACCATGCCAGAGCGGCGCTTGGCCCCGCCGCCGCCGCTCGGCGCGGCCGCCATTGATTTCCCGATCTCATCCCAGTGGGAAGTCATGTAGTCGGTCCAGTCGGCCATCATGTTGTGCAGGCCCGAGTCACCACCCGAGCGGTCGACCGCCCACCCCACCGCGTCCTTGCCAGTGGCTTCCTTGATCTTCGCCTGCATGGCCGGCGTGATGATCTTGTAAAAGATCTGCTGGCCGTCGAGTTTCGCCAGTTCCTTCGGGTCTTTCGGCAGACCGCCCATCTGCTGAGCGGCTTCGATCGAGCCACGGATGAACTGACCAAGCTGGCGCTGCATTCCCGAGTAGTCATTATCCGAGACCCCGAACGCCTGATACATTTCGCCGACGTCTTGGAAGCGCTTGGCGTTGCCGCTCTTTGTGTGCGACTTGAGCGCTTCGAACATCGCGCCGTCGGCCTGATCTTGCGACCAGCTGCGCACGGTTTTATCCGGTGACAGTCCCTTGTAGGCACCGTAGTACGACTCTGACGCCATCTGCTTGTCGCCCATCGAAGCCCCGATCAGTCCCACGACTGCGCCGATTGCAGCGCCGACCACAGTGCCCACGACTGGGATCACAGAGCCGATCGCCGCGCCCGCTTGCGCGCCGGACATGACGGCACCCTTCTTATCGCCAGCGGCGGCGGCGTTGTAGGCGTCATACGCGCTGAGCGCGCCACCCACCAGCGGCAGTGCTTTGCCTGCGGCAGACAGCGCACCGCCGGCACCGCTCAGCGCCGACGTGCCCCCGGCGAGTGAGCTGAGCGCTTCGCCCGTCTGCGCAGCGCCGCTGGCCGCTTGCAGGTAGCCGCGCGCGTCGCCGCGTTGCAGCCCGCCGTAGATATCGGTCAGCCCTCCGAGCACCGGCGCACCCTTGCCGATGCCGCCATAGCCCAGCGAGCCCGCGAGGTCGGCGGCATTGGCAGCCGCTGAGCCGTACCCTTCAACGCCGCCCTCGTCGATGCCTGCGAGAATGCCACCGACGTTCCCCGCGCGGCCGGACATTGCACTCGGTCCCAACGTGGCCTCGTACAGATCGCTGCCGCCCCTGAGCATGTTGCCAGTGCCGCCGACGCCGCCTTGCGCCGCGCCGCCCAGAAGCCCGATGGACCCGCGCACACCTTGGCCGAGACGTTGCGTCCACGGTGCCTGCTCATCGAGCGTGGGTATCGGCATGTTCGCCGCGTAGTCGTCCAGCTCGCGATTCACCCACGCATCGGTTGCCGATGTGTCGGATGCTCCCGCGTGCATTTGATCCCAGAAGTCGGCGTCACCGAAATCAGCGGTCGGCATCGGCAGGTTCGCCAGGTCCTGATCGATCCACGCGTTCGTTCCGGACGTATCGGCCGCTCCGCGCTCGATGGTATCCATTCCTCGCAGATCTCCTGCACCCTGCTGACCGCGCCGCGCGTTCTCCAATGAGCGCCCGGCACCCAGTGTGCCGAGCACGCCCAGCACGCCGCCCAGCAGGCCGCTCGATGAGCCGCCGCCACGCGATGGCCGCGGCGGCGGCGCACCGCTGATCGGCGCGGGTTGCGGCAGGCTCGCATTGAGAAAGAGATGCTCGGGTCCGTATCCGTAGTTCGCGAACCACTCGGGCGAACCAGGGGCACCGCGCGGGTCAACTTCGCCTCCGACAGCAAAGCGCAGGCGTCGCAGACGCGGAGCCATCGCCGCGATCAGCGCGTCCGCGTCCGTGACGGTTCTCACGGCCCTTCGTCCTCAGCCGCTGCTTCGGTGATGGCAGGAGCGGCGCGCCCAGCACGCGACGCCAGC
>DASYRX010000238.1:0-6226 GCA_036003845.1 Gemmatimonadaceae bacterium | reverse complement strand
CTATGAGTGGGGCGTAACCGTCGTGCCAGTTCAGACCGATCGGCTCACGTGGACCTCGCGGACGTCGTGGCAGCAGAATACGTCAAAGATCACGAGCTTCCCGCCGGGAGTGCTTCCCTTTGGCGTCACAGGCGGCGGCTTCGGCAACGACTACGGCCGCCTGCGTTTCCGTCCGGGTTATTCCGTGTCCACGATCTACGGCAACTTCTTGCGGCCAGACGGCACCGTGCGCGCTGACACGGCGCTCGCGGATGCGAATCCGCACTACATCATGTCATTCTCGAACGACTTCTCCTGGCGCAGCCTGAACGTCGGCATCCTCGCCGATTACCGCCACGGCGGCAAGCTGTCGAACATGACGCAGAACCTGTGGGATGAAGGGTTCACCACATGGGACTACGACGAGAAGTCGCCCGATCCCAACAAGCCGTTAGGCCAGTACCGCTACGAGTCGTGGGCCGGCGGTCGGAACACGATCGTGTACCTGAGCGACGGATCGTTCCTCAAGGTGCGCGAGATCAACGCCGCGTGGACGGTGCCCACGAACTGGTACGCGCGCTTCGGCCGAGTGCAGAACGCTCGTGTATCGCTTGCCGTGCGCAACCCGTTCATGATCACGAACTACAACGGCTTCGATCCGGAAGTAAACAACGGCGGCAACCGAGTGGTGCGCATGGTCGACCTGGGACCGTTCCCACCGTCGCGCAGCTACTTCCTGTCCATCGACCTGGGGTTCTAGCCGATGAGATACCTAACGAATCATCCGACGAGCACTGGCTCGAGGACGTGTGATATGAGCTATCGATGGACACGTCTCATTGCGGGCGCGGCGCTGCTGGTTGTCGCTGCAGCCTGTAACGAAGACAAGTTGACTGTGCCGAACTACAATTCGCCCACCGTTGACGGTCTTTCCAAAGACCCGAACGGTGTGCAGCTGGTAGCGACGGCGATGACGATTCAGGAACGTAGCAACCTGCCTGGCTACATACGCGATGTTGGCCAGTTCGGTCGTGAGCTCTACAACTATTTCCCGACCGATGGCCGCACGGTCTCGCACTACTTGTTAGGCATCGGAACGGGTGCGACACAGCGGCTCGATCCGGTCGGTTTCGCGTCAGGCAACTGGGGCGGTTACTTCACCAACGCACGCAACGCGATCAACTTGATCGCTGCGGCATCCACCTCGCCGCTCACGGCGGCGCAAAAGAGTGCAGTGAACGGTTTCGCCAAGACGCTGCGCGCGCTGGACATGTTCTACGTTCTCACCACACGTGACACGATCGGCATCCCGGTCGAGCTGGATCCGGACCCAACGGCGAAGCCGGCGCCATTCGTCTCTCGCGACGCCGCCTTCCAGTTTATTGAAGGATTGCTGGATGCGGCGAAGACCGATCTCGCAGCCGGTGGCGCCGCTTTCTCCTTCAGGTTGCACGCCGGTTACGCAGGCTTCGACACGCCGGCGAACTTCCTGAAGTACAATAGAGCGATCGCGGCGCGCGTACGTCTCGTGCACGCAACGTTAGGCTGCGGCAACACATGCTATCAGGCGGCCCTAACGGCGCTTAACGAGTCGTTCGTGTCGGCGCTCGGAGCGAGCGTGACGCTCAATGACCTCAACGTGGGGCCGCGCCACGTCTATTCTTCCGCCGCCGGCGACGCGTTGAACGCAAACAACTTCCAAACTAACAATTACATCTTCGCGCACGCGAGCAACTACCTGCAGGCGCAGCTCAAGGCGAATGGGCAGCCGGACGATCGTGCGACGCGCAAGATGGTCAAGCTCGCGACACCGGTGAACCCGCCCGGCAGTCAGAACATCGCGGCGGAGTACCGCTTCGATATCTATCAGACCAACACGTCGCCCGTGCCGATCATCCGCAACGAGGAACTGTTGTTGATCCGTGCGGAGGCGAATTGGGCCACCGGACAGAACGCGTCGGCGCTGACTGACATCAATACGGTCCGCACAGTTTCCGGCGGGCTGCCGGCCCTAACGAGTTTGCCCACAGGCAGTGCCGGTCTCGACATCATCATGTACGAGCGACGCATGTCACTCATCTTCGAAGGCCATCGCTGGGTCGATATGCGGCGCTGGGGAAGGCTCGCCCAGCTCCCGCTCGACCGGCCGACGTTCTTCGTGGCCAAGGTCATGCCCATTCCGGGCGCGGAGTGTGATGCACGTCCGGAGGATGTCCGACCGCCGCAGTGCGGCTTCTGATCTCGATTTAGCTTGACTCGAACAGCCGGTCCTCGGGGCCGGCTGTTTCGTTTCGGTCGCCGCCTGCTGAAGAAACTGCACGGCGCGCTTGACGTAAGTCATCGCACTCCTTTCGTTGCCTACCGTGGCCACTGCTGCTGCTCCCGCGCTCGCTGCGCCCGCTAAGACTTCCTACTGGTCGCTGAGCCGCGCGCCGCGCTACAGCCTAACGTTTGCGCTTCCGCTGCTCCTTCTGTACGAGCTCGCCGCCTGGCTCGTCTCGGGGCCCAGCGGGGTGCGCAACGGCGCCGAGGTGATGCTCAAGCAGGGCGCGCAATCGCTGCTTGGCTCGCGCGGGCCGCTGGTTCTGCTCGGCGTGATCGTCGCCGTCATGGCTGTCGTGATCGTGCGAGACGCGCGCAAGAATGGCGCTCCACGCCTTCCTGTCTTCTTTGGAATGGCAATAGAGTCCGCTCTGCTCGCGGCCACTTTCGGTTTGGTGATAGGTCTGGCGACGGCGCGACTGATCACGGCACTGCATCTCTCTGTGCCAGCGCTCGATCAACTAGGGCTTCCAACGGCGCTCATGATCTCGCTTGGCGCGGGATTCTACGAAGAATTGCTCTTCCGAGTGCTGCTCGTGTCCGCGCTGTTGCTGGTGGCTCGCCGCTTGTTAGGCTGGGGGACGATCGCGTCGGGCATATTCGCCACACTGCTCGGCGCCGTGGCGTTTTCCGCGGTTCACTACGTCGGCCCGCTCGGCGACCAGGTCACGACGCAATCGTTTGTTTTCCGGACGATGGCGGGGCTCGCGTTCAGCGGGATGTACGTGACGCGCGGCTTCGGGATCACGGCGTGGGCGCACGCCCTCTATGACGTGTTCTTGATAATCGCGAGGGGAACTACCTGATAGCTGGATGTACTAGCTGCCAGCTGCTGGTGGCTGTCAGCCGTCGGCCGACAGCAGACAGCTATCAGCAGCCATCAGCGCACGTCGATGTCTCTCACGCGCGTGAGGACGCGTTCCCCGCTCCGCACAGTGAGCGTTAGGCGATACTCGCCGGCCGGAATTGTCGACACATCCACGAGTAACGACCTCGCGCTCATTGCGCCGCCTCCAGGCCGCTCATCGAATCCAACGCGTACCGGCTGCGGTCGATCGACCATCCGCGTACGCTCGGCGAGCCTGCGCAACCAACTCGCCCCGCGCCGTTCGACAGAGACGGCGTACGTGATGGAGTCTGTCTGCGCCAGATCACCATACAGCTCCCAGTAGAGTCCAAACGGTATTTGGCGACTGACCGTAAGAGCGCCTAACGCGCGAGTCGACGCGGCCTCGAACGTCTCGGGGATACCGCCTGCGGCATCGAAGAGTAACACGTCGGAAAGCGCTGAATCGGCCGGCGGCTGAGTCCCAAAGCGCGAGCGCGCTAATGCAATGCCGGCGCTATCAACAACCTCGACGCTCACCAGCGCGGGAATCGAAGGCGTCGGCAGCACAAAGACGCCCCATCGCGCAGTCTTCGCCCGTGCGATTGCAATCTCGCCAGGGCCACGCGATAAGACGACGGCTGCGTCGACGCTGTCGTGTGTGAAGACAGTGTCGTGCAGAGCGCCAACCTCATACGCTGCGACGATCACTGCGGAATCGCCACGCGCGAACCACGCGACCTGCGGTGTCAGCTCGGCGAAGCGGCGCGCGTACTTGGGCGCATAACGCGTCAACGGCTTTGGCGCCGTCGGCGTCCAGCTCGACGCTTCTGCGTTGAAGGGATCATTGAGAGCGCGCGCTTCGGGCAGAAAATCGAAAGACGGTGACGGCTCATGGCCGATCACGGATATTTGTGTCGGATCCACACTCGACGGAGACGCGCGCGACCATGCCGCGGGCCAGCCATAGCGCAGCATCAGCTCGGCCATGTCATCCCCCCACGACATGTCGTGCGCCGAGCGAGCCAATTGCACCAGCTGCGACATCGTTAGGCGTGCGTAGATCTCGGTGCGCAGGTCGTTGCCGGCCAGCGCCCAGCGCGGATCGGCGAGCCACCAGATGCGGCCATTCAACGAGTCGCGCTGGGCGCACGGCACCGCGCGGTACGCCTTGTGCGACGCGTCAGGCAGGAGATCGCCAAGATCCGTCCAATGGCAGCGCTGGGCCGGAGTCATCGCCGACAGTGCCGCCTCGAACTCACGGTCGGCGGCTTCGTAATCGCCTAACGCGTGATCCGAGAAGCCGCGTAGCGCCGCGCACCACCACGCGGCCGCCGAGCAATCGGTCGCGGCGCGCAAGGCATCGGCGGCACGATTGCTCTCGACCAGATAGCGAACTCGCTGGCCCACCATCCATACATCATTGCGGGCGAGTGCGGCGAGCGAGTCCAGGGACCGCAGGAGCGCGTTGCGCGCGGCTGCAATCGGCTCCGGCTCACGCGGCAGATCTTCGGCGTCGTCGTGCCAGTAGCAGAATCGCCCGATGCGAACGTCGCATTCGTTAGACGCCGAACGTCCCGACGTAGTAGGAAGCAGTCGCCGGCGATACGACTCGAACTGCTGCTGCGCTCTCTGCGCCCTCGCGCGGATACGCGAAACGTCGTCAGTCCGCGACTGCGCGACCGCTTGAACTGGCGTTATTAGCAGTGCCAGCGAGGCGCTTGCGACGAAGACGCGCTGGGCTGCTCGCATACGCTTCGAGTATAGCAAGTGAGCAGAAGAGCGGGCTAGCACCGTTCCAACCATTGCTCGCCGCCGAGTTTCGCTACCCATGCGAAACGAGTTGGAACGGTGCTAGCGACCGAGTTGCGAGTAACCGAGCGAGGCCCCAAGCTAGACCCCTGCTCACTTCTCACGTCAACGGATCTTTACGCCCACCAAGCAACTGATGACTCTGCACAGAAGGCTGGCCACTCGAAGCTATCTGTTTTGGATCTTGCCCTTGGCCCCACTGGCCCTCCGGTCGCAACAGCAGCCCGCAACAGCCCGCCCCCTCGCGGATGTCTCGGCCGCGCTCGTCGACACCGCTCTCTGGAGTGGCCTCGAGTGGCGTAACATCGGACCGGCGAATATGAGCGGCCGAATCGCGGACGTCGAAGGCGTCCCGGGGAACCCGAACGTCGTCTACGTAGGCTCGGCGTCTGGTGGCATTTGGAAGACCGTGAACGGCGGCATCACCTGGAAACCGATCTTCGACTCACAGCCCGTTGCCTCCATCGGCGATATCGCGTTGGAGCCGGGCAATCCCGACGTAATCTATGTCGGCACCGGCGAGTCCAAGCCGCGCAACTCGGCGTCATACGGCAACGGTGTCTACAAGTCCACAGACGGCGGCCAAACCTGGCGGCACCTGGGCCTAACGAATAGCGAGCGGATCGCGCGCATTATCGTCAGCCCGACCGATCCGCGAACTGTGTACGTCGGCGTTTTGGGCCACGTCTACGGGCCTAACGCGGAGCGTGGCGTCTATCGCTCGACGAACGGCGGCGAGACATGGGAGCGTGTGCTCTACATCGACGATCGCCATGGCGTCGCCGAAATGGCGATGGATCCGCAGAATCCGAACATCCTGTATGCCGGCATGTGGCGCTTCGAGCGCAAGCCGTGGACGCATCAGAGCGGCAGCGAGCAGGGCGGGGTGTTCAAGTCGGTGGACGGCGGCCGGACGTGGACGAAGCTCACGAAGGGTCTACCAAAGTTGTTAGGCAGGATCTCGGTGCAGGCGTCGCTGAGCAATCCGAACGTCGTGTACGTGCTCGCAGAATCGAACGAGGGGACGTTGTTCAGATCGGACGATCGCGGCGAGACGTTCACAAACGTCTACAAAGCCGTCGACATCGTGAACCGCGGTTTCTATTTCACGAGGATGCGCCTCGATCCAGTGGACGAAAACCGTGTCTACGCGATCTCGGGGAACCTCATGATGTCGACCGACGGCGGCAAAACGTTCAAGCGCATCTCCAACAACACCCACGTGGACTTCCACTCGCTGTGGATCGATCCGCTCAATGCGAATAGGCTCTGGCAGAGTGAAGATGG
>DASYRX010000237.1:0-5927 GCA_036003845.1 Gemmatimonadaceae bacterium | reverse complement strand
GATTAGTGACGCTTTGGCACCGTAACCACCGTCTGGGCCTTGCCTTCACGCTTGTCCTGCTCCTCCACACGGCGATGACGGTGCTCTATTTCAATATACCGGCGAGCTACTTCAGGCCATTCGACAGACACTACCTGCCGGTATTCGTCTCGTTAGGTGTGCTCATTGCCGTCGCGCTCGGCGCCGCAATGCAATCTCTAGCGCGGCTTGCGACAGTCAGACAGCTGGCAACGGTCGGACTCGCGGCGACGGCGATCATCCTAATCCCCGCCTATCAGTTGATCGGCAACTGGTCGGCGTACGACGCCTCTGCACGGTATTTCGCCAGGGACTACGCCCTGAACGCACTCGAAGCACTGCCACCTAACGCGATCTACTTCACCGTTGGCGACAACGATACGTTTCCGGTGCTGTACGTCCAGGCCGTGGAGGGTGTGCGGCCCGACGTTCGCATCGTGAATCTCAGTCTCGCGAATGCGCCGTGGTACATCGATCAGATCGCCCGACGCGATCCATCGTTTCCGTTTCCACGCTCGACCGACGGGCGGCGCCTAGCAAGCACGGTCATAGATACAACTGCCGTGATTCCGGTGCGTGGGAGCGCAGAGCAATTCGGTCTTGCCGCGGATACGAATCTCCCTACGTCGATTATTGTGCGGCCGCGCCCGAGAATTCCGTCCGATACGGTACTTTTTGATATCGTTCGCTCCAACGCGTGGCGCTCTCCGCTCGCGTTCGCGATCACCGGCGGCAACGGCGCGATGGCGTGGCTGGCGCCATATGGTCGTCTCGAGGGACTTTATTGGCGCATCGTTCCTATCGTCAATCTTGGTCCGAATCGGGACACGCTCCGCAGCAATCTGCTTCAGCGTTACGAGTACCGCGGCTACGCAAATGACTCTGTTACAATCGATGACACGTCGCGCACAATGGCGTTTCAATACTTCGTGGCGTTCACGACGCTGCTCGATGCCGATAAGGCCAGCGGTGCGGCGGAGAGTTGCGATGAAGCGACTAGAAAACTGTTGACTGCGTTTCCTCCCGAGCGACTGGCACTGCCAGAACTGGATCGCGCAGCAATCCTGTCGCGCTGTCGTTCCTGATTGTGCGGACCGCATCGCCACAGCGCTGGCTTGCCGCGTGTTTTCTGAGCGCGGCGTTGGGCTGTGCGGCCGCGGAGAGTCACAAGGCGGAGCGGGCCACACGCGCACGCACCGGCACGCAGCGCATGGCCGACACCCTGGCCGTCATCAATGCGCAGGGGATGGCAAACCCGGAGGGAAACATCTTCCTCAATCGTGAGCGGGCCGACGAGCTGCAGGCACTGATCGCGGGGCTAAGCGGCACCGAGGCGCTCAACAAACGGCACTGGATGGCGGAAGAGCGGCTCAAGGCTGGTCAGACTCGTGAGGCGATCGACGAACTGCAGAAGTTGCTCAAGGACGCGGGGGTCTCGCGCGACACGATCACGCCGCAGCTCAAGCCTGTCTTCGACCTCCTGGCGATTGCCTACTTGCGCCTGGGCGAGCAAGAGAACTGCCTAACGAACCCGGCAGCGAACGTCTGCATCTTCCCTCTGAAGGGCGCGGCACGGCACAAGCTCCAGGAAGGCGCGCGCGGCGCGATCGCACGGTACACGCAACTGCTCGAGCAGTATCCCGACGATCGCAGCTCGCAGTGGCTGCTCAACATGGCGTACCTCGCCATCGGCGGTTACCCGGACAGCATCCCGAAGCACTACCTCGTGCCGAACTTGGCACCACGTGCCAACGATTCCTTCCCTCTCTTTCAAAACATCGCCTCGCAAGTTGGCCTCGCCGTTACTCAGCTCGCTGGCGGCTTGAGCGTCGACGACTTCAACGGCGACGGCTACCTCGATCTGTTCATTACGTCTTGGGACATCACACAACCCATTCATCTCTTCCTGGCCGACGGACACGGCGGCTATGTCGATCACACGGCGAAGGCCGGGCTCGATGGCATCGTCGGTGGGCTCAACACTGTCGACGCCGATTACGACAATGACGGTGACGTCGACATTCTCGTGTTGCGTGGCGCCTGGTTAGGCGAGGCCGGCAAGTATCCCAAGTCGCTCCTGCGCAACCGCGGCGATGGCACATTCGAGGACGTCACGTTCGAATCGGGGCTCCTCTCCTTTCACCCATCGCAAACCGCCGCCTGGGCCGACTTCAACTTGGACGGCTACGTCGACCTCTTCATCGGCAACGAGTCCTACGCGAATTCGTTAGGTGGGCCCTCGCATCGCTCGGAGCTGTGGCTCAACAACCGCAACGGGACATTCACCGAAGTCGCTGCCAAGGTCGGCATCAACCTCGACGAATTCGTGAAAGGCGTCGTCTGGGGCGACGTGAACAATGACGGGCTGCCGGATCTCTTTGCGTCCGTGCTGTACGGTCGCAACAAGCTCTTCATGAACCGAGGCGGCACATCCATAGATACGTGGCGCTTCGAGGAAACCTCAGCGGCGGCCGGCGTCGAGCTGCCGATCACTTCGTTCCCCACCTGGTTCTGGGACTTCGATCAGGACGGCTGGGAAGATCTGCTCGTCCTGAGCTATGACGTGAACAGTCCGCTCGCCGAAATGGCCGCGCGCGAGTACCTGCGTCTACCGCTCGAGACTGTGCAACAAGGAAAGAAGATCGCGGTCGAGTCGTCGCATCTATATAAGAACAACGGTGACGGCACCTTCTCCGATGTGACGCAGCGCGTCGGCCTCGCGGACAAAGTCATTTATGCAATGGGAAGCAACTTCGGCGACTTGGATAATGACGGCTGGCTCGACTTCTACATCGGCACAGGAAATCCCGATCTTCGCTCCGTTATACCAAACCGCATGTTCCATAGCGTTGGCGGGAAGCGCTTCGACGAAGTGACGCTGCCTGGTGGTTTCGGGCACATTCAGAAAGGACACGCGACGGCATTTGCGGATTTCGATCGCGACGGCGATCAGGACATCTACATGGTGCTAGGCGGAGCCTACCAGGGCGACCGCGCAACCAGTGTGCTCTTCGAGAACCCCGGCTGGGCGGCCAACAAGTGGATCAAGCTGGAGCTGGAAGGACGCACGGCGAATCGTTCCGCGATCGGCGCGCGAGTTGCAGTCGACGTTGTCGATGCGAGCGGCGCGACTCGTACGGTTAGGCGTACCGTGAACACGGGTGGATCCTTTGGCGCCGGCAGCTTGCAGCTTCACATCGGTCTGGGACGCGCGACACGCATCGAAGAGGTGCGCATCCAGTGGCCCGACTCCGCACGAAGGAAAACAACGTACAGCGACCTCGCGCTCAACAGCGCGTACCACGTTCGGCAGGGGGACAAACCCGCACAGCTGCAACAAGCGCCGGTTCCATTTCTGAAGAAGGCGTTAGGCACGCCAGGCGCGGCGGGCGAACACAACCACAACTAACCCGCGAGAGTTGCACGGTGTCCAAATTGCGCATGAGAATCTCGATGTCCCTCGACGGCTTCGTCGCCGGTCCGCGCCAGAGCGTCGAGAACCCACTCGGCATCGGTGGAGAGCGGCTGCACGACTGGGCCGTTGAGCTCGATGCCTGGCGCAAGGCACATGGCAAGGCGGGCGGCGAGACGAACGAAAGCTCACGCGTCATGGAAGAATCGCTCGCCAACATCGGCGCCACGATCATGGGCCGAAACATGTTCGGCGGCCATCCCGGACCATGGAACGCGGACTCACCGTGGAATGGCTGGTGGGGCAACAACCCTCCCTTTCATCATCAGGTGTTCGTCCTCACGCACCATGCGCGCGAGCCGCTCGTCCTCGAAGGCGGCACCACTTTCACGTTCGTGACCGATGGAATCGAATCGGCACTGGCGCAGGCGCGCCGAGCAGCGCGCGGCAAGGATATCGCCCTCGCCGGGGGGGCCAGTGCTTGTCAGCAGTATCTCGCCGCCGATTTGGTTGACGAGATGGAGATCAGTGTCGTTCCCATCCTGTTAGGCAGCGGCGAGCGGCTGTTCGATGGCGTCGGTGATGACTTACACGGGCTGCAACTCGCGCGCATTGTCGCAGCCCCCAAAGTCGTGCATCTGAAGTTCGTTAGGCAGCGCTAGGGTTTGCCGTCATCGAGCTGGCCGGCCGGAACAGCTGTCGACAGCAGCATTCGGAGGATGGTTGCTGAGACCGTTGGGCGCTGGACGCGGGCCGTACGACAACGCTTCTTTGGCGACCGCTCATGACAGCCCGCGCCGAAGCTCTCGGCCTCCCCCTATCGATCATTCGAGTGGCACTCCTGTCCCTGGGTGCCATCTTCGCATTGACGCCGCTCGCGACACCGGCGCTCGCTCTGGCGGCAGGCATCGTATTCTCTCTCGTTATCGGGAATCCGTGGTCGCGTGTTACGGGGAGCGCCAGCTCGGGCCTCCTCAAGATCGCAATCGTCGCGCTTGGATTCGGCATCCCGCTCGACAGGTTGCTCAGCGCCGGCGCTACGGGCTTTGTGTACACACTGCTCCTGACGGCCTTTGCGATCGCCGTCGGCCTGCAACTCGGGCGCTGGATGGACATCGAGCGCGGCCTAACGATTCTGATCACGGCTGGAACGAGCATCTGCGGCGGCAGCGCGATCGCGGCCGTCGGACCCGCGATCGGAGCCACGCGCGAATCGATGAGCGTCTCGCTCGCGACGGTGTTCATCTTCAACGCCGTCGCGCTTTACATCTTCCCGCCGATCGGCCACCTCGTCGGCCTGAGTGAGCATCAATTCGGCATCTGGGCCGCTCTCGCTATCCACGACACCAGTTCCGTCGTCGGCGCGGCGGCGAGTTATGGACCGTTGTCGCTGCACGAAGCGACCGTACTCAAACTCGCCCGCGCCCTCTGGATCGTCCCACTCGCTCTGCTCGCGCCGCTTGCCATGCGCCATAAGGTCGGCACGTTAGGCAACGGCCGGCTGCCGATACCATGGTTCATCGGACTCTTCGTCCTCGCCGCGATCGTGCGCGCCCTAGCTCCCGCCGAAACGACGCAGTGGTTCGACACGACGGCACGCGCCGGTCGCATAGCCCTCGTGCTCACGCTGTTCCTGATCGGCACCAGCGTGACGCGCGAACAGCTGCGGAGCGTAGGCTTTCGGCCGCTCGCCTATGGCTTCTTGCTATGGCTCGCCGTTGCCGTTCCCACGCTCCTTGCCGTCCGTTTGGGCGTCCGGCGATGAGCGATCGTCGTCCAATCATCAAGAAATCTCACTACCACTGCGTTGCCTGTCCTTGCACCCGATCAATAGCACGGGTATCGTCGTGCAGCATATCGATCGACGCGCCGGAGTGTCGCGTCTCGGTAGTGAAGCGTTCCGCGCCCCAGTACGGCGTCGAAAGCGATGACAGAACCGTTAGGCGCAAGGGTTGTGACGGTAGAGAAGCTGCGAATATCTACAACGGGGTTGGGAAATGCGTATCAACTGTCACGCGCACATCTTCAACATTCAGTGCATCCTCACGCAGGAGACCATTGACATAGTCGTCGGACGCCTGCGCCAGGGTACGACGCGATTCGTCGCCGACGCCGTGGAGGGAGTCCTCCAATCGCTGCTGAGGAACCCTCGCTTCCTCAACGAGGAAGAGCTTCTGAGGCTATTTCTCGAGAAGATCGGCGTTTCTGCGGCGTTCACGAGTGCGAAAAACGCGCTGCCAAGTCCGCCGCCCGAATTCGTGATGCTTGGCGGCCTGCTGGACGATCTACCACTGCACGTGCTGCAAGGCATTCTCGATAGCTTGTCCACGCAGTTTGACAAGAAGGACAAGTCCGGTGGCGGCGTGTTCGACACGTGGCAGACGTTGCGCATCGCGCTCAAACCGAGCTGCAGCGCCGTTGCGAATGATCTGCTGAGCGAGATGAAGGACGAAGACGCGCTCGTCGCGCTCATGATGGATATCACATCCGAGACGGA
>DASYRX010000236.1:0-10845 GCA_036003845.1 Gemmatimonadaceae bacterium | reverse complement strand
AAGAAAGCGCTAGCGTGTTCGTCCGTTCTAAGTCACCTCTGGAATTCGTCTTACGAGGCGACTCGGGCGCCACGACGCGGTCTGCGCGGTCATCTTCATTGAACGCAGTGCGCCAGTCGGAAGGGGTGGGCGCGACATCCGATGAGCGATCTGCTCGATTCGTCGCAGGACTGGAGTACAGGGTTCGCCCGGCGCTTTGGCGCCGCGCGCCATCGAAGCTCAGGAGGAAAAAGTCGAATGCGATCGCACCTGCGCTTTGGAGCACATAGTCGAAGTACGACCGCTCGCAGCTCGATGAGATTCGGCAATCCTTCTGCCCTTCGTTGAACGATTGACCGTGTACGTCAGGCGCCGCGATAAAGCATAGAACGGCAGCCGTAAGCATCGTGCGTCGCATTGTGTACCCCGTTAGGTCGAGCCGGACGTACCCGATTATGCAAACAAAATGCCGCCATCTCACTTGTTAGGCGGCGAGCCGAATCGGTCAAATTGGGATAATGCTTCGGCTTGCGAATGGCGCGCTCTGCTGGACTGCGGCGCGCTATCGCGCTGCGCGTCGCCTGGCTATCGCGGCGCGGACGCTGTCCCAACCCGCTGGATGCTCGCCGAACACGCTTTCCTTCCAGTCGTTCAGGTAATAGTCAACCGAAAGACCGTTCGCATTCACGACGTCGAGCTTCGCGCCCTTCTCAATGAGGTACAGCGCGGAGTCCCATTGTCGCGTGCCGATCAAGTGAACAATCGCCGGAACGCCATCTGGTTGAATGCGGTCGATGTCGGCACCGTGATCGACGAGCGCGCGGAGGATCTGCGGTTCGTTGTAGATGCTCCGGATCGGCGTCTGGCCTGTCTCCGGATCGGCAGCGTTAGGATCTGCGCCGTGCTCGAGCAACAGCCGCATCGCCTCACGCGCCGCGTCCGATCCGCCAAACACCATGAAGTTGACGACATCCTCGCCATTTGCAGTCCGGGATGCGCGCGGATCGGTGCCAGCGTCGAGCAAGACACGAACGGGCTCGACGCTGCCTTGTTTGTCGCGCACAACATAAAGCGCGTACGCCAAGAGATCGTTGCCAGCGCGGTCCTTGCTATCCGGTGGTGGCTTGCCATCGAGCAGCCGCTTAAGCGTTAGGGTGTCATTGCTGGCGATTGCTTGCGCCATGGACTTGAGCGTCGCGTCGCCGAAAGCACCGTTGCGAGCTTCCTCGTTCGCAAAGCTCCAGCGCCTGTACGCGCGGATGCCAGGTTGCGCGACGAGCATAACGAGCGGATACGCGAAGAGAATGAGCAGTGTGATGACCCCGCCGGTCGATTGCCTGCGCGTCGCGATCACGAGCATCCATGCGCCGAAGGCGAGGAGCAGCATGACGAAAAGCACAGCGAAGACTCCGAGTCCGCGACCTGCCTCAGGGCTGCTCGTGCGCTCCGTGGACACGAGGACCAACCCATAAAGCGCGAGCAGCATGAGCACGCCCCAGAGCAACCAGCAGACCTGGATAAGGGTTCGTATCAACACAGGCCCGCTCTTTGGACCGTCCACGGCCTGGCGCGTTATGGAGTGAGCGGCCAGATCGTGAAGTCGGGCAGCACAGCGCGGATAAAGCGCCCGCGCATCGCACGCACCGCAGAGTCGAGCTGAAACAGCTGGGCGCGATTGAGCTGCAGCTCATGCTCGTCAGGCTGGTCGACAGTGCCCTCGGGATAGTCGCGTCCCGGCTCGCGCCTGTTCTCGATGTGCGCACCGAGGAAGTGCACAACGACGTGTTCGTTGGCAAAAGCGGTGAGGCGATCGATGCTGCGCGAGTACTCGAGTGTGTCTCGCACGTACAGACGCCCCGGATAGAACGTGTCGCCGGTGAGCATCACGCCGGTGCGCCTATCATAGACTGCAATGCTTGCTGGCTGATGCCCCGGAATCGGGATGACATCGAGGACGCGTCCGCCGAGATCGATGTGACCGACGTCCTCGGGCCAATTTTTCACGCCGAAAAACCAGCGCACTGATGCTGTGTCCCGAGCGACGACTCTAGTTCGCGGTTCGCCGACGAACTGGCTGTCCGCCGCGACGTGATCTCCGTGCGCGTGGCTGTGCGCGACAACCAACTCGACAGCTGGACGCCCTGTTCGCCGCAGCCAATTGCGAGTCAAGGTGTCGATCGGCGTCGCGAGATCAACAGCGCCGGCACCAGTGTCCAACAGCAGCGCGCGCTCGCGTCCGAAGATCAGATAGAGAAAAGGTTTCTCGAAGTTCGTGCAGGCAGCCTGACGCAAAATGAAGAAATCGCTGTTGTATGCGTGGACGCGGAAGGGCGGGGTATCCTTGCACTCTGCGCCCCCGGCGTACCACGTCGGGGGCAATTCACCTGGCTGAACGCGTGGCGTTGAGCGACCTGACTGCGCGCACGCGGCCAGTGTGAAGACCGCCGTGCTCGCGACGACGCGCATCAGCCGAGACATGGCGCGTACTATCGGTCAAGGATCGTTGCGGCGCGAGATGCCAGATCAAGTTCACGGTCGGCAAGGCGAGATCGTCTCGATAGCTTCCGTCGCAACGCCACCATTGCCGCCCTCAAATGACTGAGTATCCGTTCGAGCCTCTCGCGAGCTATGTGGAGTACACCCCAGAGGAAATGGAGTCGAGGAGTCGCGCATTCGCGGCTGCTATGCAGCGGCGCCGCACCACGCGCCACTTTAGCAAACGGCCGGTCTCGCGTGCAGTCATCGAGGCGTGTATCGAAACGGCCGGCACAGCGCCGAGCGGCGCGCATCTGCAGCCGTGGCACTTCGTGGCGGTGAGCGACCCGGAGGTCAAGCGCCGGATTCGCGAGGCGGCCGAACGCGCCGAGGAAGAGTTTTACGCGACAGCGCCAGCCGAGTGGCTGGCGGCGCTCGCCCCGTTAGGCACCGACGCGCACAAGCCGTACCTGGAGACGGCACCGTGGCTCATCGCCGTATTCGCGCAAAGATACGGCGTCGACGTCCATGGAAATCGGCGAGCGTACTACTACGTCAATGAGTCGGTGGGCATTGCGACCGGATTCTTGCTTGCGGCGCTGCACAACGCGGGACTCGTTGCGCTCACTCACACACCGAGCCCGATGGGGTTTTTGAACGAAGTGCTCGAGCGGCCGCAACGCGAGCGCCCGATGATGCTCGTGGTCACGGGGTTTCCGGCGAGTGACGCGCGCGTTCCTCAGTTGAAACGCAAACGACTGACGGAAATCGCGACGTTTCGCTGAGCTGACGGGCGATCAGCCGAGGACGCTGTACGCTCCCACCGCGAGCAGCGCACCGAGGATAGGACCTATCACGGGCACCCAGGCATAACCCCAGTCGCTGTCACGCTTACCCGGGATGGGTAGCAGCGCGTGCGCGATGCGAGGTCCGAGGTCGCGCGCGGGATTGATCGCGTAACCGGTCGTCCCGCCTAACGAGAGTCCGATGGCGAAGACGAGCAGTCCGACGGGAACGAGACCGATGGAGCCGAGCCCGATCGGAGTCGCTTCGCTCCCTCCAGCTGGCTGGAGTGCCGCCGAAGTCATGAGAAAGATCGGAAAGATGAGCGCGAAGGTCCCGATCACTTCGCAGAACAGCGCCTGGCCCATATTGCGGATGTTAGGCGCCGTGGCGAAGCAGGCGAGCTTCGCGCTGCCGTCGTTCGGTTCGGCGAAATGATCGCGATAAAACAGATAGACCAGCGCGGCACCAATGATCGCGCCTAACATCTGTGCGGCGATGTACCCTGGCACCATCGACGCCGACAGCTTCCCGGTCGCCGCCATCGCGATGGTGACAGCGGGATTCAAGTGTGCGCCGCTGAATGGAGCGGCAGAGAATGCGCCGATGAAGACTGCCAAGCCCCATCCCGCGGTGATCACGATCCACCCGCTGTTGTTCCCCTTGGTGCGCGGCAACACGACGTTCGCTACGACGCCGTTGCCGAAAAGGATCAGCAACGCGGTGCCGATGAACTCCGCAACGTATGGACTCATGCGTTAGGACTCCAATTCAGGGAGCCTGCTTGACGCTCGATCGCTCTTCCCAGTCTCGAGCGCGGTTGAGCGCCTCGGCCCAACGGCTGCGGCGATGTGCCGCCTGCCCCGGGGGCATCGCAGGCGCGAAACGGCGCTCCGCCTGCCACGCCGCGGCCACTTCTTCCTTCGACTTCCAGTAACCAACAGCAAGACCAGCGAGATACGCTGCGCCTAACGCCGTCGTCTCGATGACCTTGGGACGCACAACAGGCACCTGCAGCACATCCGCCTGGAACTGCATGAGCAGGTTGTTGGTGCAGGCACCGCCATCGACGCGCAGCTCGTTCATCGCGATGCCGGAGTCTTGCTTCATGACGTCGAGCACGTCAGCCACCTGGAAGGCGATCCCTTCGAGTGCCGCGCGCGCGATGTGGCCGCGATTAGTCCCCCGTGTTACGCCCGCGATCAAGCCGCGTGCGTATTGATCCCAATGCGGCGCACCGAGGCCCGCGAACGCGGGCACGAGGTAGACGCCAGCTGAATCGGGGACCGACGCGGCGAGCTCTTCGACCTCGCCTGACGATTTGATGATGCCTAACCCGTCGCGTAGCCACTGCACGGCGGCACCGCCTATGAAGACGCTCCCTTCGAGCGCGAAGTCAGTGTCCGTTCCGGTGCGCCACGCGACGGTCGTGAGCAATTGATGCTTCGACGGCGCCGGCGTGCTGCCGATGTTCATCAGCATGAAACAACCCGTGCCGTACGTATTCTTTGCGAGCCCGCGCGAGAAACACCCTTGGCCGAAGAGGGCCGCTTGCTGATCTCCAGCGATGCCGGCGATCGGAATCGCGCCGCCTAACAGCGACGCCACGGATTCGCCGTAGACTTCACTCGATGCTTTGATCGATGGGAGCACGGCGCGCGGCACACCGAGAATCTTGCACAGCTCGTCGCTCCAGGACCCTGTGTGCAAATCGTAGAGCATCGTACGCGACGCGTTGCTCGGATCTGTCATGTGCAGCTTGCCGCCAGTCAGATTCCACACAAGCCAGGCATCGATCGTCCCGAACGCCAACTCGCCACGCTCCGCGCGCGCACGCGCGTTAGGCACGTTGTCCAGCAACCAGCGCAGCTTGCTGCCGGAGAAGTACGCGTCGATGACGAGGCCCGATCGGCGCTGAATCTCCGACGCATGGCCGGCCTCTTTGAGGCTGTCGCAGAAGGCGGCCGTGCGTCGATCCTGCCAGACGATCGCGTTGTGAATGGGCGCGCCGGTCGCTCGGTCCCACACGACCGTCGTTTCACGTTGATTGGTGATGCCAATCGCGGCGACGTCGGCCGCCGTTAGGCCCACCTTGGCGAGCGCCTCACGCGCCGTCTCGAGTTGCGACTGCCAGATCTCCTGCGGATCGTGCTCGACCCAGCCTGCCTGCGGAAAGATCTGCTTGAATTCCTTCTGAGCGACGGCACGGATCGATCCGTCGTGATCGAAGACGATAGCGCGAGAGCTTGTCGTGCCCTGATCCAGGGCGAGAATAACGCGGGCCATGGCCGCGGGTCTTAGCCTCGCCGGCGCAGCGAGTCAAGATGAGGCGGAGGTCCGAAGATCGCACCGTGTGGCTTGGCAGGTCCTGACGCGCCGTGTGGCCAGGTCTCGCGAGCGAAACTGACACCAGGCATTCCACTCGTGGATTCGCGGAAGCGCTCGTCGTACTGCAGCGTTCCGCTGGTGGAGTCGAAGCGTGCGATCATGACGCGCGGAGTAGGGCCTTCCGTCGTTAGGATCACGCGATCGTTCCACGGATCGCGCGATATCCAGTGCGGATAAAAGCTGGAGTCGGCCGCGAGCCGGCTGGCGACCTTGGGCTGGCGTGGATCTGAAATATCCAGCACGAGAAACTCTCGGGCATCGCCGACGGGCATGATCCAGTACTTCCCCCAGAGCAGCGGAACGCCACAACCGGCGATCTTCGGGTTCGGCAGCGTCATCGCTCGTTCGATCGTGGGCTTCGGTCCATCCAAGCCCGAAAGGAGATAGAAACCGCAGTTCCACGTGTTCATGAATGCCCGACGACCGTCGGCATCGAGAAAACGCACTTCGAAGGGGAGCCGCCAGGCGGAATCGTTAGGTGACGCCGGCATCGCGATCGTGCGCTGCAACGACAGGTCCGACAGGCGCCAGAGCTGCACGACATCCGCCGTTCGCTCGTTGTCCATCGGCGTACTCGTGGTGAGCACGCGATCGCCCGCGCGTGAGACATCGAGGGAGTAGGTGCGGATCGCCGCACCTGGGAAAGCCTTGTCCGAGGAGCTGCTGGTCCGCAGCACGCGACCGTCGGGCGTGAGCATCGCGAGCCCACCGGGGTCACCGCGCGTTCTGCCGTCGCCGAACTGTACGGTGGCGACGACGCGGCCGTCGGGCAGACGGAAGTAACTGTGTGGCTGGCGCAATCCTGGAATCGTATCGATGGTCCCCGCGATGCGCGGCTGCAGCGGATTCGTTAGGTCGAAGAGGTACGTGCGACCCGGCATAAACGCGTTGGCGAAGAGTGCGTGGCCGTCGGGCGGCATTTGCGACTCAGTGTGGTGCGGCATCGTGTGTACAGCACCGATCGGCAGCGTGGCCACGACCTGTGCGTAACGCGCACTGGTCGAATCGATGTCGATGACGGCGAGGAAATCGCTGTCGCCAGCGCGATTGTCAGCGTCTCCAGCCCACACGAACATGTAGCGGCTCGTGTCGACGGGCGCCTCCGAACGAGAGCAAGCGCACATAACGAGTAACGTGGCAGTGCCCAACACAAGCCTCATGGTTACCCCTGGATTGTTCGCGCAGGACGCTAGCCTCACGACAACGTTGTCGCCAGCAGAAAACGCGGCGGCGAACGGACTTTGTTCACCGCCGCGCTCTTCAATCGTCCGCGCGCACTACCTAAGAGGAAACGGCGTGCGCAATTCGACGTCGTTATC
The DNA here is from genome assembly GCA_036003845.1 of Gemmatimonadaceae bacterium. GTDB lineage: Bacteria > Gemmatimonadota > Gemmatimonadetes > Gemmatimonadales > Gemmatimonadaceae > DASYRX01. Next base: position 3,901 of record DASYRX010000236.1, on the reverse strand, counting down.
CCGCGCCCACTCGGCAACGCGCCGGCCGAGTGTGAGACCGGCGGTACCGTCAAAGCGATAGTGAATGCCGCCGTACACACGCGAGAGCGCGGCCTGGTCAGCCAGTTGCTGCAATCGAGCGCGCTCAGCTGGGAACTCCGTGCCGAGAATACTCGCCATCCCCGATGAAATGGTCGCGTGGTTCGAGGGATACGATGGGAAATTCGGCAACGGGATCGACAGTGTGATGCCCGCATCAGCCATCGTCGGCCGCAGGAGCCAGTACGTGTACTTCGCTTCGTGCGACGCGACCAGTCCGTCGTACGCGACCATGTGCATCAGCGCAAAGAGGTGCGCGGCACGACGCTCATTCAGACGGTACTTCGTTACGAGTCGCCCCGCCTCCTCGTTCCAGTAGCCGGCCGGGGTGTACGTGCCGTTAGGCAGGTTCCAGAACTTTGCCAACGAGTCCTGCTCGCGAGTGCGCGTATCGGAGATCTGCCTAACTTCCGCGAGCGCGGCCTGGAACTCCGGCGACCCGAACGCCGGATGTGGCGCTGGACGGAACTGGCTGCCCGAATTGATGAGAAGCGTCTTGGCCTGCCCGAACATCGCGCCAACCGGCGGCGTCGCGCTGAACCAGATGCCAGGGCCAGTCGGTACGGTTCCTGTCCAGGGCGCGGAGAACCGGTCAGTCTGCGCATAGGCGACGATGTTAGCTCCTACTGTGCGACCGAGACCTGTCGCTTCCGCTGTCTCAGGGTTCGCGTTCGTGCTGCTCAGATACGCGTGAAGCAGCGAATCGAGTGCGACCTGCTCGGCAGGATACAGATACGAGAGTACCACGGACGACGCTGCGCTGACGGCCGCGTGCACTCCGAGATTTCCCGCGACAGCGGCCGCGTTATGCTGTGCCAGCGCGACGAGCGCATAACCGCGAATAGCCGCTGGTGGGGACGACGCGTACTTCGATACGATGCCTCTGGCGATAGCGTTCCAGTGAACAGCGGCGTTCTCGCCAATTGTCTCGTCACTTTGATCCGACGACTGCGTGACGGCATCCGTAGGCACCTGACCGTCGGCGCATGCGACGAGTACGCCGGCGATCGCTGATAAGAGTGTAGACGCGCGCATGTGAAGCTCCTTTGGTGTGCGGGACCGGCACATCCGGTCCTCTCACGCGCGCTCTACGGGGAACTCGCCCGAAACCCATCACGTGCCGCTGGTGCTTGCGGGCCATGAATCGCCGAGACCAAGTTTTTGCCAGGCAGTGACACCGTTATGCACACTCCGTCGGACCCCAGCGCGAACAAGTCGGCAGAGCCGCAACATGGTGTCGACGCGCTGTTTACGCGCGTTTACGCTGAGCTCAAGGGGCTGGCGCATCGCGTGCGCGCCGACAGGGGTCCGGTAACACTCGACACGACAGCTTTGGTGCACGAGACCTACATCAAGCTGGCCGGCTCGAGCGACTCGCCCTGGAAAAATGACTCGCACTTCTTTGCGATCGCAGCTCGTGCGATGCGGCAGGTGCTCATAGACCTCGCCCGGCAGCGCATGGCGCAGAAGCGCGGCGGAGCTGACCCGCTGGTGATGACCTACGACGATGCGATGCACGCGGCGCCCGTTAGGCCTGACGATTTGGTGGCGCTAGACGAAGCGCTCGAGCGTCTCGCGTCCTTCGATCCGCGGCGCGCCCTTGTCGTCGAGCATCGCGTCTTCGCCGGACTCTCCACGAGTGATACGGCTCGGTTGATGGGCATCTCGACCGCCACTGTCGAACGCGATTGGCGAGCCGCGCGCGCCTGGCTAACCACGCAGCTAACGCGTGGAGCTCCGCTTCTCGAGTGACTGACGATCGCTGGGAAAGAGTCGTGGAAATATTCGAGCAGGCCCTCCAGCGACCTGCCGCGGAGCGCATGCGCTTCGTGGATGACTCGGTGCAGGGTGACACGGCGCTGCGCAATGAAGTCATCGCGATGTTGCAGACAGAAAGCTCCGTGCATCCGCTGTTCGCCATGTCGCCTGATCGACTGGCAGACGCGGTACGCGAGCCCGGCGCTCAGTCCTTCGCTGGTCGCAGCATCGGCGTTTATACGCTGAAGCATGAGGTTGGTCGCGGCGGGATGGCCACCGTTTATCACGCCGAAGACACGAAGCACCGGCGCTCCGTCGCACTCAAACTGCTCGACGCCAGTGCATCGTCGGCGTTAGGTAGCGAGCGTTTTCGTCGCGAGATCGACGTCGTTGCCGGCCTGCAGCACCACAACATCCTCCCGCTCTATGATTCCGGGGAGTCGGAGGGCCTGCTGTACTACGTCATGCCACTCGTGAGCGGCGGGACCTTGCGTGACCGCCTAGCGAGTGGCGATCGGCTCCCGATTTCCGACGTGCGCCGCATTACGTCGCAGGTGGCGGCGGCGCTCGATTACGCGCATCGCCGAGGCCTGGTGCACCGCGACGTGAAGCCGGCCAACATCCTGCTCGAGGAAGATCATGCCACGATTGCGGATTTCGGCATCGCGCAAAGGCCGACGGCGGAACAGGGTGATCGCCTAACGCATACCGGTGTGTTTGTCGGAACACCGGCGTACATGAGCCCGGAGCACGCGGCCGGCGACCCGCTCGACGCGCGCAGCGACACATACTCGCTTGCCTGCGTCGTCTTCGAGATGCTGACCGGCACGCCGCCGTATCAGGGGTTCACAGTTGGAATCTTGGCCAAGCACATGCGCGACCCGGTACCATCCGCTTCGGATCTCAGGGCCGACATCCCTCGGAGCGTCGACGCCGTGTTGCGGCAGGCATTGGCCAAGAATCCGGCAGACCGTTTTGCATCAACCGGGGAGTTCAGCCGTGCGTTCGACGCCGCATTTGACGCAGCCAGCTCTGCGCCGGTTGCGAAGCAGCCGGCGCTAAGCCGACGCAGCCTTGCCGCTATGGCGATCGCGGCGGTCGTGCTGCTTGCCGCCATCTTGACCGTGCGCAGCCTGGCTAGCAGAGCAAGCGCTCCAACGTCGATCGCCGTGCTTCCTTTCGTCAACATGAGCGCCGACTCGTCCAACGAGTACTTCAGCGACGGAGTGACGGAGGAAATCACCGGCGCGCTCGCGCAGCTCGGTCGCGTGCGCGTCACTCCGCGCACGACGGCGTTCGCGTACAAGGGCAAGACAGGCGACATCCGCCGGATCGGCCACGAGCTCGGCGTCTCGCGTATCCTCGAAGGAAGTGTTAGGCGCGATCGCACACGGGTCGTCTTCGTCGCGTCGCTGTACGATGCCACGAACGGCGACAGGCTCTGGTCCAATCGTTATGAGCGAGACTGGGGAACGGTGCTCGCATTGCAAACGGAGATTGCCGGAACAATCGCAGAGCAGTTGCGGCTCACGCTCGTGCCCGCGGAGCGCACGCGTTTGGCCGAGCGTCACACGGTGAATGCCGATGCCTATGACAGTTATCTCAAAGGACGTCATTTCTTCGACCTGCGGACCGCCGCGTCGCTGCCGCAAGCGCTTTCGCATTTCCAGCGCGCGCTCGCGATCGACTCGACGTACGCACGCGCATACGCGGGCCTGGCCGATACGTACAGCATCATGGCCTGGACGGGACTTGGCGCGCCGCTGGAGCTCTTTCCCCACGCCGAGCGCGCAGCGCGGCGTGCGCTGGCCCTCGATTCCACAATCGCCGAGGCGTATGTCTCGTTAGGCATCATTCACACGTTCCATACGTGGGATTGGCAGGCGGCCGACCGCGCCCTGACTCGCGCGGTGGCGCTCGACTCGACGTCAGCCGTCGCCTGGTTCTTCCGCGCGTGGCCGCTCGTCGCGCTCGGCCGCGTGGATGACGCGCTGGCTGCGGTCCGGCATTCGCGCCAGCTGGACCCATTCTCACTGATAGCGAATGTGCGCGTCGGCACTGTGCT
>DASYRX010000235.1:0-6354 GCA_036003845.1 Gemmatimonadaceae bacterium | reverse complement strand
CAAGCCTAACGAGTGGATCCGGCGCTTCGCGACCCTGCCGCTCATGTCTCAGCCAGGCGAACAATGGCTCTATAACACTGGCTCCGATCTGTTAGGCATTCTCATCTCCCGCGCGTCGGGCCAGGATCTCGAGACGTTCTTTCGCGAGCGGATCTTCGATAAGCTGGGAATGCAGGACACGAGCTTCAGCGTGCCCGCGGAAAAACTGAATCGACTGCCTACGTCCTATATGGGCAATCCTCAGACCGGGGCGCTGGACGTGTACGACAAGCCTCAAGGTCAATGGAGTCGCCCGCCCGCATTCCCCTCAGGCGCCGGTGGTCTTGTCTCGACAGTGGACGACTTCCTGCTCTTCGCGCGGATGCTGCTCAACAAAGGTCAGTACGACGGCGGCCGGATTGTTTCCGCGCAATCGGTGGAGCAGATGACGAGCGATCACCTAACGCCGCAGCAGAAAAGCGTCTCCGGTTTCTTCCCCGGGTTCTTCGATAAACGCGGTTGGGGGTTCGGCGTATCCATGATCACCGAGCCGGACAGCGTCACGCCGGCGCCTGGGCGCTACGGTTGGGATGGCGGCCTGGGTACTACATGGTTCAACGATCCAGCCCAGGACCTCGTGGCGATCTTGATGACGCAGCGCGCGTTAGGCGACGAAGCGTGGTCGGGACCGGCCTTTGAAAAGGCGGTGTACGCGGCGATCGAAACTTCTGCATGATGCGCGACGCCCCTGCTCGCGCTGGCCGCCGAGAGTGGATCGGGCTCGCGGTTATCGCGCTGCCCTGCCTGCTGTACTCCATGGACCTCACGGTCCTGCACCTGGCTGTGCCGAAGCTGAGCGCGGACATCAGACCCAGTGGCGTACAGCTGCTTTGGATCATCGACATCTACGGCTTTCTGGTGGCCGGATCTCTCATAACGATGGGTACGTTAGGCGATCGCATCGGACGCCGTCGCTTGCTCCTCATCGGGGCCGCGGCGTTTGGCATCGCGTCGGTTCTGGCGGCGTTCTCGAAGAGTGCCGGGATGCTGATCGCCAGTCGCGCGCTGCTCGGCGTCGCCGGCGCAACCGTGGCGCCGTCTACGCTGTCGTTGATCCGCAACATGTTTCTGGACGAGCATGAGCGAAGAGTGGCCATCAGCATCTGGATCATGGCCTATTCGCTCGGCGCAGCAATCGGCCCGTTAGTGGGCGGCGTCATGCTCGAGTGGTTCTGGTGGGGATCTGTCTTTCTCATCAGCGTGCCCGTCATGGTGCTATTGCTCGCCGTCGGACCGGCGCTCTTACCCGAGTACAGAGACCCTAACGCGGGACGGCCCGACCTCATGAGCGCGGCGATGTCACTCGTCGCCGTCCTCTCGGTGATCTTCGGCCTCAAGGAAATAGCGCAGGGCGGTGTGCGGTTGCTTCCGGTGCTTTCCATCGTGCTGGGCGTGATTGTCGGCATCGCGTTCGTTCGACGACAACTCACGTTGACGGATCCGCTTATCGACCTGCGCCTCTTTCGAGTGCCAGGCTTCACCGCCTCGCTGGCGATGTACGGGATCGGGATCATCGTCCTTTTCGGGGGCTTCCTCTTCCTTCCGCAGTATCTGCAGCTGGTGCTTGGACTATCACCGCTGCGTGGCGGACTCTGGTCACTCCCATGGGCAGGCGCGTTCATCGTGGGATCATTGCTCACTCCGTATCTCGTCAAGAGAATACAGCCGGCTTATGTCATGGCGGCGGGTTTGGCGCTGGCGGCGCCTGGATTTGCGGTCTTTGCGGTTGCTGATGAAAGGATGAGCTTCGCCGCATACGCGATTGGCACCTTCATCTTCGCGTTAGGCTTCGCTCCCATCTTCACGCTGACGACCGATCTGATCGTGGGGTCCGCGCCGCCCGAGCGTGCAGGAGCGGCATCGGCCATCTCGGAAACGAGCGGCGAATTCGGAGGGGCCCTCGGCATCGCGATTTTTGGAAGCATCGGTGTCGCCGTGTATCGAAGTCTGATCGACAACGTCATTCCCGCAGACCTTCCTGCCGCCGCCGGCGAAGCAGCGCGCGCAACGCTGGGCGGCGCGGTTGCGGTAGCAGCGGAATTACCGGCATCGACAGGCTCGGCGCTGCTCAATGGAGCGCGGGAAGCGTTTACGCAGGGCGTGCGACTCGTAGCGGGTATCAGTGTGGTTGGCTCGTTAGGGTTGGCGCTCTTCGCTATTGTCGTGTTGCGCAGGGTGCGACCCAGCTCAGCTGCTGGTGTGGCTGAAGCCGTGCCTCCCCCCGCGAGCGCGGAGGTTCGTCCAGCCGAGAGCTAGTCCTCGTATGACAAGAACTAGTTGACGCCGCGTCGCGGCAGCGGCATGCTCACGATGCCAGCCAAGAACCGTTTCATCCGTTTGATCCGAATCGGAGTTGCTCTTGATCGTGGAGAAACCGTGGTCATGATGACCAGTGTTAGCCGTTCCAAGGTTGTTGCGCTCTCACTGGCGGGTGTGCTCCTCGTGTCACCGGCATTCGCACAGTCGCGTACCGTTCGCATCGTTCAGACGAACGCTGCCGGCGACAACGTCCATCTCATCGATCCGACGACGAATCGCGTCGTCGACACGATCTCGGGGATACCGATTGCGCACGGCGTGACGTCCAATCCGGACGGTAGCGCGCTCTACTTCAGCAATGAGGTCGACCGCACTCTGGATGTGGTCCCCGCGGCGACGCTGCGTGTCACGAAGAAGATCCCGCTGACAAATCGCCCTAACAACGTCGCCATCACGCCGGATGGCCGGAAACTCTACGTCGCGATTGTTGCGCAGGGCTTCGTCGACGTGATCGACGTGCACGCCCAGAAGGTTGCGAAGAAGATTCCGACAGCCGGAGGCGTGCATAACGTCTTCATGACGCCTGATGGAAAGCACGTTGTCGCAGGGATGATCGGGGCGCGCACGCTCACAGTGATCAACACGAGCACTGATGAGGTAGAGTGGTCGCTCGAGTTCGATGGCGGCGTGCGTCCGATGACGTTCGAGAAGAACGCCGATGGCTCGACCAAGAGAATCTTCGTCCAGATCTCCGACTATCACGGATTTTACGTTGTCGACTTCGCGACGCGAAAAGTCGTACAGAAAGTCATGATGCCGGACCTGCCCCTGACGCGCACGAACGACGACGGGCTGCAGGGATCACCGGGTCACGGACTGGCTGTTTCACCGGACGGGTTGACACTGTGGTCGACGAGCAAGCCTAACAACTACGTGTACGCTTGGTCGCTGCCCGATCTCAAATTCCTCGGCGGCGTGCCTGTCGGGTCGCACCCGGACTGGTTGAGCATCACGCCAGACGGGAAGTACCTGTATTCCGCGAACGCAGGCTCGAACGACGTGTCAGCGATCGATACGAAGGCGATGAAGGAGGTTGCGCGCATTCCGGTGGGTCAGGTGCCCAAACGCAATCACACGGCATTGCTCCTCGTTAGGTGAGACACGTCTTCCGTCGTCGTGCGGTCGTAATGCGCTGGGCCGCACTATTGTTCGCAACGCCCGCGTTGAGCGGGGCGCAAGGCGCGTTGAGCTTCGAGGTTTACCGTGCGCGTGTAGAGCCGATCTTCCTCAAGTCACGCACAGGCCACGGACCCGGGCTGTCGGCATGCGCCGCTTGTCACGCGCACAGCGGGACGCCGCTCAACCTCGAAGAGCTCGAGGAAGGCGAGAACGGACGCGTGTTCTGGTCCGAAGAAGCCTCGCGCAAGAATTTCGCAGTCGTCGCACGCTTGGTAACGCCCGGGAGTCCCGAGCACAGTCGCTTACTGCGAAAGCCGCTCGCGGTCGCGGCCGGTGGTACTGCTCTTCACGTTGGCGGGAAGTTCTGGCAATCGCAGGCCGATCCCGACTGGCAGATCATCGCGGAGTGGGTGCGCTCCGCGAGTGTGCGAGGCGTCCCGAGCGAGACTGCCGCGGGACCGCTGAATTTCGAGTTCTTTCGGTCGTGCGTGCAGAAACTCTTTCTCAGCAAGCGACCCGGACTCGTCGAGTGCGTGCACTGCCATGGAGTGGAGCCGAGGAACTTTGCTCCCGCGATTCCAGCGGGGCGCGATTTCTGGAATCTGGAAGAGTCACGGCGCAACTTCGCTGTCGTTAGGCAGTACGTCGAGCCGGGCTTTCCACTCATGAGTCGTCTACTGCTGCATCCGCTCGAGGCGGAGGCGGGCGGTGATCACATGCACGCAGGTGGCAGACGCTGGCGTTCGCAAGACGATCCCGAATGGCAGATGCTAGCTGCGTGGGTCCAAGGCGCGACGCCGCGCTGCGCGATCCGCTGATCCGAATGACTGACGCGTGAAGGCAAAGCCCGAGACGCTGGTCATCGACGGACGCGAAGTCACGCTTTCAAATCCGGACAAAGTGCTGTTTCCGGAGGCGAAGTACACGAAGCGCGATCTCGTCAATTACTACCTCGCGGTGGCAGAAGGAGCGCTGCGCGGCGCCGGCGGGCGGCCTAACGTGTTGGTGCGCTATCCCAATGGCGTCGGCAGCGAGTTTTTCTACCAGAAGCGCGCGCCCGAGTCACGGCCGCCGTGGATCGAAATCGTGTCGCTCAAGTTTCCATCCGGTCGCAGCGCCGATGAAGTCGTGCCTCGCAACGCCGCGGCGCTCGTTTGGATGGCGAACCTTGCGTGTCTAGAGTTGCATCCGCACCCGGTTCGCGCCGAAGAGCTGGATCACCCGGATGAGTTGCGCGTGGATCTGGACCCCGTCCCCGGTGTGCCGTGGTCGCAGGTGCGGGAAGTGGCACAGGTCGCCGATGCGACGCTGCGTGATCTCGGACTCCTTGGTTGGCCCAAGACTTCGGGCTCGCGCGGCATGCACGTCATCGTGCGCATCGAACAGCGCTGGACCTTTAGCGAAGTGCGGCGCGCCGCGCTTGCACTCGCGCGCGAAGTGGAGCGGCGCGCCCCAAGCATTGCGACGAGCAAGTGGTGGAAGGAAGAGCGACAGGGCGTCTTCGTTGACTACAACCAGAACGCCAAGGACAGAACCGTCGCGTCGGCGTACTCCGTGCGACCGACGCCCGAAGCGCGCGTTTCGGCGCCGTTAGGTTGGAACGAAGTGCCAGACTGCGAGCCGGCTGACTTCACGCTCGCCTCGATGCCGGAGCGATTCGTTAGGGTCGGCGATCGTCACGCCGACATTGATGCGCATGCCGGGTCCCTGGACCAGCTTCTCGAGCTCTCCGCGAAGCACGAGCGTGAAGGGCTCGGCGATGCACCGTGGCCGCCACACTACGAAAAGCAGAAAGGCGAACCGCCGCGAGTGCAGCCGTCCAAGCGGCGTGTCTCGAAGTTTCCCTTGATCGAGATCGGCCGAGCGCCAAAGAAGGAGGAGGTACTAGCTGGTCTCGAACGCTGGAAGCAGCGTCATCCGAAGGCTGCTGAACACCTCGAGCCGGCGGACGTGCTCGTCGATTCGATGCGCGGCCGATTCACAACGTGGACTCGCGTGCGAGTGAATCTGCAGCATGTGCCCGTCGATTTGCGTCCGGATCAGGAACCACTCGATCCGGATGAAACCCCCTCATGGGGCATGGAGCCGCCTCACCCGGATGCAAAGACGCGCTGAAGCTCGTACGGCGCGGTGACTTCGAGCTGAGCGTACGTACACTCGTTAGGCTGCTTGTCCGGCCGCCAGCGGAGGAACGTCGCGGCGTGGCGGAAGCGATCTCCCTGCATGTGGTCGTACTTCACCTCACACACGCGCTCGATGCGCAGCGGCTCCCACGACAGGTCCTTCCCTGCACTCCAGCGACTCTGCGCGCCTGGCATGCGACCTTCGCCTTGTGCGATCGCCCACTCGGCCCACGGATGAGCGTCGAGCGCGTTCTCGCGCAGCGGAGCCAACTCGTTAGCGAGTTGTTTACGCGTGTCCATTGAAAACGAGGACGTCACGCCAACGTGCTGCAACCGTCCCTCATCATCATAAAGGCCGAGCAGCAGCGAGCCGATCGCGGTTTTGTCGACTTTGTACCAGCGGAACCCGGCCACCACGCAGTCTGCCGTGCGCGCGTGCTTCACTTTGAACATCGCGCGCTTTCCAGGTTGATACGTACTGTTGATCGGCTTGACGATCACGCCATCGAGCCCGGCACCTTCGAACTCCTTCAACCATCGCTCCGCCGTTAGGCGGTCGCGCGTGGCGGGCGTCAAGTAGACTGGCGGGCCAACGCCGGCAAGGAGCTGTTGCAGTTTCGCGCGCCGCTCGTGCTGCGGCGTTGTCATGAGATTCTCCCCTTCCGCGGCCAGGACGTCGAAGGCGACGAACGACGACGGCATCTCCTTCGACAGCTTCGCCACACGCGACGCCGCGGGATGAAGCCGCATCTGC
>DASYRX010000234.1:0-38376 GCA_036003845.1 Gemmatimonadaceae bacterium | reverse complement strand
ACCGCCGGCCCCCGAGCCAACAATGGCAACATCATAAATCGGACGTTGAGCTATCACGTCGACCTCAGGCTCACGTTTGTGCTGCTACGACAAACAATTAGCCGCGGATTTACGCGGATTGACGCTGAAACATCAACTGCTCTTCATTTCTTGCCGTTGATCCGCGTGCACCCGTGAAAATCAGCGGTAAATTCTTTTGAAGTTTAGACCCTGCACGCAACTACGGCCTCGGCGAGCGCGACGTCCCACGCGCGTGTCGGGATGAATTCGTGCGCGAAGTAGCCGCTGAAGCCAGTATCAGCAATCGCGCGCGCGATCGCGGGATAGTACAGCTCCTGCTTGTCGTCGATTTCGTGTCTACCCGGCACGCCCGCCGTGTGGAAGTGCGCGATGAACGCCAGGTTGTCGCGCAGCGTGCGAATCACGTCCCCTTCCATGATCTGCATGTGATAGATGTCGTACAACAGCTTCACACGAGGCGATCCCACCGCCTTGCAGATCGCGACGCCTAACGCGGTGCGATCCATCGAGAAGTCCTTGTGGTCCACCTTGCTGTTCAACATCTCGAGACAGATCGTCACGCCCTCCTGCTCCGCTAGCGGCGCGACCTTGTTGAGCCCATCCGCCGTCACGTCGATCACTTCGGCGTCGGACTTCCCACGCCGATTCCCGGGCATCGCGATCACGTTCGGGACCTGGGCCGTCTTCGCCGCCTTGAGCGTGCGCTCCAGCTCCTGCAGCAACATCGCGTGGTTCGCCCGGTCGTTGAGCCCCGTGCCGATGAAGTCGCGGCGCTTGGTCGGCGTCCCCATCGAGCAAACGAGGCCCGCGTCGCGCGCCACGGGCCATTCGTCTTGGGTCAGGAGATCTATAGCCTCGATCCCCATCCCTTTCACCCGCTTGCAGAACTCGCCTAACGGGACTTCCCCGAAAGGCCAGCGGCACACCGATTGGTGAAGCCGACCTGGTCCGTCATCGGGGACCCGCGAACGTAGGCGCGGAAGTGCCGTCGCGGCTGCCGCTCCCGCGACACCGATCGCGCCGTACAGCACCTCGCGCCGGTTAGGCATCAAAACGAAAGATTCTTGAGGTACTGGTAGCTCGCCGTGATCGACGCGATTGGATCCTTTGGATTGTCGTGCTCCACGAAGAAGTGCTCGATGCCACCCTTCTTGCGCTGCGCGAAGATCGTTCCGAAGGGAATCGATCCTCCCCCGACATCGCGCATTTCGTGCTTCGGCGCGCCTGCCGAGTCTTTCACGTGCACCATCGGAAAGCGGCCCGGCCAGCGATTGAAGTACGCGCTCCAGTCACTGCCCGCATAGGTGATCCAGTACAGATCCATCTCCATTTTGACGAGCGACGGATCCGTAGACTCGAGCAGCACGTCGTAAGGAATCTTCCCGTCCAGAGGAACAAACTCGAAATCGTGGTTGTGATAGGCGAACTTCATGTCCCTCGCCGCCGCCGCTTGCCCGGCGCGATTGAATGCCTCGGCGTGGCGTTTCCAGTCGTCCAATGTTTTTCGCTGCGTGTCCACGAGGTAGGCGACGACGATGAACTTGTTGCCGATCGCATTGGCCGCATCCAGCGTGGCGTTGATCTTGCCCGGATCAATTGCGTCGTAGCCGATGTGGGAAGCCGGACTCGTTAGGCCGAGTTTATCCAGCGTCGCGCGCAGCGCCGCGGGCGTGCGATCGAAATAGCCGGCGAATTCCACTTCTTTGTAGCCGACTCCCGCGACCTTGGCCAGCGTGTCCTCGACGTTCTGCTTCATCATGTCGCGGACGGTATACAGCTGCAGGCCGATGCGGTCGAGCTTCTCCGCTCCCGCGGCCGGAGCCGCGCTGTCAGCATCGACTTTGCCGTCTGCCTTGGTGCATCCCAGGAGCTGCGAGGGAATGCCTAACGCCAACGCCGAGGCCGCGGCCTGGCCGAGGAACGACCGGCGTGAAGTTCTGTCGTCCGTCACAATGACCTCCGCTTGAGCTCTCCAACCGCGTGGGCTGCCGCGCGTGCCGTGAGTGCCATATACGTGATAGAAGGGTTCTGGCAGGCCGACGATGCCATGCATGCTCCGTCGGTCACGATCAGGTTAGGCACCTCGTGTGCCTGGTTCCAGCTGTTGAGCACCGATGTCTTGGGGTCACGACCCATGCGCGCGGTCCCCATCTCGTGAATGCACAATCCCGGCGCCGCGTTCGAGTCGTACGGGTCAACATTCGTAGCGCCCGCGGCCTCCAGCATCTCCGCGCACGTGATCGACATGTCCTTCGTCATCGCCTTCTCGTTAGGTCCGTACGCTACGTTGATTCTGAGCGCCGGGATCCCCCACTTGTCCTTCACCGTGGGGTCGAGCTCCACGCGGTTGTCGGGATTCGGCAAACACTCGCCGAAACCGCCGGACCAGAACGACCACGGCCCCATATCCTTGATGAGCTGCGCCTTGAAATCCGCGCCGAAGCCGGGCGTCCATGAGCCGCGCCCCCAATCCACGCGCGACGCGCCGCCCTGAATGCCGTATCCGCGCAGGAAATCCGCATGCTTCGATTTCACATTGCGGAAGCGCGGCACGTAAATGCCGTTAGGCCGGTTGCCGTACGTCTTCTTGTCCATGTGCTTCGTGAACGTCGCATTCGCCCCCGCCGCGAAACAATGATCCATCACGTTGCGGCCCAGCTGGCCGCTCCCGTTTGCGATCCCGTTCGGGAAGCGCGCCGACTGCGAGTTGAGCATGATGCGCGCGGTCTCAAGCGCGCCAGCGCAAACAAAGACCACGCGCGCGCTCACTTCTATTGCTTCCATTGTCTGTGCGTCGATGAAGCGCACGCCGCTCACGCGCCGGCGCTTTTCATCATACAGTACCGAATGCACGACGCTGTACGGACGCAGCGTTAGACGGCCGGTGGCTTCCGCCGCCGGCAGCGTACTATTGACGGACGAGAAGTACGAACGCGTGATGCAGCCGCGCTCGCACGGCCCGCAGTAGTGGCACGCGGCGCGGCCGTTGTGATTCTGCGTGAGAATCGCGACGCGTCCGATCGTCACCATGCGCTCGCCGGCCCATTTCGATGCCACAGCATCCTTCAAATCGCGCTCGATGCAGTTCATCTCCATGGGCGGGAGAAACTGGCCATCGGGAAGCTGCGGCAGCCCCTCGGCCTGCCCACTGATGCCGATGAATTTCTCCACGTAGTCGTACCATGGAGCGATGTCCTTGTAGCGGATCGGCCAGTCGACGCCATGGCCATCGCGCGCATTGGCCTCGAAATCGAGATCGCTCCAGCGATAAACCTGGCGCCCCCACATGATCGACTTGCCGCCAACCTGGCGACCCCGGATCCAATCGAACGGTTTGTCGTTAGGTGTCGTATACGGATTGTCGAGGTCGTTCACGAAGAATTTGCTGGACCATTCGTCGCATGCGTAGCACTTGCGCTGCGTGGGCTGCTCGCGCTCGATCGCCTTGCGGTCGCCGTATCCTCGGAACGGCATCTGCCACGCGGGAACGTGCTCGACGTAGTCAGTCTTGGGGTCGATCGGACGGCCAGCTTCGAGAACGATCGTGTCGAGTCCGCGCTCGCACAGCTCCTTGGCTGCCCAACCGCCCGTCATGCCGGAGCCGATGACGATCGCGTCGTACTCACGTCGCGGTTGCCGCACGCCGTTCATACGGTGATGCATCCGTTGTACCTCCCTGGCATGCGCTTGAGCTGCAGGATGTTTTCGACGACCGGCTTGGAAGTGAAGTAGCCGTACACCGTCATGTCCTTGATGCGGCCATAGGCGTCGGCCGCGGTGCCGGGTTCACGTTGCTGGGCTTTATCCCACTCGCCGATCAGCGTGTTCTGTTGATCTGTCGTTAGGTTCGCGAAATCGCCCTTGAAGCGCTCTTTCGCGGCCGCATCGATCGCGCTGAGACCTTTCTCCAGCCGCGTGCGCTCTTCGTCGGTCATCCAATGGTGAATGATGACCTCGATGAACGCCGGCACGCCAACCGCGATAGCTCCCGGTGTGTCGCTTTCTGGCAGAATGCGCTCGGAAAGCGCCGCGATGAGCGCCGGCTGGACGGCAGGTTCGAGAGGGACCGCATTGCGATGGATTTCTTCGCCGAGCGCTAGCAGCCGCTGCGGGGCTAGCGTGCTGAGCGCCTCGAGCGTCACCGCGCCGCCGATGACCTGCAAAAGATCTCTGCGATTCATTGTCACCGCCCTTTGACTAGGTCGATCGAGCCTAACGTCACGAGATCCCAGTACGACCCCCACCCGCCTGCGGCCTGCCGTGCGGCGAAGTCACCCATCGACTGCATGAGCTGCGTGCTGAGCGACGCTCCGTTATCCCGCGCCAGCGGGTGCGCAGTTCCAAAGTTCCGGCCAAAGTACGACCGAATCAACACCGAGCGCGCGTTACGCGGCAGTCCGGCCGCAGTCTCGGCGAATTGGCCGAAGGTGCCGTCGCGCCAGAGGTACTGTTCCACGTTCGACACGTATAGAGCCGACACCTGCATCCCTAGCGCTGCCGCGTCGCGGCCGATGGCAGCCAGCGCGTGCCGTCCGCCCAGGTCACCAACAACCGGGACGACGAGCCCGCGCGTCTCCAGGTCCTTGAGGAAGCGCCAATCGTCCTCGCTGGCAAGGTAACTCACGCGCTTTCCGGTGAGGTCGCGCTCCAGAATCAGCTCGCGCAAAGTTGGATAACCGGCGCGCGGAGGGCGTCCAAGACTCGTGAAGCGCAGATCCAAACGCTCGCTCTGGAACGTGCTGTGGAAGCGCTCTAGTGTGCCTCGGTCGCGCGCGTCCAGCGGAACACCGTACGTCGCAACCCGCGCCAGCAAGGCTGTGCGATCGGCCAGCGCCTGTTCCTCGTTAGGTTTCGTCGAGTCAAGCAGCGCGACGATGTCTTCGATACTGCGTCCGGTCCATCGCTCCGAGTCCGTGGGAGGCGGATACCCTAACCAGAAACACAGATACTCAAGACGGTTGCGCGCGCGTTCGAACAGCGCCTTGAACATGAGGTGCTGCAGCAGATTGTCGCGGCGGATGTCGATGAGGTACGCGATGCGCGGCCTGATGGCCGCCATGTACGAGAAGTTTTGATCCGGTCCGACACCGACATAGGCACCACCGCGCACTTTGCGCGCTCGCAACGCACCCACCGGATGTAGATACGAGGACTCGTTGGAGATGAGGTTGTCAGAATCGAAGTATCCTGCGGGCTCGGAGAGCCGAGCGACCCGCGCGGCGAAGCCGCTGTCGACACGCGCCTTGCTGTCGAGACCAATCGCCTCGACGCGCTGGCCAGTTGCAGGCAATGGCCACGCAAGCGAGGCCGCCACGAGTGCCCTGACGACAAACCTAACGAGAACTTTCAACGCTGCCTCCGAGCACCCTGGCGCTGCTGCACACATTAGAGAACCGCACCGGCGGTCGCAACAACAGCTTAGCCGCGGATTTTCGCTGGTTTACGCGGAAACTTTCAGTTGAAACACTCAGTGCACGAAATGGATGCTAGCTGCACTTTTCTTGAGTGAAATCCGCGATAACCCGCGACGATCCGCGGCAAAATGAAGTTCTCGCTCTCCTGACGCCGTGACACAGCCGGCCAGAGTCCGCACTGACCTTCCAGCTCGCGCCGTGTACAGCGAGGCCGCGGGCGTGAGTCGCGTCATTCCTCGCGCTGTTGCTGTCCCGACCTCGCTGGATGAAGTCATTGCCGTTGTTGAGTGGGCGCGCGATCAGCGAATGCCAATCGTGCCGCGCGGCTCCGGGAGTGGGATGGCGGGCGGAGCCGTTGGCGACGGCGTCATCGTGGACCTGAGTCGTCTCCGCGAGCTCCACTTAGATAAGGCCTCATCTTTGGCCGAAGTGGGAGCCGGCGTCACGCGCTCGATGCTGGACACCGCGGCGCGCCGAGTTGGGCTCTGGTTTCCTGTGGATCCATCCAGCGGAGCGTTCTGCACGCTCGGCGGAATGGCCGCGACAAACGCAGCTGGCCCGCGTTCGCTCAAGCACGGCCCCATGCGCGCGTGGGTCGAATGGGTTGCCTGCGTCTTCGCCGATGGAACGCTGGCGGCCGTTAGACGCGGCGAACCGCCGCTCCTCCGCAAGGATTCGCCGACGCTCGCTCGCTACGAAGGTCAAAAGGCAGCACTGCGAGAACAGGCCGCGCGCCTCAAGCTCCCCGCGGTGCGGAAGGACTCGTCGGGGTACGGCTGGCGCGACTTCGCAGAGAGCGGCGAGCTTGTCGATCTGCTCGTTGGCAGCGAAGGCACGCTCGCGCTCATCAGCGGCCTGCGGTTGCGCTTGAGCGGAGTGCCTAACGCGACGGCGACGATCCTCGCCGCATTTTCCAGCCTGGAGGGCGCTGTCGCGGGCGCCGCTTTGGCTCGCGAGACCGGTGCAGCAGCCTGCGAGCTGCTCGACCGCACGTTCCTCGAAGTGGCCGGCAGCGAACGCCCACTCCCCGTCGCCGCCGATAGCGAAGCCGTCCTGCTGATTGAGCTCGATGCCGACAACGACGGCGAGGCAGCCGCCGCGGCAGACTCGTTAGGCGCGAAGCTGCGGTCGGCGTCGGCCAGCAACGTCATCCTCGGCGTCGACGCCGAAAGCGCCGAGGAGCTTTGGTCGCTGCGTCACGCCGTGAGCCCGATTCTCAGTCGCTTGCCCGCGACGACCCAATCGATGCAGTTCATCGAAGACTGCGCCGTCCCTCCGGATGCGCTCCCTGCATTCGTGCGCGGCGTGCGTGCGGCGCTCGATCGCCATGGCCGACGCGGCGTCATCTTCGGTCACGCCGGCGACGCTCACGTCCACGTAAATCCGCTCATCGACATAACGCTTCCCGATTGGCGCGAGACGGTCGACTCGCTGCTCAATGAGGTCGTCGATCTCACCGCGCGATTCGGTGGCACGCTGAGCGGCGAGCACGGCGACGGACGATTGCGAGCGCCATTGCTGCGCCGCACACGCGACACGGCGGAGCTCGAGCTTGCCGCCTCACTCAAAGCGATTTTCGATCCCGATGGTCTGCTGAACCCTGGCGTGAAGATCCCGCTCTACGGGCAGCGACCATTGGAAGCGATCAAGTACGATCCGAATCTGCCGCCACTTCCGACGGCCGCACGCCGCGCACTCGATCGCGTGTCGGCGGAACGCGCATATGATCGCTCGCGTTTGGAGCTACTCGAGGAAGCCAACTAGCTCCGTTCCAATCTGACGCCCTGAGAATGTCAGCGATGCGACGCGCATTGGTTGGAACGGAGCTAGTACCGTTCCACTCGGCTCCGACTAGCTTCGTGTGCCGTCTGCACAAACCGGGTGCGAAAATGGCGATAGGTTCCGTGGTGTCCTCCGACTTCCGACCTCAGACCTCAGACCTCGGTGTGATGATTTTCACCGAACCGCGGATCTCGGTTCTAGCACGACCGGCGTTCTCGGAGCCAGAGCACCTCAAAGTCACGTGGATCGGCGAGAGCACCGACGGTGAGCGTCTCGCGGAGTACGCGGGACGGTTGTGCTACATGAGCCAGCGTAATCCTGCGAATCGCTCGACGCGCGAGTACCTCGAGAACATCAAGATCCAGCAGCACGGCAGCGTCCTCGAACACGCCAACTATTCGCTTCTTCTGGAAGGGGTGAGCCGGTCACTCACGCACGAGCTGGTGCGGCATCGCGCCGGATTCGCGTACTCGCAGCTCAGCCAGCGATACGTCGATGAATCGGACGCGCACTTTGTCTTGCCACCGGCGATCCAGGGAGATGAAGCGCTCGAGTCCGCCTGGCGAACCCAGATGGAGGCCGCGCTAGCCGCGTATGGCTCCCTCGTTGCCCAACTCGTGGCGCGCTACGAATGGGTTGCAGACAAAAAGCATCGCCGCAAAATGGCGCGGGAAGCAGCGCGAGCCGTGCTTCCCAATTCGACTGAGACCAAAATCGTCGTCACAGGGAATGTGCGCGCCTGGCGTACGATGCTCGAGCTCCGCTGCAGCGAAGGGGCGGAGCTCGAGATCCGGCGCATGGGAATCGCCGTCCTCCGCATACTTCAGAACGAAGCACCCGCCTTCTTCTCCGACTTCGAGATCTACACAGCCGAAGACAAGCGCGAAGCTGCGCGCGTGACCTATCACAAGGTCTAGACCTCAGACCTCAGACCTCGGCGGAACCCACCCGCCGCGTTCGTGTTTCACTGGGGTTCCTTGCATATCGTACGGGTGAACGGTAGGCTGCGAACGGACTGATCGAGGAGCTGGCCAATGCATCTTTCCGTCAGTTGGCGTGTCCGCGGCAGCGGGTCCTTCGCAGCGCTCCTGTTAGCCTCCCTGACATCCGTCGCGTGCACACCAAGAACGGGGATCGCGCCGTCTTCGTCAGCGAGCGAAGCCATCACGCGGGTCGAGATCACGAAGTCGCAGGCGCTCAATGCGTACGACGCGATCCGGATCCTGCGGCCGAACATGCTGCGTGAGCGGGGGAAGGTAACGATCCGCGGCAATGACATCCGCGAGCCGCTCGTCTACGTCGACAACCAGCGTATGGGGGGCATCAGCTTCCTGCGCGATATTCCGGTTACAGAGATCTTTGAGATTCGATATCACACGGCTGCGCAGGCGCAGATCAGATGGGGCAATGGCCACCCGCAGGGCGTCATTCAGGTGGTCACAGCGCGCACGCCCGGTTCCTAATCGAGGTCCTGTTAGGCAGAGCGCAGCAGTTGTCGCGCTCCTTGGCTTTCTCATCGCCTGCGGTGACGACCCCTCGGGCCCCGGACCACGCGATCGGCGCGTAGCCACGTTCGGCGTCGTCCCCGCCACCGCGTGGTTGCCCACCGCCAAGTCGCTCGACATGACGGCCCTCGCGCTCGACAGCGCCGGCCGCAGCGTCAGCGGGATCGCGGTGACGTGGTCGACGAACAACGCGGGCGTCGCCTCGGTGACGCAGGCCGGCCGCGTAACTGCCGTCGCTGCCGGCGAAGCTCGTATCAGCGCCGCGGGCGCTGGCCTGTCGGCGACTTCACAAGTCCGCGTCGTGACGAATAGTCCCGCGCCAGCGACCTTCTCCATCGAGCAGCAGGGAATCACCGACGTCTCCTTGTTAGGCGCGTGGAGCGACTCCACGACGGGCCTTTCATTCGCTGTCGGTCAGAATGGCGTCATCCTCCGCTCCGCGACTGGCGCCGCGCCGTGGACGCTCGTTCCCACCGGTACCATCGAAGCGCTAACGGGCGTGTGGGGGGCGAGTGCATCGCTCGCTTTCGCTGTCGGCACGGGCGGCATCGTCCTGCGCTGGAACGGCACGAACTGGAGCCAGATGACGAGCCCCACGACAGCGACGCTGCTCGAAGTGTGGGGGCGCTCGGCGACCGAGGTCTACATCACTGGCGTCGACGGAACAGTCTACCGCTGGGACGGCACGAGCTGGATCAACATGAGTCCCGGCCGAGGCTGGGAGCTTTGGGGCGTTTGGGCGACAGCGCCTAACGATGTGTTCGTCGTCGGCAACAACGGCGTCATCGCGCGGTTCGATGGCACAGCGTGGACGCAGCACGCAGCGCCGAGCGGCGACCCACTGTTCGGCATCTGGGGTACGTCCACGCGAGATATCTGGGCCGTCGGCATCAACGGCGTCGCTGTCCACTACGACGGCGTTACCTGGAGAAGCGTCCCTTCGGGCACCGCGAAACATCTCTTCGCTGTTTGGGGCACGAGCGCAAACGACATCTACGCCGTCGGCAATCGCGGCACGATCGTTCGTTACGACGGCGTCTCGTGGAAGAGCGTGCCGAATCCGCGAACGGGGGAGAATCTGCGCGCTGTCGCGGGACGTTCCGCGTCGAGCGTCATCGTCGCCGGTTGGGACGGAACGGTTGCCCAGGGCGCGCGCGACACGTGGTCCGTCGAGATCACCGCGCCTGCGCTGATCGCGACGTGGGCAGCGAGCGACGGCTCCGTATTCGCGAGTGGCGACGCCGGGACGATCATGCGACGTGAAGGGAATACGTGGCGCCGCATGGATGTCCCACCTGCGCATCCGTTGTACGGCATCTATGGAAGCACGGCGTCGCGCATCGTCGCGGTTGGCGATACCGGCACCATTCTTCGCTATGACGGCTCGCAGTGGTCCTTTGTGCCGAGCCCGCGGAATGTGCTGCTGCGTTCCATTTGGTTCGGGGGGCCTGACCTCGGTTTCGTCGTGGGCGAGTTCGGGACGATCCTCGCGGCGACGGCGAGCGGCTTCGGACTCATGTCGAGCCCGACGCAGGTGTTCTATAGACACGTCTGGGGCCTCGCGCCTAACGACGTGTATGCCGTGGGCGATTCCGGCACCGTGATCCGTTTCGACGGCGGCTCCTGGCGCACAATGGCCACACCTACTCGGCAACTGCTGCGCGGTGTTTGGGGGACAGCGCCTAACGACCTTGTGGCCGTTGGCGACAGCGGGACGATCGTGCGTTATGACGGCGTGCGCTGGTACGAGATGCGCTCACCGACAAATAAGATGTTGCGCGCGGTGTCCGGCAGCGGCCCGACTGACATGTACGCCGTCGGTGAAGAAGGCATTCTCCTGCACTTCGACGGCGTGGAGTGGAGCATCCTCCCGACTCCAACCGATCGCCTGTTGCTGCAACTCGTGTTGGAGCGGACGACGAATGCGATTTACGTCGTCGGGGCGGGCACGGTAATCTTGCGCGGAGTCAGGTGATAGAACCTAACGGCTGCTGACAGCAGCCGTCGGCTGTCAGCCGGCGGCCGACAGCTGACAGCTGCAGTTCGTTAGGCTTCTTCTTCTTCTTCCTTCTTATGCTTCGCATATTCGTCGATGACCTTGTGCGCGGCTTCCGGCGGCATTTGCTCGTATTTGTAAAACTTCCGCGAATAGCCCCCGCGTCCGTGAGTCATCGAATTGAGCTCGGTCGCATAGAGGTGAAGCTCCGCCTGCGGAACGAGCGCGCGCACAGTCGACCCGCCGCCGTCGTCTGACGCGTCGGTTCCGAGGATACTGCCCCGTCTCGACGAAATATTGCCCATGACATCGCCCAGGTACTCGTCAGGCGTGGTGACGCGCACTTCGTCGATCGGCTCGAGCAGAATCGGCTTGCACTTCGGTGCGACCTGCCTGAACGCCTGAATGCCGGCCATCTTGAACGACATTTCATTTGAATCGACAGAGTGATACGAGCCATCGAACAGCTCGACCTCGAAGTCGACGAGCGGACAACCGGCGAGAATCCCGCGGACTGACGCCTCCTGGATCCCTTTGTCGACTGCGGGAATGAACTTGGACGGGATCGATCCCCCCACGATTTCGTCTTTGAACTCGTAGCCAGCGCCGCGCGGCTTCGGCCTCATGCGAATCCAGCAGTCGCCGAACTGACCGCGTCCACCAGTTTGTTTCTTGTGGCGCCCCTGGCCTTCTCCCTTGCCAAGGATCGTCTCGCGGTACGCGACCTTGGGCTTCGACAGCTCGACGCTTACACTGAACTTGCGCTTGAGCCGTGACATCGCGATCTCGATGTGACGCTCGCCGACGCCCGAGATGAGCGTCTCGTGCGTTTCGGCGTTGTAATGCGTCTCGAACGTCGGATCCTCGTCGTGCAGCCGGTGCAAGCCGGTCTGCAGCTTCTCTTCGTCGTGCCGCGACGCCGCACGCACGGCAAACGACACCACGGGCTCCGGAAAGCGGATCTGCGGCAGCCTGACGGGAAGGTCCTTCGTCGACAGCGTGTCGTTGGTGTGCGTGTTGCGCAGCTTCGCCACGCAGCCGATGTCTCCCGCATGCAGCATCGGGACCTCGATGCGCTCTTTGCCTAACGGGACAGACAGGTGATTGACCTTCTCCAGGCCGTCGCGTGTGGCATTGAAGACCTCCTGCCCGTTCCCTACGATGCCCTGGAAGACCCGGAAGAAACTCACGTCGCCGATGTGCGGTTCGGCGTACGTCTTGAAGACGTGCGCAACAAACGGCTTTTCATCAACCGCGTGAATCTCCAGCGTCGTCCCGCCCACGGCGCCCTTAAAAGCGTGGATCTCCTCCATCTCATAGGCCGACGGCATGAGTTGCACGATTTCGGTCAGTAACGCACCGATTCCATACGTCAGCTCGGCCGACACGCAGAAGAGCGGGAAGAGATCGCCGCGCTTCATCGCTTCCTTCATTCCGTGGATCGCTTCGTCGCGTCCGATCTCCGCACCATCGAGATAGCGCTCGAGGAGCGCATCATCGGTCGCGGAAATCGCTTCGATGAGCTCGTTGTAGTACTTGTCGAACGTTGCCTGCTGATCCGCTGGAATCTCGACCTCCTCGTACTCGCCCGTCTTCGTGCCGGGCTTGTACATGTAGGCCTTGCGGGCAAACAGGTTCATGATCCCTTTGAAGCCAGCGCCGGCCCCGATGGGCACTTCGACGGGAATCACCTTGTTCGTTAGGCGCGACTTGATCTGTTGGTACGTGCGATCGTAGTTGGCGTGCTCCTTGTCCATGAGCGTGGCCACGAACAGCACCGGATCGCGTCGCTGTACGGCCGCGCGAAACATCTTTTCGCTGCCGACTTCCACGCCGCTGTTTGCGCTGACGCAGAGCAGTACGCCGTCCGCGGCTTCCAGTCCGGCGATTGCCTCGCCGTGGAAGTCCAGGTATCCCGGCGTGTCGATCAGATTGATTTTGGAGTCCATCCACTCGGCAAATGCGACGCCGAGGTTGATGGAGTAGCCCCGCTCGGTTTCTTCAGGGGCGTAATCGGTGAGTGTCGTACCGTCTTTGATGTGCCCGTGTCGTTTGCTGGTTCCGGCCACGAAGGCGAGGGCGTCGACGAGGGTCGTCTTGCCGCTCGCTCCGTGGCCCACTACAGCCACGTTTCTGATGTCCGCGCTACGATAGTTTTTCATACCATCAGGTCAAAGGTCTGAGGTCAGAGGCCAGAGCAACCCCCGACTTCGATTCTTCGAGCTATCGCCTTAAACGCACGTTCGTCAAGGGGAACGTAGCAACAGCAGATCCGTAGCATTCGCGGTATCGTGTCGACTCAGATCTTTATACTCTCGCCAGCCAGGCTTGACGGGCGTCGCGCCCAAATCCTGCTGAGCCCGCGCGCGACATTTCCGCTGGCGCGATCTGTTGCGAGCTCGTCGGGAGCGCCCCTTGGCGACGTCTTCAGCTTCCTGAGCGGCTTGTATTTCCGTGGAAAACTCAGTTACGCGACAGCGTTCGCGCGTCCACCGCATCGCGCCCCACCGATTCTGGTGATTACGACTCAGCGCGGCTTGTGGTCGCCCAACGAGCGCGTGACCCACGCAGACCTCGAGGCGTTTGCGGACGTCGATCTGGCCAAAGCTGACGACCGATTTCGCGGGCCACTGCGCGACGATGCGATGGCCGTCAACAAACGTGCGGGCGCCAAGACGCGGATCGTGCTGCTCGGCAGCATCGCGTCGGGGAAGTACGTCGATCCACTGCTCGAAGTGTTCGGCGAGCGCCTCGTTTTTCCCACCGCGTTCGTTGGTCGCGGGGACATGAGCCGCGGCGGATTGTTACTACGCGCCGCGCGATCTGGACTGGAGCTCGAATACTCGCCGGTGGCGGGCGCGGTGCGACACGGCGTGCGCCCACCAAAGCTCGCGCCGTTGCGCAGATGGTAACCGGCGATGGCTGCGCTATTCAGCGCGCAGCGCCGCGTTGGGATCGGCCCTCGCTGCCCGAAATCCTGGAAATGCTCCGGCTGAGAGCGCGACAACAATCATCAGCGTCGCTACTGCGACGTACACCCGCGCATCGGTGGCTGATTGCCGGAACAGCAGCGGCTGAATCCACCGGCTCAGCACGAACGCCAGGGTCAAACCCACTGCGACACCCGCCAGTGCCAACCTCACGCTCTGCCCGACGACGAGTCGGATGATGTCCGGGCGTCGCGCACCGAGCGCGACACGCACGCCCAGTTCATGCGTTCGTTGTGTGACGTT
This sequence comes from Gemmatimonadaceae bacterium, assembly GCA_036003845.1. Taxonomy (GTDB): domain Bacteria; phylum Gemmatimonadota; class Gemmatimonadetes; order Gemmatimonadales; family Gemmatimonadaceae; genus DASYRX01. Next base: position 24,425 of record DASYRX010000234.1, on the reverse strand, counting down.
GTACGCGATTACTCCGTACAGGCCCACGGCGGCAACGATGACCGCGAGTAGGCCGAACGCTACGAACATCGTGGCGCCTAACCGCCACGATCGTTGCGCAGTCTGTACTACGTCGCGCAGTGGCTGCACGGTGACGTACGACGCGCGTGGCATCGCTCGCTGCAGCGCTTGCCTGATGTTCTCTCCCTCGATTGCCGCGTCGCCGCGCAGCCGCAGAATCATCCAGTTACCCGACGTCCGCGTGAACTGATCGAGCGGCAGGTAATAGTGGTATCGCCGGTTATCGGTGATGTTGCGCTGTACCATGTCCTCGGCGACGCCCACAACGCTGAAGCACGGCATGGTGTCCGAAAACACGCGGAAGCATTTCCCAATAGCGTCTTGTCCGGGCCACAAGACGTGAGCCATGCTTTCGCTCACCACGGTGACGTTAGGCGCGCCGCGACGATCGTCGCGAATGAATGCTCGCCCTCTCGTTATGCGAGTTCCCATCGTACGGAAATAGTCAACGGTCGTCGCTTGATAGGTGAACGTCCCGAAGCGATTCACCGAGTCGATTCCTGGAACGAAGAGCGCGGTGTTCGACGTGCTGACAAACGGCGCGCTGCTGGCCCACGCCGCGGACTCCACGGCCGGAAGCGACTGTGCCGTCGTCATGAGGATGTCGCGGATCGCACGAAGCCCGCTGTCGCCGGGCGACCGGCGGCGCACGATGCGATTGACAAGGAGCACGCGCTCCGCGTCATAACCCATCCGCAACGCTTGCACGGCAGTGAGGCTGCGGACGAATAGAGCAGCACCGACGAGAAGCACCACTGAGAGCGCGCCCTGGATCACGAGCATCGTCGTGCGCAGCCGCGCTCCCTCCGACATTCCCCCGCGCACGCCTCCGCGAAGTGTGCCGACGAGACCTCCGCGCCGCCGCAGCAGTGATGGCACAAAGCCGATGAGTGTGCCCACAATGCTCGTTAGGGCCATCGTGAAGCCGAGGGTGCGCCAATCGCTGATCGGGCTGCTCGGTGTCGTAGTTGTCACCAACGTGCCGCTGATGGCTGCGCCGGCCCATTGCGCGATCAGCAACGCCGACGCGCCGCCAACGAGCGCGAGGACGACGCTTTCAGTGAGCGCCTGTCTCGTTAGGCGCCACTGGCTGACACCGAGTGCCAGCCGCACCGCAGTCTCACGCTGGCGCCGGAGCGCGCGTGCCAGCACGAGGTTGGCGACATTCGCGCAGGCTATGAGCAAGACGATCGCCGCGACGCCCGTCACCCAGAGCGCCGTGCGCGACTCGAGCGTCGGGTCCGGTCCTGCACCGGGACGAACTGAAGAGACGACGACGCGTGGTTTGGCGCTGTCCACCGGCACATTCAACGGGGCGTCCTCGCGCGCTACGCGCCAGCTCTGCCGCCAGGCATTGCTCGCATCCATCTCGGCTCGCTCGAGAGAGATGCCCGGCTTGCGCCTAACGAGCACGTGCATCCATCCCCACTTGTACGACGAGAAGTACGTCTTTGCATCGTTCGTCCCGGTGCTGCCCGCGAATGTCGTGATCGGGATGTACACCGCCGGCGGAACGGCATCGTTTACGCCGGCGAAGCGTTTCGGCGTTACGCCGATGATTGTCGCGTGGACATTGCCGACTTGCAGCAGCTCGCCACGGACGTCACGCCCCGCGAACTCCGACTGCCAAAAATCATGCGACAAGACGGCGACGTCGGCGCCCCGTGGCGTCACGTCTTCATCAGCGACAAAGAAACGACCGAGCGCCGGTTTCGCGTCGAAGAACTCGAAGAACGATGCACTCACTGCGCCGACGCGCCGCTCGCGCGATGACTCGCCGTCGCCTACAGCCATGTCACGTTCAGAGAAGCCAGCATACTGCGAGAATGACGTCGTACCGTTGCGCAAATCGAGGTAACGCAGGTACGGCCCCGACAAGCTCGTCGTCACTGTTTCGCGGTCCTGCCACTGCCAGTAAATGCGATGCACCGTCCCTGGATCGCGCAGGTATGCGAGCGGTCGAAAGATCAAGCGATCGACGACGTTGAACATCGCGGCGTTCGCGCCGATCCCGAGTCCCAACGTGATGATGACTGTTGCCGTGAATCCAGGCGATCGACGCAAACCACGCAGCGCATAGCGCACATCCTGCTGCAACCGATCCAGTGAAGGGATGGACCATCGTTCGCGGGCAACCTCGCGCACGCGAGTCACATTCCCGAGCCGACGGCTCGCGACACGGCGCGCGTCGTCTGGAGGAACGCCGGCGTCCCGTTCGAGGAGTTGGCGATGCAAACGCAGCTCCTCCGTGAGCTCCCGCTCCAACTCATCGCGGCGGAACCAGTCGATGAGTCGCGCAATGAGCTCACGCATGGCGCATTACCCTGCGGACCGCAGCCATCAACTGCGCGAAGCCGTCCTCTTGCTCGCCGAGCTGACGCCGGCCGGCTGTGGTGATCTCGTAGTACCGCGCGCGCTGATTGTGCGGCGTTTGACGCCACTCGGCTTTGATCCAACCCTTTTGGCGCATGCGTTGTAGCGCCGGGTAGAGTGAACCTTCCTCGACGCAGATCACGTCCTGCGACAGCCGCAGCAGATGTTGGGCGATGCCGTACCCGTGCAGCGCCTGGACGCTGAGCGTCTTGAGAATGAGCATGTCGAGCATGCCCGGGAGCAGGTCGCGCTTGGCCGTTGGTTCCATGTCGAGGATATAGGCAGTTTAGGGGATAGACAGCCTATGTCCTGAAACGGTTTGCAGCGCTTTGCCGCGAACCGGACTTTCTAGCCTCGATCGAAGCTAGTCGTGACGCAACGCGATCAGCGGCTCCACGCTTGCCGCTCGGCGCGCTGGGAGGTAGCAGCCCAGCAACGCGACGCTCAGGAGAGTGAGGGCGATGCCCAGCAGCGCAACCGGATCGAGTGGGCTCATGCCGAAAAGGAGAGCAGCCATGAGGCGCGTCGCGGCGAGACCGGCGAGGATTCCAACGCCAGCGCCTAACGCAACCAAGCGGAGACCGTTGCGTACCACCAGACCGATGACCGCAGCGGGCGTGGCGCCTAACGCTGTGCGGATCCCCAGCTCGCGCGTCCGCTGCGAGACCGCGTAGGCAACAACTCCGAAAACCCCGGCTGTCGCCAGCATCAGCGCCAGCAGGCCGATGCTCATGGCGAACGTCGCGGCGAGCTTCGCTCCCACGAACTCCTCGTCACTCATGATCATCGACTCGAGCGACTGCACCGATACAGGTACGGATCCATCCACGTCCGCAGCGAGCTTCCGGATCGTCGGGGCGGGATCTGCTGAGCCGCTCACGCGAACGAGTAGAGTCTCGGTCGTATTGGGCACATAAACGAAGGCCGCTGGCACAGCGCCGAGGTTGACCAGCTCTGCATCGCCAGCGACGCCAATCACCGTCGACTGTGGGAAGCGCCCGAGCGACTCGGACTTTCGATTCGGTGACACCGATAGCTGCTTGCCGATCGGGTCTTCCCCAGGCCACAGCGTGCGCGCGGTGCGCACGCTCAAGACAACGACGGGCGCGCGCTGACGCAGCTCGTCGTCGCTGAACGATCTGCCGCGTACGATTGGAATGTCGAGCGCCGCGAAGAAGGCGGGCGTGACACCGGCCATGAATGCGCTCACGCTGTCGCTCGCTTCACCGCCGCTGCTCAGCCACGCGCGTGCCCGTTGCACGACAGGGAGTGTGCCGCGCGCCAGCTCGCGCACACCGGCCGTCCTCGTTAGGCGCTCGCTCAGCGCCGTCTCGAATCGCGCGACGCGCAGCGAGTCGTAGGCCCTGAGCGCGCCCGGCGTCGAAACCGCGAACACGCGCTCGCGGTTGAAGCCCGGTTGGTGCGACACGACGCGCAACACTGATCGCACGAGCACCGCCGCGCTCACCAACAGCATGAGCGACAATGCCACTTGTCCGACGACAAGCCCATGTCGCAGGCGCGATCGAATGAGTCGATCGCCGAACGAGTTTCCGTCGCCTTTGATGGCGCGCGACGGATCAGAGCGCGTCGCTCGCAGCGCTGGCACGAGCCCGAAGCTGACCGCGCTGAGCAAGGCGAGCAGCATTGTATAGGCAAGCACCCATCCGTTCGGCATGAGGCTTCGCGCGACCATATCCGCGTCGCCTGACGCGATCGGCTCGAGGGCCCCCGATAGCGCGAGGGCCCGCAGCGTCCAGGTATCGACGATCAGTGCTGCGACGGCGCCGATGGACGCAAGGACGATGCTCTCCACGAGCAGCTGCCTAACGAGCCGGCGGCGCGTGGCGCCAAGACAGATGCGCACTGCGATCTCTCGCTGCCGTGCGGCGGCGCGGGCGAGCATGAGGTTGGCAATGTTCGCGCACGCAATCAGCAAAACGGCAAGGGTCGCGCACGCAACCAGCGCCACGCTGAGCTTCTCGCTCGTGCCATTGAGGCCGCTCGCGTCCGCCGTCTCCAGCTCCAGCGCGGCAGCAGCCGTGCTGTCCGCCCGCGTCAACTCGTGCAGCAGCGTGCCTAACTCGGCTCTTGCGCTTACGACCGAGGAGCCGGGAGCGAGCCGGCCGCTCACGCGCAGCCACGTCTCTCTCGAAGCGCCGAACCATCCTGCGGCATCTCTTGGTGGCATGCGATAGAACGCCGGCAGCCGGTCGCGCATTCCGAGCGGAAGCCAGAAGTCCGGTCGATGCCGGTCGGCGCCCGTGAACGTTCGCGGCATGATACCGATCACGCTGAAACTCACGCCGTTCTGCAGCCTAACGAGTTTGCCGAGGACGCTCGAGTCGCCGCCGAAGCGACTCTGCCAGAATCGGTAGCTGAGCACGGCGACGGCGGCCGTATTGGGCGCGACATTCTCATCCCTGGCGAAAGTGCGGCCGAGCAGCGGCGTAACGCGTAGCGCAGCGAAAAAGTCATCCGAGACCAGTTGTGCCGCACGCATAGGCTCGTCGCCGACGACGCCCTCAGACGCGAGCAAAACCCACTCCGTAGATCGCGCGAATGTTCGAGTGAGCGACCGGGACCGCTCGCGCACGGCAGCGAACTCGGCGTAGCTCCTCCAGTCGCCCAGAGTAACGAGCGTCTCGGGCTCCTCCACCACGGAGGGGTGCAGCGCCGCCTGCAGCAACGTGAAGAGCGCGGTATTGAGCCCAATGCCTAACGTGAGACTCAACAGGGCAACGATCGTGAACACCGGCGTCCGCAGCAGCGAGCGCAGCCCGTACCGCACATCTTTGCGCAGATCGTCGAGCCAACGACCGCCGCGCGCATCCCGCGCTTCCTCCTTGATTCCCTCCACGTAGCCAAACTCACGCCGCGCAGCGGCGCGCGCATCGGCTGGGGACATGCCACTCGTGACGAATCGCTCGGTCGCGCGCTCGAGATGCAGCGCGATCTCGGCTTGCATCTCGCGCTCGACCACGTCGCGGCATAGCCGTGCGCGGAGCCAGCCACGAATGCGCCTCACGAGACAGTCCGCAGAATAGCGGCGAGTGCCGTCGAGAATCGGTCCCACGTCTCGCGTTCTGCAGCGAGCTGCCGGCGTCCCGCGGCCGTCAGGGAATAAACTTTCGCCTGACGACCCTTCTCGGTGGCTTCCCACTCGCCGCGGATCCAGCCTTTCTCCTCGAGCCTGTAGAGCGCGGGGTACAACGAGCCTGCGTTGACGCTCAGTACGTCCTTCGTAACAGCTTGGATTCGCAGGCTGAGGTCGTAGCCGTTCGTCGGTTCAGCGCGCAGCAGCTGCAGCACGATGAGATCGAGCGTGCCTTGCAGCAGATCGGTTTTGGATCGCGCCATCGTGCCTTCTAGATCGACTAGTGGAAGACTATGACTCTTCCACTAGAGTGTCAAGTGGAAGCCGCCGACCTGGTCGATGCTCAGGTGGCGTGCCGAAGTCACCCGGCCGGCGGCGTAGACTTCGTATATATCAGATCGTAGTTCACCTGCCAGGTCGCGCCGTTGTCCGTCGTGCGCTCGGAGAACTGACGCACACTGCCATCCGGTCGCGGGAAGAACGTTAGGCGAGTCCGCACGCGGTTCGTCGACGGCCGCGCCGCCGGCATATCGCCTTCGAATACCATGTTGCCATCGCGCAACTCGCCGGCGTATTCGTGCAACCCGCCGCCATTGTCCACCCACTTCTGGAACCACTTGTTGCGAGTCCGATCGTAAATGTTGAAGCTCTGCCCCGTCGATCCTGGCGCCGACCACGATTCAAGCACGACACAGCCGTCGTGGATCTTGGTTATCACGTTCCGTGCTGGCGGCGAGCCTGGTTGCCCGTTAGGCCTGACATCCCATGCGCCTAGCCAGAAGTCGAACTGACGATAGCGCTCGTCGTGCAGGCACGGACGCGCCGCGCGATCGAGATCCGACTGGAACTGAGCGAAACGTGCGTCGCCTTTGAGCTTTGCCATGTCCGGGTCCGTATCGAGTGACACCGGCGCGACGCCAAGGCCAGCGGTTGTCGCTCGCCTCAGCTGCTGGAACGCACTGTCGAGTGCACCTGCGGCCGCGTGAACCTGCGCAAGCCGGAACGCGACCTGCGCCGCCGGCGTGCCGAGGCTTTCCGCCGTCACAAGATGCGGACGAGCCTCGTTATGCTTCCGCAGGTTGATCAGTGCGACACCCAAACGAAAGTGCGGCTGCGCGACGCGGGGATTCTCGCGAATCAACGCAACGTACGCGTCAGCAGCCTTGGGCCATTCTTGCGCGACGAACGCACTGTTGGCGAGACGCTGCGACTCGGACATTGCGGCCTGAGCGAGAGATGCGACTGGAAGGACGACGGACGTCATTGCGACAAGGCACCGCAGCATGGGAGCTCCTCGACTCGTTTCTCAGGAAAGAGCGAGTTGCAGACAGTCTGCGCTATCAAAAGATTGCTCCCGGCCAACCTTTGACCTGGCGTTTCTTACAGCGTGATGCGTCCACTCGATCGCGTGATCTACAAGGGGCCCACCGCGCAGGTTGGATCGTTCACCTGCGCTGTCAACGATCCGCGCTTTCGCGATAGCGGTCCGACTGAGAATCACCTCGTCGTCTTTCCGCGAAGCGGTGTGTGGATTCGTCACGCAGGATCGCGCGCGTTCGTCGCCGATCCACATATCGTCACGATCTACAACCGCGGCCAGGAGTACGCGCGCGGCTCGCTGTCAGCCGAAGGCGATCGCTGCGACTGGTTCGCCGTGACTCCCGAAGTCGCGCTCGAAATTGCGCGCGAATTCGCCAGCCGCTCCGACGACTCTCCCGAACGACCATTCGTGCGAGAGTTCGTGTCATGCACATCGAGCCTGTATTTGCGGCAGCGCAGGCTCTATCTACGCCTGCGTCGCAGGGACATCGATGCGCTCGAGGCCGAAGAAAGCATCATCGGCCTGGTGGCCCAAGTGATCGCAAGCGCGCACGGCGGCCGACGCTGGAGAAGGACGCCTAACGTCACGCGCGAGGCGCACCGCGACCTCGTCGAACGCGCACGCGCGCAGATCGTCTCTCAGATCGCACGGCACGATTCTGTGTCCTCACTGGCGGCGCGCCTTGGCAGCTCACCATTTCACCTCTGTCGCGTCTTCCGCACAGCGACGGGAATGACGCTGCACGCGTATCGGCTCGAGCTCAGGCTGCGTATGCTGCTGGAGCGCTTGGCTGAGCCACACGCGCAGCTCAGTCGCATCGCGATGGAGCTCGGGTTCTCGAGTCACAGTCACCTGACCGCTACGCTGCGTCATCGTGCGGGCGTGACTCCCAGTGCTTTGAGACGCGCGCTGGCGCAGGAGCCGGATGCGAATGGTACCGATGTTGCTTCTATTCGTGCCTGATGGCGTCGATCGGTGAAAGGCGTGCCGCGCGCAGCGCCGGATACATTCCGAAGGCGATACCGACGATAACTGCCGCGCCGACCGCGACGAGCACGGTTCCCCACGTGAACGCGGCGTAAATCGAGGCGCGGGTTTGAGCGCGCATGAACGTCGTGACGCTGAACGCGCTAGCAAGGCCTAACGCGACACCGAGGAGGCTGCCCGCTCCCGTGATCGTCACCGATTCGGACAGGAATTGAACGAGCACGTCACGCGGACGCGCACCGGTCGCTTTGCGAATCCCGATTTCCCGCGTGCGCTCCGCCACCGACGCGAGCAGGACGTTCATGATGCCGATTCCACCTACGAGCAGCGAGATGCCCGTAATCGCGCCCATGAACAGCTTGAAGATTCTCGCGCCTTGCTGGACCTGGCGAAGGCGCCCGGTATTCGTCGCGAACGTAACGCCGGCGGGCCACGCAGGATTTCGCGCCGCCAACCAGCGCTCGAGTGCCGCGCGGACCTCTTCGACCGCTTCCAGACGCGCGGCCCTAACGAACAGCGTTGGCGCTCGCGGCCACTCGCTAGGCCCCATCGCGCCGGCAGCGACGGCGACGGGCACCGTTATGCGCAGCAGGCTGTCGCGCGGCTGGTCCTGCACAACGCCGACGACTGGCCATGAGGAGTTTTCGAGCGTGAGGGAGTCTCCGGCTAGCAAAGTCGCCAGGCGATTTGACACGACTGCCACCTGGCGTCCATTTCGTAGCTCATCGGAGTTGAGCGGTCGTCCCGAGAGCAGCGCGACTGTTGTGTCAGGCCAGCTATACACGCCGATGACCATTGCAGCGCGGGAAGAGTCGCGCACAACGAATCGCGCAGATCCAGTGAGGGAGAGTAGAACCTTGTCGACACCGGCGACTTCGCGCGCGATGGCGTCGGCGTCTGCAGGCGTGAACACCGGGAAGTTCGCCCCGGCCACCCTAACGCCATCAACTGTCACGGATGTTTTTGGAGTGACGGTGATGAACTGAATGTCGGTTGTGCCGCCGATTTGAAGGCGAGCGTAACGTTCGATGCCATCGCCCACCGCGAGGACGGCCACGAGCGACGCAACCCCGATCACCACGCCGCTCGTGGAGAGGAGCGTGCGCAGCCGATTCGTTCCAAGTGCATCAAGCCCAACGCCGATCGATCGCAGATGCATGGTGAACCACTACTTGGAGTTCACTGAGGAGTTTCGCTACGTCTGCGCCAGAGTGGCATCGGGCGAGACGCCCAATTTGACAATGAGGTCGCGCGCCGCGCGTCTCGCGAATGTTCACTGCGCCTCCGGAAGGCCGCCTAACGCCGGCCCAGTGTACAGCGGCAGGCACAGCAGCGCCAGACTTACGAGCGACGATCGTAGCTGTTTCGCTGGACGGCCGGCAAACCACTCCGGCTCTTGACGCTGTCTCAGGTGAGTGCTAGTGTGTTCGCATGGTGCTAGTGTATTAGCACACCTCAGGAGACCACGTTGCGAAACTCCCTCAGCGATCTTGGCCGCCGCGAGCGGCAGATCATGGATGTGCTCTTCCGGCGCGGACGCGCGACCGCGGCTGAAGTTCTGGAAGACCTTCCCGACCCGCCCAGCTACTCAGCAGTGCGCGGGATGCTGCGGTTGCTGGAAGACAAAGGTTATGTCGCGCACGATTGGGATGGACCGCGCCATGTCTTTCGTCCCACCGCCGATACGCGGCAGGTACAGCGCAGCGCGGCGAAGCATCTTCTGCAAACGTTCTTCAACAACTCAATGGAGTCGGCTGTCGCCGCGATGCTTGGCGTCGCCGATCGGCCACTGACGTCGCAGGAGCTCGATCGTTTGAGCAAGCTGATCGAGCAGACGCGCAAAAAGGGAGGACGATCGTGAGCAACTCACTCTCAACATTCGCGGCGCTTCTGTCAGCGTCTGCTGGTCTCGCGCTCATCGTGAAGGTGACGCTGCTGCTCACTGCGGCCGGCGTCGTGACGGCTCTCCTGCGCACGCGCTCTGCCGCGGCGCGTCATCATGTGTGGGCGCTCGCTCTCGCCAGCAGCCTTGCGCTGCCGGTGGTCTCGCTCGTCGCTCCCATCGTCCCCGTGCCTATCGCGACGCGAAGCGCAAGCGGTGTCACGAACATCACGGGCACGACTTCGGCTCGCGCTTCTGCCGCCGCTCCAGACGAGACGAGTGGGACCCTAACGACTATCAACGGTCCTGTGAACGACAAGCCTGCTGCAACATCGCCAGGCGTTCTTCTCACGCGCCTCTGGCTCGGGGGCGCCGCCGTGATGCTCGGATGGCTGATGTTAGGGCACATCGGCCTGGCTCGCCTAACGCGCGGAGCTGACGTCGTGCTCGACCCGCAATGGTTTCTGGCGCTCGAGCGAGCACGAAACGACCTCGCGATAGGGCGCGCCGTACGGCTCTTACGCAGCTCGGCCGTCGGCGCGCCGATCACATGGGGTTTCCTGCGACCCATCGTCGTCCTGCCGCTGACGGCAGAAAGTTGGTCCGCCGAGCGACGTCGCGTTGTATTGCTGCACGAGCTCGCGCACGTCGCGCGGCGCGACTATGTGATGCAAATGGTCTCTGCGGCAGCCTGCGCGCTGTACTGGTTCAATCCGGTCGTTTGGCTGAGCGCGCGGCGCATGCGTTATGAGAGTGAGCGCGCGTGTGACGATCAAGTGCTCGCCAGTGGAACCGCATCGACCGATTACGCTGCACACCTCCTCAGCGTCGCCACTGGGTCGCGCGCGTTGCGGCTGACCGGCGGCGTGGCCATCGGCATGGCGCGACGCTCGGCGCTCGAAGGGCGCCTGCTCGCTGCCTTGGATCCGACGCTCACGCGCGAACCGTTGACTCGACGTACCCGGGCGCTGAGCATGGCCGCGTTAGGCGTAGCGGTGCTTCCACTCGCGGGGATGCGCCCCGTGCAGCGCGAAGCGCCCGCTATCGTCGCACAGCGCGAAGCGCCAGACATTGTACCCACGAGCGGCGCGGCAAGCGTATCTACTGTTGTCGCGACGAGCCGCGCGCGCGACGACTCTACCTTCGAAAGGTCAGTGAGGGCCTCACCTGGAGAGCGGCTGTTCCTCGACCTCGAACCCGGTGGCGACGTATCTGTGCGCGGATGGGATGAATCTCGCGTGCAGGTACGCGTGAGTCTCGCCGGTGACAATTGGCGCGATATCTCGGTCGATATCGGACGCGACGCCGACGGCGTGCTGGTACGCGCGCAATTCGATCGGCGGCGAAGCAATCAAAGCTCGGATAACGTGTTCGAGATCCGTGTCCCGCGGCGATTCGACGTACGCCTCCGATCCGGCGGCGGTGACCTAACGATCACCGACGTTGAAGGCCATTTCGACGGGACAAGTGGCGGCGGTACGATCGTGCTCGAGCGCTTGCGCGGCCACGTCTCGCTTTCGACGGGTGGGGGTGAGATTCGCGTGGACGACGTGAACCTCAGCGGATCCGTCAGCACCGGTGGCGGCAAAGTCACGCTGTCTCGTGTGAGCGGCGGTCTCCGAGGTTCCTCAGGCTCCGGGCCGGTGGTTTACGGCGATCGCGGTGAGTCGAGAGGACGCAGTCGCGACGACACGACGGCCGACTTGCGCAGTGTCACCGTGCGGCCCGACGGCAAGCGGATCACGTTAGGCACGATCACCCGGGCCGAGGGTGCTCCCACTCTCCACATCGAAAAGGCTGGCGGGGCGGTGGACATCGACGAGGCGCCAGGCGGCGTCGTGATTTCCACAGGAGGCGGCGACATACGCGTCGGCAGATCGGCGCGTGTCGTCGAAGCAAGCACTGGGGGTGGCGATATCACGATCGGCCCCGTCGCTGGTTCCGTCATCGCGGGGACTGGAGCTGGAACCGTGAGCGTCACGCTTGTCGATGCAGGTGGAGAACCACAGAGCGTCGACATACACGCTGGGATTGGACGCGTTACCCTGATATTGCCACGCGACTTCGATGGGACGTTCGAGCTGGAGTCGGCATACACTCGCAACTTCAGGCGATCGACGGAAATCCACAGCGACTGGCAGCTCGACGCGTCGCAAACCGACGAATGGGACGATCGCGAAGGTACGCCGCGCCGCTATGTGCGCGCCGAGGGAAAGGCCGGCCGCGGCCGCGGTCGGGTCTTCATCAAGACCGTCAATGGAGATATTGAAGTGCGGCGCGCTCGTTAGGCACGCGCCTTACCACGCCAGTCTGATCAATAGCAGGGCGCCCATCACTTGTATGTTCTTCGGCTCCAGACCGGCGCTCAGTGATGGGCGCTCGGGCAGCAGGCGCGTCTCGAAGATTCCGCGCAGCGTGTACTTCTGCCCGATGCGACGCTCGACGGACGCCCCTGGGATCGCCAACGACGGCCTGACGCGGCCGAGGACGAACGTGTGACGGTCGGTGTATTTGCCGATCTCGATGTCAGTTCCTTTGAGCAGCGTCTGCAGCGAACCTAACGAGAGATCGGCGGGGACCTCGGCCGGCGTGATGTTCACTACGTCGGCGCGCGTGGAAGCGGCCAGGTCGGCGCGCGCCTGGTCGACGAGCGCGCCTAGGGCGATGCTCGCCATCTGCCGCCTCGCCAAAGCACCCACGTTACCGGCCAGCGACGATCCTCCCGAACCATCGCCCTCGAGCCCCGTGTTGGCGAACTGCAGCAGCGACGCCGACGACTGACCGAATGCGAGGAACGCAATAAGGTCCGACTGCGACATCGTTGGCTGCGCTTCGCTTTCGAGCGACAGACTGGGCCTTCGCATCGTACCGCCGATGATGACGCGAATGTCGAGCGGAGGACGACCGGCCTGCTTCACTTCGTGCGTCGCAAGGATTTGCAGCAGCGGATTCGGATCCGGTTCGCCAGTGAATCGCACGGAGCCGCGCGTCACCGTGAAGCGCTTCCCCATGAACGTGTAGTCGCCTTGATCGGTGTACAGTGAACCTGTTACAGCAAAGCGTCCGTCCGTCGACGGATCGATGCGCAGGTTCACCTTTCCATAAATCTCGACGTTCGCGTCAGGCGACCTGGCGAAGATTCCGCGGCGCGCTTCGATATCGACATCGAGTCGCAGCCCCATCATCACCGGCGACGGCGGAGCGACGTCGAGCTGTCGCGCAGTCGCAGTATCCACGACCGCAAAGATCGCGGGGTCGTCGGTATTGATGATGTCGAGCCGCGCCGGATCCGGGATATAGATCACCCCGTGCCGAACCAGCAGGCTGCCATTCACCGTCAGCGTATCCAGCGGACCAGTGATGTGCAGATTCGCATCGGCAAACAGGGTTCCGCGTTCGTCGTGCAGCAACTGTGCTCGTGTGGACTGCAGCGTGACGTTAAACACGGGGTTGTCGAGCTCAGTGAGCACGATCACGCCCGAACCGCGCACGACGCCAAGACTGTTGCCGCGTAACGAGTCGATGACGAGCGAATCGCCTGACATGTGCAGACGGCCGACGAGATTCCTGACAATGATCCCCGTGGCGGCGACCGTCACGTTGGTCGCGTCCACGCCGAGTGCGCCCTCGAGCCGCGGCTTCTTCCACGTGCCAGCGACGGCGATCCGGCCGTACGCTCTGCCGCCGATGTTGGGAACTTGTTGAGTGAATTCCGCGATGGGCGACAACGGGATGCTGTCCCCTTCGATCGTTAGGGCCAACGGCGCGTCGAGCAACCGCGTGCGCACCGAATCGGCCAGCGATAGATCGAGAGGGACAGTCCCCTTGATCGTCGCAAGCTCCCCGTCGTTCGCGCGCTGAATGCGGCCGTCCACGGTGAGTGTGCGGTCTGCGTACTCGAGCTTCGTGTTGATCTCGGGGAAAGCCGCGTTCCTGTACCGCGGCTCGGTGACGAGTACGGTCGCGTTGATACGTGGAGAAGCGCGCGTCCCCTCCATCACGCTTCGGAAAGTCAGCAGCCCGTCGGCTGTGACGTCGCTTTGGAGCAGCGTGAGCCATGGTGCTAGACGCAGGCTGTCGACCGCCAACTCGATTCGGCCCGGGTCGACGTCAGGCATCTCGCCGTTGACGAAGATGCGCGCACCGCCTTTGCCGTCGCGGTTACGCATCTCGAGCGAGTCGACCGTTATGCCGCGCCCGTGCCAGCGGACCACGCTCTGGCGGGTCGACGCCCAGGCTGTCGAATCGAAGCGCAAGCGTACTTCGCGCAGCCGCACCTCTCCTTCGCGCGTGCGCAGCGCGTACGTCGCATCAAGCCGATACTCTGCGCTGTCACCAGGGAAGATCGAGACCTGCACATCGCCTTCTCCGCGCTGATAGCGACCCTTGAAATGCGTGCTATCGAAGGCGAAGCCGGAAATGCGTAGGGAATCGACAGCGCCATCGGCCACAACCGTGTTGTTAGGCGTCGCCGCGTCGGTCCATCGCGCGTTGACGGTGCCTGCTCCGATGAGGCTTCCGCCCCAGATAATGCCTGGAGTCGTCGCTGTGCCCGTTAGGTCGAAGCGCTTGACACTTCCTTTCGCTTCACCCGAGGCAGCGATCGATCCGAAGATCGAGTCACGCGGAATCGGCGGGAGCGGTTGCACCGGTTTCGGCGCCTCGGGTTGCGCCTCCCGGCGGATGTCGGCCGCGAGTTGCGCGGCAGGATTCGACTGGATCTGAACTTCGCGCCGAACCGAGTCCTGGTATTGGCGCACGCGAGCGAGCCTAACGTCGAGCAGCGGTCGTGCGGCGACGAGCCCGGTATCCCCCGTCGCAATCCAACGACGCAGGCCAGCCAGATCGCTGATCGCCGCGCGATAGCGCAGCGTCCCCTCACGCTCGGCAACTATGCCGAACGTTCCGGCCGCGCTCGCCGAACCGAAGCTCGCGACGGCACCGAGCGTATCCAATGTCACCAATCCGTCTTTGGCCGCAGCCTTGACGACGACATCGCGGAACTCGGCGCTGTCTACCATAAGGACGCGCAGACTCGCGCCGACGCGCGCATCGACAGTCGCCAGCCGCGTTCCACGCCCTTCTATAGTAGTGACGCCCTCTATCGTCGTTGCAGGAAACGCGCGGATCATGGTCTGTAGATCCACATCGCGCAGCGTGACTGACGCTGTGTAGGCCGGGACGTTGTCGTTAGGTCGACGATACGTACCTTCGATGTGGGCGAAGCCAGTGTCCGGCAGGTTCAAGTCGAGCGTCGTTGCGAAACTGCGTGGCGTTCCGCGCAGCCGGCCCGTGCCTGTCACCTCACCGCGGAAGTCGGTGCTGTCGATGAAGTGCTCGACGAGCTCGAGAGACACCGGCTTGAAGTTCATGCCGACGTCCATTCGCGAGCTGTCCCTGATTGCGATGGAGCCCTCGCCTTCAACTCGCGAGATGATGCCGTCCTCGTTATGGACGAGGCGGTAAGGCCCGCGCAGTCGCGATGCAGTCGAGCCGCTCAGCGTCGCATCTATGGTAACCACGCCTTCGACGTGCGGATCGAAGCCGAGCTCGTTCGCGACTGTTACCGGTACGCGCTCGCCGTGCACGACCAGCCGATTCATGGTCGTCGCATCACCTAACCCCAAGCCACCACGTGCCGTTATGCGGAATGGCGCGTGACGTAACGGGTCCATGGTCACCGCGGCGTTCACACGCATCGCCTCGAACGGTCCCTCTGCTGTTGCGCGCCCCGTTAGGTGGCCGGCAATCGGTGACTTCGCCGACGGCTCGAAATGTTCGATGAGCGATGTTGGAAAGCGCGTGAATGCGAGATCAGTATCGCGCAGGCTCGTCGCCGAGTCGCCGATGACGAGGCCGAGCTTCCCGGCCAGCTCCGCCGTGCCAATGCGGATATCGGCGTTCGTAAAGGAGTATTCGGTCGCGCCCGTATCACGAACAGCGATTGTCATATGCAGACGGCCGCCACCGCTGTCGGGCAGGATCGGCAGCAGCGCGCGGATATCTGCGAGCGCGAGCGTATCGGCGCCGATGGATCCGAACATGTCGCCGTTGCCCAACATGTACACGATGTTGCCCTTCGTGCGCGTTCCGGGAAGGTCCAGCCGGAAATCGGGCGCGGTGATCGTGTCGGGGCCGATGCGGACCTCGCCGGCGAATTGCCTAACGTCGAACGATGGCGGATTGAACGGCGTCGCGATCATTGCCAGCGAATCGACGTTCAACACGATGTCGCGACTCGCCGGGTCGGCTACGAGGACGCTTGGAAGTCGCGCGTTGATCTTCTCGAACTCGATCGTCTGCCGCAGACCATAGTCGGCGCGATCCACACGCGTGCGGGTCTCGCCAGCAAGAGCCACACGAATGACACTGTCTTTCTTCACTCCAGTGAAGCGCTCGTCAGGCGACCATGGTCGTTGAAGAACGACCGCGCCATCGAGCATCGTCACATCCCGCAGCATCACCCAATCGCCGAAACCCAGCGTAGAATCAGCGCCGCCACCTCCACTCCTAAACAAGCGCTCGTAGTTCCAGTCCTGAGTCGGCGTCTTGATCAAATAGATGCGCGGCTTGACGAGCGTGAGGTGCGAGACGGCGACGCGCTTGGAAAAGAGCGCCGTTGCATTGACTTGAGCCGATACTCGATCAGCGGTGAGGAACGTCTGACCGGAAGAATCGGCGATACGGACGTCGACGAGCGAGAAGTTGCCGAGAATGTTCCCTTCGAGTCGCCCGATGTCGACGATGCCATTTACGCTATGGCGAATTCTGCCGAGCGCGAACGAGCGCACGCGGTTGCGGCCGTAGTCGCTGCGTGTGAGTAGCGCCAGTACGCCGA
Source organism: Gemmatimonadaceae bacterium (assembly GCA_036003845.1). Taxonomy (GTDB): domain Bacteria; phylum Gemmatimonadota; class Gemmatimonadetes; order Gemmatimonadales; family Gemmatimonadaceae; genus DASYRX01. Next base: position 7,867 of record DASYRX010000234.1, on the reverse strand, counting down.
CGCCGAGCAGCGCTAGCACGAGCGTGATGACGAGTCCGATCCGCACGCCGCGCCGCATCAGAAGGCAGGCCCAATGGCCAGGTGAAGCGTTAGGCGATTCAGCACCTTGCGCAGCGAGCGACCGGTCGTCTCCGACTCGTCGAAGCGGCGCCTCGTCTTCAGGGTCACGAGCTGCAGATGACCGGTGCTATCAGTCACCTGCGTGATCACAGGCAGATCATCCACGGTCCGAGGTCGAACGCCGAGGTCGAGCCGCACGGGACCAACGGGCGTCCTGAAGCGAACCCCGAAGCCGGGTGTGACGGCTCCGGTTGCGCCGAACAGATCCGAGAAGCGTCGCGTACCCACGACAGCTCCATCGAGGAAAACGGCACCCGTCAATCCCTGTGCGAAAGCGATCGGAAAACGGTATTCGACACTCGCCTCGGCCAGCGAGGTGCCGCCTAACGGGCGAGGCTGAAAGTCGCGCGCGCGGATGCCCGGTTGATTCGGGTCACAGCTGCCGTCGACGACCTGACTCATCGTGCAGGCTGTCGTGCGCGACGTGTCGGTGAGCTTGGCTGGATCGATCGTCAGGACGCGCGGGCCGAGTTGATTCTCGCCGTAGCCGCGCACGGACTGCGATCCGCCCGCAAAGAACTGCTTGCGCGGATGCAGGACGAGCGACGCCGTGTCACCGGGAATGCCTAGGGTGCGGTTGCTTCCAGACAGCGCGCGAACGAAGCCGAACCTAACGCGGGTCGCGAGCACGGTTGTGCGCGACGTCCGAAAGTACGTGCTCGCGGTGCCTGTCGCGCGGCCATACTGATAGTCGGAGGCCGTCAGGCGCGATGCATACTCGAACTCGACGCGACCGCGTATGCCGTGCGTCGGCGTGAAGGGACTGTTCGTGCCATCGTAACGCGTGACCAACGCGATGGGCGAGAGTGGATGCCGCTGCGCAATGACGCGAACCGTCGACGGCACGCAGACGCCGGCCGCGACACAGAAGTACACGTCGGATGCTTCGATCTTCGACGCTTCGTACGTGTAGCCGAGCGTCGTGTTGGTGCGGATGCCGAGGTCGCGAGTCATCGAGATCGTGCCGCCGGCGCCTACATCGGTCACCACGCCGGGCACGCTGCGACGATGCGTGAAGACGCTCGCGGTGAGTTGGTTGCCCGCTTTCAGGAACCACGGCTGCGTGAGCTCGAGACTGGCCGACCATGTGGGACGCAGGAACGGCTCGCGCTCGCCCGGCAGCGCGCCGTTCGTCACATCGTAGAAAACGCCGTTGCCGTTCAATTGATTGGCGAGCAGGTTGCTCACCGTTCCACGCAGCGTCAGACGACGCCCGCCGCCGAGAAAGTTGTAGCGCGTAAAGAGTGATTCGAACTGCAGGAAGTCCGCCGTCGTGAAGCCTGCCTTGAGATCGATGTTGCGCAGCGGCGCTTCCGTTAGGCGCACTTCTACGGTCTTTGCGCTATCGAAGCCCTGTTGCACGCCGACGTCGACCTCGGAGAAGAGACCGGACAGGTACAAATCGCGCTGGCTCTCCAGCAGCGCGCTCCGGCGATAAAGGCCGCCGATCTGGAAGCGCAGCAGTCTGCGAATCGTTAGGTCGGCTACTTCCTTGTTGCCATCGATGTCGATGGCAGCCACGGTAGTCCGCGGACCCGGATCCAGCACGATCGTCACCGGTCCCGCGTTGCGGGTATTGTCGACCTTTGACGTATCCAGCTGGACGTCGGCATCGGCGTAGCCGCGCTCCCACAAGGCCTCGTGTAGCAGGATCATACTGGAGTCCATGGCTACGAGATCCAATGGATCCTTCTCTTTAAGCTGAATGGAGCGAGCTACGACCGCGCGCGGGAGCACGGTGTCCTTCTGCTCCACGGTCAGCTTTTCAAGGACCGTGGGTTCGTTCTCTTTGATGTCGAAGACGACTCGTACGCCGCCGCGCGTCGGGTTCACCTTGGATGTCACCAGCACATCGCGATAGCCGCGCCGCCAATAGAAGAGGCGGACGCGCAATTCGTCGCGTCTGAGCTCTGTAAGATCGAGGTAACGCCGCACGCTAAAGACGGGCGAGCGCGTGAGGAGGCAGATCGGCGCGTAGAGGACGTTCTTGCACTTGCTGCTCTTCGTGGCGAGGCCTTCGGCGAGCAATCGGCGATCGATCTTTGAAACGCCGCGCAACGCCACGGAGCGAACGAGCGGATGTCCTTCTTGCTCGGCTGCGTTGCGTTGCGCGTGGGCCGGAGCGGTTGCGATGATCAGAGGCGCGGAGAACGACAGCGCCCTGACGAGTACTCGAGCACCACGCGTGCTCGCGCTCATGTCGCGGCGACCGCGTCGCGCACCGCGCCAGCCATCGGCTTCGGCGCGCGGAAGTTGTAGATCGAGTACTGATACGTGAACTCGGCGCCGAGCAGGACGATCTGTGTGGAGTAATAGACCCACACGAGAATGATCGCGATCGTTCCCGCCGCTCCGAAGGGCGACGCGATCGCGGTGCGGCCGAGATAGAGGCCGATCAAGCGCTGACCGATCGAGAAGAGCAAAGCGGTCATGACGGCTCCGACGATCACATGGCGCCACTGCAATTGAACGTCAGGCAGCACTCGATACAGGACCGCGAAGAGTGCCGTAGCAACGGCGATCCCGACGACCTGCGTCGCCGCGCTGATCACCAACGGCCACGCTCCGGCGCGATTGCCTAACCATGTCGTGATCGCGCTCACCGCAGCACTGATCGTCAACGACACCATCAACAGGAACCCGATCGATACGACAACACCTAACGACTTCAATCGGCGTGCGAGGAACGCCTTGAAGTCGAACCACGGACCGGGTTCAGTCTTCACCTGCCAGATCTTGTTGAGCGCCGCTTGCAACTCGAGAAACGCACCGGTTGTCGCGAAGATCAGTGCCAGCGTGCCGAGGATCGTAGCGCCGATCCCTTCCCGCGGTTCGCTCGCCCGTTGGAGGATCGCCTGGACCGCCTCCGCGCCGTCATGACCGATTAGGGCGGCGATTTGACTGACGATTTGTCCACGGACGGCGTCGTCCCCGAAGAAGGCGCCCGCGATGGCGATAACCACGATGAGCACCGGAGCGAGCGCAAACAGCGTGTAGTAAGCGATTGCGGCCCCGTGACGAGAGGCTCCATCGGCAAACCACGACTGAATCGCCTTCCAGAAGAGTTGTATGAAAACACGTGGTGACACGCGGACTCTTCACAGCTCGGGTGCTCATGGCCCAGTGCAAGCCCGACGCCAGAGTTTGCATGCTGGCGGCCTCGACCAGAGCGGCTGTGGACGAGCCCGGCTAAGCGCGGCGCGCCGCTAGGGCGAACTGTTAGGCAGATCCGCTGTGTGAGCCTAACGAGGCGCTAGCCCTGGCACCCGGATCAGCCTTCCAAGTGGCGGCTCAGGCGCAAGCGCAGGTCGCGCAGCCCGCGGCTGATCTGCGTCTCCACAGTCTTGAGCGCGATCCGCAGCTGGACGGCGATCTCGCGCGGCGTCAGGCCGTCCTTCCAGCGCATGCGACAGACGAGCTGACGTCGCCCGGGCATGCGGTCGAGCGCGTCGTCGATCGCATCGTGCAGCTCGGCGAGATGCGTGACCTGATCCGGCGTGTCTGCATGCCGGCGCGTGCCAGGATGCAGCTGCTCCACTGACCACTCTTCGTACCAGCGGCGACGCACGCCTTCGCGCGCGAGGATGTCGAGTGCCCGATTGCGCGTGGCGCTGAATAGGTAAGCGACCGGCTCTTCCTGGAGGGCGAACTGCTCCCGCGTGCGCCACACGTTGCAGAACACGTCCTGCACGATCTCGGCGGCGGCATCGCGCGAGCGCACGAAGCGATAGGCGAAACGACGGAGCGTGTCGCTGTGTGCTCGGAATATCGTTTCCAACGCCTGCGAATCGCCTTCGCGGACGCTCGCGGCGAGCGCGTCGCGAGCGCGTGTTCCGTTTCGGGCGGCTGATTCGCTGCGACGCGGCATGTGCCTAACGAGCCCTCGTGATGCGCTGGGCGACCTGCGCGCCCATCTCGCTCGTCGAGCAGAGCTGTCCTCCGGCCGCCTGGATGTCTGCCGTGCGCCAGCCCGCTGTCAATGTGGCGCTGAGCGCGTCGTCCACCGCGCGCGCCTCATCGAGAAGCCCGAACGAGTGCCGCAGCATCATGGCGACGCTGGCGATGGCACCGAGCGGGTTCGCGATGCCGTGGCCGGCGATATCGGGCGCCGAGCCGTGGATGGGCTCATACATCCCGGGATGCACGCGGCCGTCGCTCGGCGCGTCACCTAACGAGGCAGATGGAAGCAGCCCGATGGAACCAGCCAACATCGACGCCTCATCGGTCAGGATGTCGCCGAACATGTTCTCGGTGACGATGACGTCGAAATCGGCCGGCGCGCGCAGCAGCTGCATCGCGCACGCATCGACGAGGACGTGGGTCAGCCTAACGTCTGGGAACTCATTCTGCACCACCCGCGTCGTCACCTGGCGCCATAGCCGTGACGTCTCGAGCACGTTCGCCTTGTCCACTGAAGCGAGTCTCCCACGGCGAGCGCGCGCCAGCCTCGCCGCAACGCGGACTACGCGCTCGATCTCGGTCGTGGTGTACGTGCACAGGTCCGAAGCACGCTCGCCCTTGCCGTTCAGCATTTCGCGTCGTCGCTCGCCGAAGTAGATCCCACCCGTGAGCTCGCGCACAACGAGAATGTCCACGCCGGCGAGCCGCTCGGCGCGCAGCGGCGAAGCTGCGACGAGCGCGTCGTGCACCGCGACCGGGCGAAGGTTCGCGTACAAACCGAGCATCTGGCGCAGCGCGAGCAAACCTTGCTCCGGCCGTACCGTCGCTGCCGGGTCGTCCCAGCGCGGGCCGCCTACGGCACCGAGCAGCACGGCGTCGGCCTCGCGGCACAATGCACGAGTCTCGTCAGGCAGTGGCTCGCCGGTCGCATCGATCGCGCAGCCGCCGACCAATCCCAAGTGTGTGTCGAATGTGTGGCCCTGGCGATGCGCAACAGCCGCCAGCACGCGCAGCGCTTCCGTGATGACCTCGGGGCCGATGCCGTCGCCGGGCAGCACGGCGATCATGGCCCGCATCGAGCAGATCTCCTGCCCACCGCGATCAACAGGTGGTGCATAACGAGGCCGGGTGGGTCGCCTCGTACGCTGCGATTTCAGCCGCCGCGTCGAGGAGGTAGCCGAGGTGATCGACGCCCTGCAGCAAACAGCGCTTCGCAAATGCGTCGATTGAAAACGCGTAACGCCGCGAGGTGTCGTGCGGCAGGGTCACCGTTTGACTAGCCAGATCGATCCTGAGCGTCACCGTTGCATGACGCGACAGCTCCTGCACAATGCTGCCGTGGTCGGCTTCGCTCAGCGCGACAGGGAGCATGCCGTTCGACAACGCATTGGCTCGGAAGATGTCGGCGAACGACGTGCTGATGATAGCGCGCATGCCTAACGCATCAAGCGCCCACGCCGCGTGCTCGCGTGAGGAGCCGCATCCGAAGTTGCGGCCAGTCACGAGGATCTCGGCATCGCGGGCTCCAGGTGCGTTGAGCGGGAAGTCCGCGTGTGGGCGACCGCTCGCGTCATAGCGCCAGTCAGCGAATGCATGCTCGGCGAGTCCGTTTCGATCGGTGATCTTGAGGAAGCGCGCCGGGATGATCTGGTCGGTGTCGACGTTATCCGCCGGCAGCAGCACCGCATGGGACTCGAGGGACGTGAACGGGCGCATGGTCACGAGAGTGTGCGCGCGTCCGCGATCGCCCCGCGCACTGCAGTCGCTGCGGCCGTGAGCGGACTCGCGAGAAACGTGCGGCCGCCTTTTCCCTGCCGCCCCTCGAAATTACGGTTGCTCGTGCTGACGGCGTATTGTCCAGGAGCGAGCTGGTCACCGTTCATCGCGATGCACATGGAACAGCCGCTCTCGCGCCACTCGGCGCCGGCGGAGAGGAAGACACTGTGCAGTCCTTCCGCCTCAGCCTCACGCTTGACGCGTTGCGAGCCGGGCACGACGAGCATGCGCACGTTAGGCGCGAGTCGGCGGCCGCGCAGCACGGCGGCCGCCGCGCGGAGGTCGGAGAGGCGCGCGTTCGTGCAGCTCCCCAGAAAGACGACGTCGACAGGCATGCCTAACAGTCGTTGACCCGGTTCCAGCGCCATGTACCGGAGCGCGCGCTCCAGGGCCGCGCGCTGCTGTGCGTCGGCGCTGACGTGTGGGTCGGGGACATGACCGTCGACAGGTATGGCCATGCCGGGATTCGTGCCGTAGGAGATCATCGGCGCGAGATCAGTCGCGTCGATGGTGACGCTCCGGTCGTAGCGTGACTCCGCGTCGCTAGGCAGCTCGCGCCAGCGGGCCACCGCGGCGTCCCACTCCATCGCGCGCGGCGCGAACGGTCGGCCAGCCAGATACTCGAAAGTGACGTCGTCCGGTGCGATGCACCCCGCACGGGCACCAGCCTCGATGGACATGTTGCAGACCGTCATGCGCGCTTCCATGTCGAGCGCGCGAATGGCCGGGCCGGTGTATTCAATCACGTGTCCGGCGCCACCGGCGATGCCGATACGGGCGATGATCCCGAGGATGAGGTCCTTGGGCGAGACGCCGTCACGTAGGCGCCCCTCGACCTGAATTTGCATCGTACTCGGCCGCGTCTGGAGCAGGCATTGCGTGGCCAACACGTGCGCGACTTCCGTCGTGCCGATGCCGAACGCCAACGCACCGAACGCGCCGTGCGTGCTCGTGTGGCTGTCGCCACACACGACGGTCATGCCTGGTTGCGTTAGGCCAAGCTCCGGTCCAATTACGTGCACGATGCCTTGCCGCTCGTCACCTAACGGGAACAGCGGCACGCCATGCTCGCGGCAGTTGGCCTCGAGCTGAGTGAGTTGCGCGGCGGCCAGCACGTCGTTGAGGGGGACGCGACCGTTCGACGCGCGTGGCGTCGTAGGCGTGGAGTGGTCCATCGTGGCGATCGTCAGGTCGGGGCGCCGCAGCGCCAGACCTCGCGCGCGTAGCTCGGCGAAGGCCTGTGGCGACGTCACCTCGTGCACCAAATGCAGGTCCACGAAGAGCACGGCCGGAGCATCCGCCGACTGCGGGCGCACCATGTGTTGCCGCCAGATCTTATCGAAGAGGGTGCGCGGCGCGTTCGGAGACGCAGTCTGCGTCACGTTCACAGCGACGCTCCCGCGGCGCGCGGCGCTAGGTCGACCACGCTCGTTAGGCTCGGCCCGTCGCTGTCCGCCGCCCCGACCCCGCTGCGGCAACGCACGATGCTGTTCATCGCCGCGAGGTAGGCCTCCGCGGTGGCGACTATCACATCGGTGTGTACGCCAAACCCGGACACGACGCGGCCTCGCGCGGCCGAACTGGCATCGCGCGCATCCGAGCCGTTGGCACGCTGACGCAGACGCACCGTGACTCCGCCGACAGCGTCTATCCCTTCGGTCACCGGATCCACGGTGAATTCCACGAGCTCGGCGAAATCCCCGAGAACCTGATTGATCGCTCGACAGACAGCGTCGACAGGCCCATCCCCCTGCGCCGCCGCAACGAGTCGTCCACCCTCGGGCCCGCGGAGCCTAACGGTTGCCGTCGGAATCGCGTGCGTACCGCAGGAGACCTGGACGAGCTCCAGCTCATATACGGCCAGCGCCCGGCGCGTCTCCCCCGCAACGATCGCCTCGATATCGCGGTCGTCTACGAGCTTCTTGCGATCGGCAACCTCCTTGAATCGCGCGAATACCTTCGCGAACTCCTCCTCACTGAGGGCGTGTCCAGCCGCTTCGAGGTGTTTGCGCAGTGCGTGCCGACCGGAATGCTTGCCGAGCACCAGCCGGCCGCCGTCGAGACCAACGAG
>DASYRX010000233.1:0-16617 GCA_036003845.1 Gemmatimonadaceae bacterium | reverse complement strand
ATCAATGCTGGGATCGTGCAGGGCCCGCGCGTCCTCGCGGCGGGAATGTGGGTCGGAGTCAAGGGTGGCATCTGCGAGTTCAACGGACTGGGGATCGAAGGAACGGCCGACGCATTCCGTGCTCGCATCCGTGAGAACGTTCAGGGCGGCGCCGACGTCATCAAACTGTGCGTGTCGGGTTGGCCTAACGAGGCGTACAGCGATCCGCAGAAGTACGAGATACCGGATGATGTGTTGATCGCGGCAGTCGACGAATCGCGCAAGGCGGGGAAGCTGGTCATCGCGCACGACATCAGCGTTGGTGGAGTTCAGGCGGCGTTGCGTGCGGGAGTTCAGGGTTTTGCGCACACGCCGTATCTGGATTCCGCGACCGCGCGAGAGCTACGTGCGCGAAACGCTTTCATCATTCCGACGATCGCTTCACTGGCGGGGGCTGACACGAGCCCTGCAAGCCGCGACCTCGTAGGGTCACTCGCGCTGGCGCACAAACTCGGTGTCACGCTTGTCTTCGGTACAGACGGTGGTGTGCTGACGCATGGCCGCAACGCCGAGGAGTTTCTCGCGCTCGCGCAAGTTGGAGTTACACCGCTGGAAGCCATTCGGGCCGCGACGGTCAATGCTGCGCGCGCGTTCGGGCTGGCCGACTCGTTAGGTCACATCGCTCGCGGTATGGCCGCGGACATCATCGCGGTCGAGGGGAATCCACTGGATGACTTAACTGCCCTGCAGCGTCCTCGCTTCGTCATGGCGCGCGGCCGCGTGGTTCAGCGCTGAGGAAAGCTCGAGTTGGAGGCGCTTCACCGGAGCTTCTCCGACTCAGGAAGAAGATGCTGGAATTCCAATGATGCGTTGATTGAGCGTTCGTTTGTTTGAATGGGAGTTACAACGGTTAGGCAGTAATGTGACCCCGAGTGAATCGTGTGCCATGCGGCAATCGACAAAGGCCACTCCAGCGCTCACACACTCCATCATCGGCGCGTTCTACGAGGTCTACAACACGCTCGGTTTGGTTTTTGAGCACGTTTACACGATGGCTCTGGAGCGCGAACTCACAGCGCGCGGGCACTGCGTGGCTCGCGAAGTGAGCGTCCGAATCTTCTACAAGGGCGAGGAGCTAACGACTCAGCGTCTCGATATGATCGTCGACGATGCCGTCGTGGTCGAAATGAAAGCTGGCAAGAGTCTCGAGCCATACGCAGCGCGCCAGCTCTACGACTATTTGCGAGCAACGAGCCTTGAAGCCGGGCTCTTATTCCACTTTGGACCCGAGCCGGCGTTCTTTCGCGCAAATTGTCGGCAAAAGTTCAAGTCTAAGGACGAAAAGCTGAAGCTATCTGCACCGCTAGAAAGCTCAGGTACTTAGATCTCAGCCCCTTTGATCGGCGTTACGCATTGATTTCTTCTTTCAATCGAAGCATCTCTGGCGTCTCAGCATCTTCTTCCTGAGTCGGAGAAGCCACGGTGAAGCGCCCAAGGGTCCTCCTCGACTGCGGACGTCGTGCAAACACGCCGAGTTGCTCATGCCTTCACTGACGACGGTTGGCTACGCGGCGCCGAACCGCGTGAACGCGCGCGGGCGGCCAAGTAGCCCGCGAAAGCAAAGCGCTGCTTTCGCGCGTCCACGCCATACTCCGGGAAATACGCCTCGCGCACGTCGTCCAACGGCCGCAACGCATGCTCGGCGCTCCGCTGGCACGGCTCGAGCAAGTACTCCGTGTCACCGTCGCGGAACTGCACCCACGCGTGCCGCCTCCCTGACTCGGGACCGACAGTAGCATATCCCACGACGAACTGCGCGTCGACGCCCAGCTCGACGAGCTTGCGCCAGGCCCACAGCGCAAAATCTTCGCAATCGCCGCGGCGCATGAGCTCGAACGTTCGCGGGTGCTGCCAAAAATCTGTCACTTGATACGCGTCCGCGTCGCTCGTGTACTCGCAGGTGCCTAACCAGGCAATGATGTCGGCGACCTGCCTAACGTCAATCTCGCTCGCGCCCTGAAAGTACCAGGCGAAATCTTGTCGTGCGCCCGGGCCAAAGGCATGCAGCGGCGGCCGGATGGCGAGACGAGCCCACGGGTCGCGTGGTGGCAAAAGTGCGATGACCACGCGATCCCGCGTGCGGCGCGCCAGGGCCCGGATGCGCGCGAGCACGGCCGTTAGATGTGCAGCTTCGCGAGCCGCTCCACGGCGCGTTCGAGCGTCTCGCGCTTCTTGCAGAAGGCGAAGCGCGTCATGCGCTTGCCACCGCCTGACGAGTGAAACGACGACCCCGGAACCGTGGCGATCCCAATCTCGCGCGTGAGCCAGAGCGCGAACTCGCGGTCGTCCTGATCGCGGATGCGCGAAAAGTCAGTGAGAACGTAATACGCGCCCTCCGGCGTGGAGAACTGAAATCCAGCCTCGCGCAGCGCAGGGCAGAGCAGCTCGCGCCGTTCGCAATACTCCTGAGACAACGCGTCATAGTACTCGGGACCGAACGCGAGTCCCACGGCACCTGCAGCCTGTAACGGTGCCGGAGCGCCGACAGTCAGGAAGTCGTGCACCTTGCGGATCGCGCCTGTCTCGTTAGGCGGCGCGATCGCGTAACCCAAGCGCCATCCCGTGCAGCTGAACGTCTTGGATAGCCCGGAGATCGTCACCGTACGCTCGCGCATCCCAGGGAACTGCGCCAGGAGCAAGTGCTCGCCCGTGTAACGAATGTGCTCGTAGATCTCGTCGGTGAAGGCCCACACATCGTGCTGGATGCATAGATCGGCGATGAGCTGCAGCTCTTCGCGCGTGAAGACGTGCCCCGTCGGATTGTGCGGTGTGTTCACGATGATCGCGCGCGTCTTGTTACTGAACGCCTTGCGCAGCCGATCCGGGTCGAACTTCCAATCGGGCGGCTCGAGTGGAACGAAGACAGGCTTGGCGCCGGCGAGAATGGCATCGGGGCCGTAATTCTCGTACCACGGCTCGAACACGATGACTTCCTCGTTAGGGTCGATCAGCGCCAGAAAGACGGCGGCCATCGCCTCGGTCGCGCCGCACGTGACGGTCAGCTCGCGATCGTGCTCGAACTCGAAGCCGTACGTCTTCGCGTATTTCGCCGCGAGCGCCTGACGCAGCACCGGCGCGCCCCACGTCACAGCGTATTGATTGATGTCTTTGTTGATCGCGCCGCACGCCGCATCCTTCATCGCCTGCGGCATGGGGAAGTCGGGGAAGCCTTGCGCGAGGTTGATCGCGCCCGCCTCCATCGCGACGCGGGTCATCTCGCGAATGACTGACTCAGTAAACGTTGCTGTGCGAGTTGCGGGCATGGGCTCGGGGGACTCGGTTGCCGGATGTCGCAGTGGAGCACAGTATAGTCCTGAGACGCGCAGCGCGCTGCGCAACAACGGGGTCAGACTCCTTGATCCGTTGCCTTCGCGCCCGAGTCGCTTCGACCCATAAGGAGTCTGACCCCGCTGTTCGCATGATCGCCCGACGTCCAGGCGCGCACGCGCTCGCCTTCATCTTCATCACGGTCCTCGTCGACACGATCGGCTTCGGGATCATCCTGCCCGTCACTCCAGAACTGATCATGGAGCTGACCGGGGAAGGTCTAAGCCGCGCGTCGATCTATGGTGGATGGCTGCTCTTCGCATTCGCCATCATGCAGTTCTTCTTCGGGCCAATCATCGGCAACCTCAGCGATCACTTCGGCCGCCGCCCGGTCCTCCTGCTGTCACTCGCAGCGTTTGGCATTGACTACCTGTTGATGGGATTCTCGCGCACGATCGTGTGGCTGTTCATTGGCCGAGCGATCGCCGGGATCGCGGGCGCGGCATACACGACGGCGACGGCATACATCGCCGACGTCACACCGCGCGAGAAACGCGCGCAGAGCTTCGGTCTCGTGGGTGCGGCATTCGGCATCGGCTTCATCGTCGGGCCGGCGATCGGTGGCTTGTTAGGCGGGCTCGGCTCCCGCGCGCCGTTCTTTGCTGCCGCAGGACTCGCGTTGCTCAATGTGCTGTACGGATTCTTCGTCGTCCCCGAATCGCTGCCGCTGGATCGGCGTCGTGCATTCCACTGGACACGCGCGCATCCACTCGGGACGCTGCAGCATCTGCGGCATTATCCAGGCGTGCTCGCGATGATTGGCGCGATGTTCGTCTGGCAGCTCGCGCATCAAGCGCTGCCGAGTGCGTGGGCGTTCTATACGATGTTCAAGTTCGGATGGTCCGAGGCGCTGGTTGGCGCGTCCCTCGCGGCGGCTGGCGTGACGATAGCCATCGTGCAAGGGGGGCTCACGCGCGTGCTGATTCCGCGCATGGGTGAGCGACGTGCCGCGCTCACTGGCCTCACGCTTGGCTCGTTAGGCTTCTTTGGTTACGCCGCCGCGAGGGCCACCTGGATGATGTACACGTTCATGCCCGTTTTCGCGTTCGCGGGCCTCGTGTATCCATCGATCAACGGGCTCATGTCGCAGCAGGTGTCGGAGCGATCGCAGGGTGAGCTACAAGGTGGTGTGGCGAGCGTCTACAGTCTCGCGACGATCATTGGGCCGCCGGTCATGACTCAGGTCTTTCGCTTCTTCACACGCGACGATGCACCGGCATCGATTCCCGGCGCGCCGTTCTACCTGGCCGCGCTGTTAGGTGTCGTCGCGCTCATGCTCTTTACGCGTGCGACCCGGCCAGCGGAAGTCAGCGCGACGTCTGACGTCCCACTCTAGGCACGCAATCCAGAAAAAGCGGAGCGCGAACTAACGCCGAGAACTACAGGACACACACGGACTGTTTGTTGTTGAAACCATGTGTCCGCGTTTGTCTTTCAGTTGTCCGCGTCGGTCCGCGCTCACGATTGCATTGTCTCCTATTCTTGCCGCAGGGCGATCATCGGATCGATGCGCGAAGCGCGGCGTGCGGGAACAAAACACGCCAGTGCTGCGACTCCCACAAAAATCAGAGATACTGCAGCGACAGTTGGTATGTACGCTGGGCGGAAACCGTAGAGCAGAGCACTCATCAGGCGCGACGCGATCGCCGCCAGCCCGAGGCCGATGGCGAGGCCGCAGACTGTAAACTGCAGGCCTCGTCGGCCAAAAGAAAGCAGTATCTCGCGGGACCGGGCGCCTAACGCCATGCGCACACCGATCTCGTTGGTGCGCTGGGTTACGGCATACGACAGCACGCCGTAGATCCCCAGCGATGCGAGCAGCAGCGCGAGCAGAGCGAACGCGCCAAGCAGCGCTGTGCTTTGCGAAGGCGTTGATAGCTGGCGATCCACGATGTCTTGCATCGTTCGCATCCGCGCAAGCGGCTGATTCTTGTCGAGCGACCAGATAGCCCGACGCACCGCCGGGATGATCGACGCCGGCGGAACCGCGGTTCGAACCACGATGCCGGCGTTTATGTCGCCGATCTGGTCACATTGCTCGTGCACGCGATAGACTGCGGGCCTCGCTTCATCCAGCACGCCACTTTCACGGATTGGCTTCAATACGCCGACGATCGTGTACCAGTAGCCCTTGTCGTTCAACTGTCCGAACTGGAACCTCTGACCGAGCGCCGACCGGCCGGCGAAGTGGCGATTGGCGAACGTCTCGTTGACGATCGCCACGGGGGCAGACGACCGTCGATCTGCAGCAGTGAAGAGTCTCCCCTCACGCAGCTGCGCGCCAATGGTTGCGAAGTAGTCGCGGCTCACGTTGCGAACGAGAGCGACTTGGCCGGCGAAACCGTCGCTCGGCTGGCCCTCCAGCAGATAGAACGTCGCGCTGGCAAAGTTGGTGAACGGGATGAGGTTGATCGATCCGGCGCTCACGACGCCTGGAATTGCACGCACCTGCTCCACTTCGGCATTGAGAAAAGCGACGCGGCGGTCGAAGTCTTTGTATCGGAACAGGGGCGTCTCGAAGGTCAGTAGCCGCTCGTTCCTGAATCCGATGTCAGTGTTCCGCAGGTGCTGGAAGGTCTGCAGGAGCAGGCCGCTACATGTCAGCAGCACAACCGCGAGCGTCGTTTCGACGATGATCAGCGAATGTTGGAACCAGTAACTGCGCGCGCCCGCTGTGCCTCGTCCGCCATCGCGGAGTCCTTCCTGTGGCATGACTCGCGATCCGCGCAATGCGGGCGCGAGTCCGAACGTTACCGAAGCTGCGATAGCCACTGCAGTAGAAAATGCCAACACTCGCCAATCGAGCGTGACGCGCCCAGCCATGGCCTCGGGTACGAGCCGCTCAAGAAATCGCATCGCCGGAACCGCAAGAGCGAGTCCGGCCAGCGTGCCTAACGCGGCCAGCACCAGGCTTTCAGTAAGGAACTGGCCGACCAGCCGGCCGCGACCAGCTCCGAGCGCCACGCGAACCGCAACTTCGCGCCCGCGCGCCGCGCCACGCGACAGCAGCAGATTCGTCAGATTGACGCAGGCGATCAGCAGCAGCGCCACCGAAGCGCCCAACAGCAAGATCAGCGCGGTTTGAGTTTTGCCTGCGATCTCTTCCCGCAAAGGCGTGACGATCACCGGATGAGGGCCGCGGAAGTCGTTCGCGGTCACTTGCAAACTCAATGACGTCATGGATTGCCGTGCGTGCTGCAGCGTGACGCCGGGCTTGAGCCGCGCCACGATTTGCGTGTCGTGCCACGTGAAGTTCGCACGCATCCACGGAGGGAACGACGCAGGCATCCAGATATCGATCTCGCGCGAGGGCATGAAGTAGAAGTTGCGCGGCATCACGCCGATCACTTCGTAAGGCTCATCGTTGAGCGCTATCTTCCGTCCGATGATGTCAGAGGCACCGGCGTATCGCCGCTGCCACAGTCCGTAGCTGATCACGACGACGCGCGCGCCTTTGTTGTCTTCGTCTTCGGTGATCGAACGGCCGAGCATCGGTTGCGTGCCGAGCACGCTCCAGAAAGTCCATGTGACCTTGCGCGCCGGGACCTGCTCGGGATCGCCGTCGCCAGAGAGCGTCGCATCACCGGGCTGACTTGATGCGAGATCTGTGAAGACGGTATTGAGACGGCGCCACTCAATCCATTCCGCTGGTGTGCTGTTGCCCTTCGCGGAGATGTCGGTCTTGGACAACGCGTCCCAGATCATCACGAGCTGGTCTGCCTCGGTGTAGGGCAGCGGACGGATCAGCACGGCGTCGAAGGCGCTGAACATCGCAGTGATCCCGCCGATGCCTAACGCGAGCGTCGCGATCGCGATCGCCGAGAACAGCGGATTGCTGCGGACCTGCCGCAGTCCGTAACTGACATCCCGCGCGGCCGCATCGAGCCATGCGCCATGGCGACCGCTTCGAACCTGTTCCTTGGCCTGCTCCAGCCCTCCGAGTTGCAGCACGGCCAACCTGTGCGCCTCCGCGGTCGTCGCGCCGCCACGAACTTTGTCGGCGGCCGCCATGTCGATGAAGGCCTGGAGCTCGTCGTCCAAGTCCTGCTCGACTTTCTCACGACGCGCGATCCAGCGCACGATGGACTTTAGGCGATGCAGCAGTGTCATGCGCCCTCCAGAACACATGTGACGGCGAACGACACCCGGTTCCATCGCTCGCGATGCTGTTCGAGCCGCCGCCTCCCGGAGGCTGTTAAGCGATAGTACTTCGCGCGCCGATTGTTCTCGGTGGGGCGCCATTCAGCCTTCAGCATGCCGTCCTGCTCGAGACGGTATAGAGATGGAAACAGCGAACCAGGGTTGAGATGAAATTGATCGCGACTGAGCAGCGTGAGACGCTGCGAAATCCCGTAGCCGTGCATGGGCTCACGCGAGAGGATCGTCAGGATCATCAGGTCGAGTGTGCCTTGCGGAATGTCGAGCTTTTCCACCGGGGCGTCTCTTTAGGGAAACTAAATGAGATGCGAATAGTCGCACGGCTCGTTTAGGGTGTCAAGATGAAACGCCTGCTTACGCTCGCGCTGTGCTTGTGATCTACCTCTTGGAAAGCTCGGCCAAGGCGGCACGGATCAAATCGGCCGCTTTGTGCTGCACGGGCGGATGCGCGTCGATGGCGACGCGAACGGCGCGCTCGGCGTCGCTCTGCGAGTAGCCTAACGCTGCCAGCGCTCGCACGGCGTCCTGGCTCACACCGTCACGGCCGACGCCCGACGGCGGCTCACCCGGCTCTTGCACGTCGCCCAGCTTGTCGGCCAGATCGAGGATCAACTGCTGCGCCTTCTTCTTCCCCACGCGCGGCACCGACTGCAGCGTGACAACATCCCGTGCTTGAATTGCCTGCAACACACGCTCGGCGCTCAGCGTCGAGAGCATGCCGAGCGCGAGCGCCGGACCGACTCCGGTCGCACCGAGCAGCCGGCGGAACAGGCGCCGCTCGAACGCAGTCGGGAAACCGAACAACTGCCAATCGTCGTCACGTACCACCACGTGAGTCTGCAGCGTGACCTGAGAGCCCACGTTAGGTAGAGCCTCGTACGCCGAAAGCGGCACCGCCAGCTCATAGGTGACGCCTCCCGGCGTCGTCACCTCGATGCGATCGAGCGCCTTGGTGACCAACGTACCGCTGACCTGCGAAATCATGTCGGTCGCAGCACCGCTTGGCCGCCGCGCACTGGGAGCGTGAGCATCGGCGCATGCAGATGCGCGCGCATGAGGCACGTCACCGCGGCCGCGACGCCATCGGACGCGTCACTTGGCTCCGGCGCCGACTTGAGGCGCAGCAGCTGCGTCAACATGAATTGCACTTGTTCCTTTGTCGCGGCGCCGTTCCCCACGATCGCCTTCTTGATGTCAGCCGGCGCAAATTCGTGTATCTGCAGGGCGGCCTGCTGCGCCGCGAGCAGGATCACTCCGCGTGCGTGGCCTAACGCAAGCGTCGTGCGCACGTTTTTCTGATAGAACACGTCCTCGACGGCGACCATTACGGGATTGTGCCGCGCGATCAGCTCACGAATGCCATCGAAGATTTCGGTCAGGCGAGCGGGCAGATCGTCGCGCGTGCGCGTGCGGATCACTCCGCACTCGACCAGAGACAGCGAACCTCCGCCCGGCGTGGCGCAGCGCACGACGCCATATCCAGTGACGGCCGTCCCCGGGTCGATGCCGAGACAGAGCACGACTGAACGTTAGGCGGTCATCGCGGAAACGTCCATGTCGAAGTTGCCGTCGACTCTCTGCACGTCGTCCAGGTCCTCCAGCGCTTCGATCAGCTTGATCACGCCCTCTGCGTCCTTTCCCTCGACTCGCACCGTCTGCTTGGGGATCCAGGCGATTTCGGCTTCGGTCGGTGTCACGCCCTTACCCTGCAGCGCACTTCGCACCGTGTGAAAGTCGGCGGCGTCCGTGGAGATGATGTACTGGTCGTCTTCACGCTCGAAGTCAGTCGCGCCGGCATCGAGCGCTGCTTCCATCGCCTGTTCTTCGTTAGGGTACGCCGAGGCGTTGACGTAGATCTGTCCCTTCCGCTCGAACATCCAGGCGACCGAGTTCGTCGCGCCGAGGTTCCCGCCGTTGCGTGAAAGCCGGTGGCGCACTTCGGCGACAGTGCGGTTGGCGTTGTCGGTGAGTGCCTGGATCATGAGCGCCACGCCACCGTGGGCGAACGCTTCGTACAGGACCTCGTGGTACTCGACGCCTTCCAGCTCGCCGGTTCCTTTCTTGATCGCGCGGTCGATGTTCTCCTTCGGCATCGACGCGTTCTTGGCCGTGTCGATGGCTGTGCGCAGCCGAGGATTGCCGTTAGGGTCGCCGCCGCCTTGCTTAGCCGCGACGGTTATTTCACGAATGAGTTTGGTAAACAGCGCACCGCGCTTGGCGTCAGCCGCGGCTTTGTAGTGCTTGATCTGTTTCCACTTACTGTGCCCTGCCACGCTGCCACCCCACAGGGGTTAGGGGTTGGGGTTAGGGGTTAGCCCGCCCAATCGGGAGATCGGCGCAAATATACGGCGCTGCCGGCTACTCACGAACCGTTGTCACTGGATTATTCTTGGCGGCCGACTTCACCGTCAAACTCGCATGCTCCGTCACACCCCATTTCACCCTCGCACCGCCGCGCACATGGAGGCGCAGCAGTGGCGTCGTTGGTCTGGGTTTCTCGTGGCGAGTGCGTACGAGATGTCGCACGAGCGGGAGTATCACGCCATCCGCAGCTCAGCGGCCCTGTTCGACGTCTCGCCGCTCAAGAAATACAACGTCTCAGGGCGAGACGCGACGCGCATGCTCGATCGCGTCGTCACGCGCAACGTAGCGGCGTGCCAGCCGTGCCAAGTGTTGTACACACCCTGGTGCGACTCACGCGGCAAGGTCGTCGACGACGGGACGCTGCACCGACTGGGCGAAGAGCACTATCGCCTAACAAGTGCCGAGCCGAATCTCTCATGGTTGCACGACAATTCCCGTGGTATGCGGACGAACCTGGAGGACGTTTCCGACTCGATCGCAGCGCTCTCGCTCCAAGGCCCACTCTCTCGCACGATTCTTGAGCATGCGGCCGAGCGCGACCTCGCTGGGCTGAAATACTTTCGCCTAACGAATGCGACAATCGGCAGCGCGTCGATCGCCATCTCGCGGACAGGGTACACGGGCGACCTCGGCTATGAAGTCTGGATGGATGCTGCCGACGCATTGTCCGTCTGGGACGCACTCATCGAAGCCGGCGAGCCGTACGGCATCACACCGGCCGGGATGCTAGCCCTCGACATCGCGCGCATCGAAGCCGGACTCATCCTGCTGGACGTGGACTACGTGTCGGCGCGCAAGGCGCTGATTCCGGCACAGCTCTCGTCGCCCTTCGAGCTCTCGTTAGGCTGGACCGTCAAGCTCGACAAAGGAAGCTTCAACGGCGCGCACGCGTTGCGTGAAGAGCAGGCGCGCGGTCTGGAATGGACGCTCGTCGGGCTCGAAATCGAGTGGCCATCGTTCGAGCGCGTCTTCGAATCGCTGGGTCTCGCGCCGCGCCTCTCGGCGACTGCCTCACGAGTGAGCGTGCCGGTGTACGCCGACGGCCGCCAGATCGGTTACGCGACGTCGAGCACATGGTCGCCGCTGCTCAAACGTTTCATCGCGCTGGCGCATCTCGAAGTATCGCATGCGTCGGTTGGTCGCAGCGTCGAATTCGAGATCACGGTGGAGCACCGGCGGCATCGTGCGAACGCGAAGGTGCGCAAGCTTCCGTTTTACGATCCTCCGCGGAAGCGCGCATGACGACGAACGGCAGCCGCACGCGCTATGACGCGATCATTATCGGGGGCGGGCACACCGGCCTGGTGTGCGCCGCATATCTCGCGCGTGCGGGGAAGAAAGTCCTCGTCTGCGAGAAGCGGCATCTCGTCGGCGGCGCGGCTGTCACGGAGGAGATCCACAAAGGCTTCAAGTTCTCGGAGTTTTCCTACGTCGTGAGCCTCCTGCGGCCGGAGATCATCCGCGAGCTGGAGCTGCCGCGGCACGGGCTGCACATCCTGCCGCTGGAATCGACAGTGACCCCGATGCCTAACGGGAACTATCTCGCGGCCTGGGGAGATCACGACGAGTCGCAGCGCGAGTTGTACAGGCACTCGCCGCTGGACGCCGAGCGTTACGAAGATTTCGGCATCATGATGCACCACATGGCGCACGCCGTGAAGCCGATCCTCGCCATGCTGCCGCCGGATCCGACGTCGCTCTCGCCGCGCGAGCTGCTGGCGCTGGCCCGCTTCGGCGGCCACATGCGCTCGTTAGGCGAAGACCGCTTCTATGCGTTGCACAAGCTCATGACGATGAGCTCCGCCGACTATCTCGACGAGTGGTTCGAGACGGACGTGCTCAAGGCAACGAAATCGGCGAGCGGCATCATCGGGACTTTCCTGGGACCGCGATCTCCCGGTTCTGCCTACGTGCTCCTGCACCATTATATGGGGGAGATCGACGGCGCCTTCCGCGCATGGGGTTTCCAGAAGGGCGGCACTGGCGGCGTCAGCGAGGCGATAGCAGGAGCGGCGCGCGCCTTCGGTGCGGAGGTGAAGCTCGAAGCGCCGGTCACCAATGTGATCCTCAAGGATGGACGCGCTGTCGGCGTCGCTGTCGGCCCAGGGGACGAGTACTTTGCCGACGTCGTCGTCTCCGGCCTGGATCCCAAGCGCACATTTCTTGGGCTCGTCGACGAGAAAGCCCTACCGAATGATTTCCTAACGAGTATCAAGCGCTTCAAGGCACGCGGCTCGTCAGGCAAGGTCAACCTTGCTCTGTCCGAGCTGCCGCGCTTCACCTGCATGCAGCCCGACAACATCGCGCGCTGGGGCGGCGTGCAGATTCCCGCTGCGCGATATCTGCGCGGCGCGATGTCGATCAGCCCGACGATGGAGTACGTCGAAACGGCGTATGACGACGCGAAGCACGGCGCGTTCTCGCGGCGTCCGTATATGGATGTCGTCATCCCCTCGATGATCGACCCGTCCATGGCGCCCCCTGGGCAGCACGTGATGTCGATCTTCTGCCAGTACGCGCCATTCAACATCACCGGCGGTTGGGACGACGCGAAGCGTGAAGCCTTCGGCGACGCAGTCATTCATGCGCTCGCTGTCTTCGCGCCGAACATCGAACAGGCGATCATCGCGCGGCAGGTCCTCACGCCGGCCGACATCGAGCGCATAACGGGGCTCACCGAAGGAAACATCTTCCAGGGCGAGCTGGCGCTGGATCAGCTCTTCTTCCTGCGTCCAGCAGCCGGCTACGCCAAGTACCGCTCGCCGATCGATCGCTTGTATCAGTGCGGCTCGGGTACGCATCCTGGTGGCGGGATCATGGGCGCGTCGGGGCGACTGGCGGCGCTGACGATGCTGCGGGATTGGCCGGCATGACGCAGAGATACGACGTCGTCGTCATCGGCGGAGGAGTCGCCGGCCTAACAAGTGCCGCGCTCCTCGGTAAACGCGGCATGGACGTTCTCGTCGTCGAGGCACGCGAACACCTGGGCGGACTGACGAGCACGGAGGACGTCGTTCCCGGCGTTCCCTGCGACACTGTCGACCATGAGCTGGGATGGGTTCCCCCTGCTCTCGTTGCCGAGCTGGGACTCGATCGCCACGGACTCCAGCTGCTGCACAGCGATCCATGCGCGACCGCGCTCGTGCCATCGGCTGCAGCAGAGAGCATCACGCTCTATTCCGATGCACAACGCACGGCCGGGTCGCTGGGCCGCTTCAGCGCGAGCGATGCCGCGGCGTGGCCCGCTTTCGCCCAGCGCGTCGCGCAGCTCAGTGGCTTCCTGCGTGCGCTGTATGAGGTTCCCGCGCCGAGCCTCTTCGCAACAGGTGCCGCGAACCTCGTCAGCATGCTCGCGTTAGGCCGCAAGGCGCGTTCGTTAGGGCGCAATGGCATCTTCGACTTGCTGCGCACGCTGCCCATGAGCATTGCCGACGTGCTCGACGAGTCGTTCGAGAATGCGGCGCTCAAGGGACTCCTGGCGGCGCGAGGCGTGACACGAATCCTTCAGGGACCACGCTCAGGAGCGACGGCGTTTCTCTTCCTGCATCACCACGTTGGTCTTGCTGCCGGTGCGGTGCGCGGCATGCTCACAGCGCGCGGCGGAGTCGGCGCCCTGGCAGGAGCGATGATCGGCGCAGGAAAGGCCCACGGCGTGACGTTCCGCACCGGCGCGACCGTCGCACGCATCGAGGTCAAGAACGAGCGGACGCAGGGAGTTACGCTCGCGTCGGGTGAGGAGATCGCCGCGGAGCGCGTCGTCTCCAGCGTCGATGCGCGGCACACCATTTATGATCTCATCGACCCAGTGCACGTCGAGCCGGAGCTGTCGCGCGCGATCGGTCACGTTCGCATGCGCGGCGCGACGGCAAAGGTGAATCTCGTGCTGGACGGAGCGGTACCGCTGCCTAACGCAGAGGCGCTGCGCGGTCCGCTCGTCGTTGCACCTTCGATTAGCGCGCTCGAGCGCGCGTTCGACGACGCGAAGCACGGTGCCATTTCCGACAACATGACGCTTGAAGTTCGCGTGCCGAGCGTGCTGGATCCGTCGCTGGAGGGGAAGGGCGATCGGGTGGCAGTGTCGGTGCTGGCGCAGTGGGCGCCCTATCGTCTCAAGAGCGGCTGGGATGCGACAAGCCGTGCTGTGCTGGGTGACCGAGTTCTTGCGACGCTCGAGAGCGTCATCCCAGGGATCACGAACCGCGTCGTGCACCGCGACGTGCTCAGCCCGCGCGACATCGAAGAGCGTTTCGGCGCGACAGAAGGCAGCCTAACGCACGGCGAGCTGGCCCTGGACCAGATCCTCTTCATGCGGCCGGTCCCGGCCTTGAGCCGCTATCGCTCAGCCGCCATCCAGGGCTTGTATGTCTGCGGTCGCGGATGCCATCCTGGGATGCCGGCACCAGCGGCGATGCTAGCCGCCCGCGAGATCGCCCGCGCGGTGCGCTCGCGAGAGGCGCCGACTCCGCCGCCGGCGCCGCAGGCCGCCTAACGATTTCGCCGTAGGAGAAGCATGAGCACCTTCGTTCGCACAGTCGATAGCTACGTGCAGGGCGCGCGCACGCTGCCGCAGCGCTACTACATCGCCCCCGAGACGCTGGGCGCCGAATGGACCAAGATCTTCGGCGAGCACTGGCTCTGCGTTGGCCGCGCCGCGCAGGTGGCCGAGCCGGGCGCGTTTCTTGTCGCCAATATCGGCGCCGAAAGCGTGATTGTCGTGCGCGACCGCAAAGGCATACTGCACGCCCACTTCAACGTCTGCCGCCATCGCGGCACTCGGCTCTGTAACGACGCGACCGGGAAACTCAGCGAGACGATCCAGTGCCCATATCACGCGTGGACGTACTCGCTCGACGGTTCATTGCTGCGCGCGCCGACGATGCAGGACGTCGAAGGGTTCGATCGCGCGCAATACTCGCTCGTCGCGACCGGCGTGGCCGAGTGGGAAGGATTCGTCTTTGTGAACCTTTCGCGTGAGCCGGAGCCATTCGAGTCGGCTTTCGCGCCGGTGCTTCGCCGATTCGCGCGATACAACCTGGAAGCACTCACGACGATTCGCCGCATCGAGTACGACGTGAAGGCGAACTGGAAGCTCGTGCTGCAGAACTACAATGAGTGCCTCCACTGTCCGACGATTCACCCGATGCTCGCGAAAGTGCTGCCATACACGAGCGGGGCGAACGATCTCATCGACGGACCGTTCCTCGGCGGCTACATGGAAATCGCGCAGCCTAACGAGAGCGCGACGGTGTCCGGCCGCGTCTGCGGCCCGCTCGTCGGCGACTTATCGGGGGACGACCTGCATCGCGCCTACTATTACAGTCTCTTCCCCAACATGATGCTGAGCATGCATCCGGACTATGTCGTCTCGTACATGGTCTGGCCCACGGGACCAACGGAGACGCACATCGTCTCGGACTGGCTCTTCCACCCGAATGCTGTCGCGCATCCCGATTTCGATCCCAGCGGCGCGATTGAATTCTGGGACGTCACGAACAGGCAGGATTGGGCGATCTGCGAACAAAGCCAACTCGGCGTCGCTTCGCGCGCGTACACGCCGGGCCCATATTCGCCTCGCGAGAGTATCCCAGCGGCGTGGGATAGTACCTACCTGCGCGCGATGCGTGCCGAGAGCTGACCAACTACGTGGGTGCGATTTCTGATCTGTACCATCGCGTCGATCGGTCCATCACGCGCTTCATGGCCGATCACGGAATCACGCTTCTCCGGATCAGCGTCGGCATCGTCTTCCTCTGGTTCGGCGCGCTGAAGTTCTTCCCAGGAATGAGCCCGGCGACCGACCTCGCCGCGAGAACAATTCGAGTGCTCACGGGCGGAGCGCTGTCCGACACCGCGGCGCTCTACATCCTTGCCACGTGGGAATGTCTGATCGGACTTGGCCTCATCGCCGGTCGGCTCCTAAGAGCGGTGCTTTTGCTTCTGTGGCTGCAGATGGCAGGCACGCTGATGCCGCTTTTTTTCTTCCCGCGTGAAGTCTTCAATGTGATCCCGTTCGCGCCGACGCTCGAAGGTCAGTACGTCATCAAGAACGTTGTCATCATCAGTGCCGCAATCGTCATCGGCGCGACCGTGCGCGGTGGAAAGGTGGTGGCAGATCCAAAGGCTGCTGCTCAAGCGAAGAAGAGAGAAAAAGCTGGCAGCTAACGCCTGGCAGCCAGTCTCGATCCATCCCGGCTTATTCTCCGCGCCGGCTAGGGCACGATATTCTGGTTCATGCGGAAGAAGTTCGTCGGGTCGTACTTCCGCTTGAGCGCACGCAGCCGCTCGTACTTCGCTGCGCCGTAGGCCGTGCGAACGCGGTCCTGCCCCTCCTCGCCCAGAAAGTTCACGTAGACGCGGCCCGTGGAATACGGGCGCACAGCCTCCCAGAAGTCTCGGGCCCACGCGATGCACGCCCCCGAGGCGGTAGGGTCGGACCAGACCCCATCGATGGTCATCGCGTGAGTCGCGCGCCGGTCCTCGAAGGCCGATCCGTCGGGATCCTCCCGGCCGACAGCGCCGCCCAAGTGGAACAGGGCCGTGTAAGACGCAGGCGTTGCGACACGCCAGGCGTGCTCCGTGAGCGTGCCGATGAGGGCATCATCGAGCGCCGGTAGATACTCCGACTTCCAGTAGTAGCCGAGCCCATGGGGCACACTGGCGTCTAGCATCGCCTGGTGCGCCGCGTACTGCGTCGGCTGGATCAGGTCCGCGAGCGGTTCGCCGAATCGC
>DASYRX010000232.1:0-5840 GCA_036003845.1 Gemmatimonadaceae bacterium | reverse complement strand
TCGAGCAGCTGGTGGACGATCTCATCACGCGCACCAAAGCGCCGATGGAGCAGGCGCTCAAAGACGCGGGGCTCAAGCCGAGCGAGATCGATGAGGTAATCCTCGTCGGAGGTTCGACGCGCATACCGAAAATCCAGACGCTGGTGAAGGACTATTTCGGGAAGGATCCCAACAAGAGCGTCAACCCTGACGAAGTCGTGGCAATCGGCGCGGCCATTCAGGGCGCGGTTCTCACAGGCGAGCAAAAGGACGTCCTGCTGCTCGACGTCACGCCGCTCTCGTTAGGTATCGAGACGTTAGGTGGCGTCATGACAGTGCTCATCCCGCGCAACACGACGATCCCGACGCGCAAAGCCGAGACGTTCTCAACGGCCGACGACAACCAGACGACCGTGGAGATTCACGTGCTGCAGGGCGAGCGCGAGCTCGCGCTTCACAATCGCACCATCGGCAAGTTCCAGCTCACCGGAATCCCGCCGGCTCCGCGCGGCCTGCCGCAGGTTGAAGTCACCTTCGACATCGACGCAAACGGCATTCTGCACGTGACGGCCAAGGACAAGACGACCGGCAAGGAGCAGAAGATCCGCATCGAGGCGTCGAGTGGGCTGAGCGACGCCGAGGTCGATCGCATGGTCAAAGACGCCGAACGCAACGCGGCTGAAGACAAGAAGCAGCGCGAGGAAATCGATGCGCGCAATCGTCTCGACTCGTTGGCGTACCAAGTCGAGAAAGACAGCAAGGAATGGTCGGATCGGCTGGCGCCGGAGTTCAAGACGCGGCTCGAGAGCGCGGTGGAGCGCGCGCGTAAGGCACACCGCGCGGACGATATGGGTGAGATCAAGGCTGCGCTGGAGGAGCTCAGCACGGCCTATCAGGAGGCGGGGCGCTCGCTCTACTCGCAGCAGCAAGCGTCCGGAGCCGAAGCGCCGCCTCAGGGCGAACCTGCAGAAGCATCAGCGGGTACGACTGAAGGCACTCAAGGCGCAGCAGCCGGCGCGAAAGCAGACGACGTCGTCGAAGCTGATTACGAGATCGTGGACGACAGTAAGAAGACCTAGTTGATGGGGATGGGCGATAGGGGTTAGCCCAGCGCGACGTTACGTCAATGAGGGCTAACCCCTAACACCTAACCCTCAACCCCTAAGAACCCGCCAATAGGAAACGGTCCTGCGCACAAACGTGACTATTTCAGATGTCGCTCCACCGCGTTAACGAACCATGAAGGTCGGAGCGTGTAAATTCATTCTCACACCCAAGCAGGAGATTGAAGGGAGCCATGTCGGCCATTAGCACTCGTACCAAACTCGTCGGAGCGATGATCGGCGCATTTGTGTGCGGCCTCGTCTTCGCTTCCGGCCTCGATCTTACGCGCTTCGGATATGCGCAGAGTCGGACAGCGACAACACAGCAAGTCGCCAATACGACTACAACCGCTCCGCCAGCGTCAGTTGCAGCATTGAACTCAAGCTTCGTCGATCTGGCGGAGCGTCTCACACCAGCCGTCGTCTCGATCGAGGCGGCGCGTAACGCACAGCCATCGCGTCAGCAGTCGCCACGCACACCGCGCGGTCTCGAGGAGTTCTTCGATCAGTTCGATCCGCGGCAGCGGTCGCAGCCCGCACAGGCCAGCGGCTCCGGGTTCATCGTGTCGCGCGACGGCTACATTCTCACGAACAACCACGTCGTCGCCGATTTCGATCAGGTGCGCGTCACGCTCACTGACCGTCGCTCGTTCGATGCCAAGGTGGTCGGCCGCGATGCCACCACGGACGTCGCCGTACTCAAGATCAGCGGTAACAATCTGCCCGTTGCGGCGTTAGGCGACGACAACAACGTGCGCATCGGTGAGTGGGTCCTCGCCATCGGCAATCCGTTAGGCCTCGACTTCACGGTCACCGCCGGCATCGTCTCGGCGAAGGGCCGTGGCTCGCTGGATCTGCCGGGTATCAACGGCGGCGATTACGGCATCACGGACATGATTCAAACCGACGCGGCGATCAACCCCGGCAACTCCGGTGGTCCGCTCGTCAACATCCGCGGTGAGGTCATCGGCATCAACGCTGCGATCGCGAGCAACACAGGCCTGTACTCGGGTTACGGCTTCGCCATTCCGGTTACGCTAGCCAAGACCGTCATGGACGACATCCTCGCCCACGGTCGCGTTAGGCGTGCGGTGCTCGGCGTTCAGATCGGTGAAGTCACCGAAGCGACGGCCAAGCGCGCCAAGCTGGACGAGATTGCCGGCGTCCTCGTGACCGGCTATCCGGAAGGCGTCGACAGCCCGGCGCGTCGCGCTGGTATCGAGCTCGGCGACGTCATTGTCAAAGCCGACGGCAAGCGCGCCGATCACGTGAGCACGCTGCAGCGCATCATCCGCAACTTCGAGCCTGGTCGCAGTGTTTCGCTCGAGGTCGTGCGTGGTGGTGAACACAAGACGGTCTCGGTGAAGCTTGCCGAGGCCCCAGCGCCAACGCAGCAAGTTGCGCGCGATAGCGAGAGTCGGGGCAGCAAAGAGGGGGTCATCTACGACCGGCTTGGCATCGGTGTGGAACCTGTCTCCAATGTCTTTGCACAGGAGTACGAGATTCCTTCTGAGCATCGTGGCGTGCGTGTGATCGATGTATCGCCCACGAGTCCAGCACGCGCGGGCCTGCAGCCGCAGTATGACGTTATCGAAGCCGTGCTCTATCCAACGCCGCGCAAGAACGTGCGCACGGTCGAGGACGTGAGCTCGGTGCTGGAGCGACTGCGCCCGGGTGATGTGGTAAGTCTTCTGGTGTACAACGCCCGCGCGAAAGCGACGCGAGTCGTGGACCTCGAGTTAGGCGGGCGGTAGGTCTGAGGTCTGAAGTCTGAGGAATCAGACCTAACGTATCGGCCGGCGCTCCACTCGGATCGCCGGCCGACCTGTTTCCAGGCCTAACGCCTGACCGCTGCAACTAAAGCTTTCAGACGCCAGCAGACAGCACTGCAGCTCTCAGCGAGCGTTGAAGACCTTTTGGTTGCACCACCGGTGACGCGGGCAAACGCCCGCTGTCAGCTTCTAACCGCTTCCTGGCAGCTGCCGGCTTTAGTTTAGTTTGGCTTTTGTCGGATATATTGCGTGCACGCACGCGAATGTGGCGGAATTGGCAGACGCACTGGACTTAGGATCCAGCGGGGAAACCCATGGGGGTTCGAGTCCCCCCGTTCGCACTAAAACAGGTCAAAGGTCAGAGGTCAGAGGTCAGAGCAATCGCAGAGACGTACTTGGTTCACGGCCTTCCGATCGTGGTCGACAACACGCGACCCGATATCGCGACCAGCGACGTTCTCCAGCGGTTTGGCGAAGCGATTCAGCTGATCGACCGCTATCAGCCGTGGCGTTTGCGACACCTGCGGCGCGACGTGTGTGAGTTCCGTATCGTGCGCTTTCCGAGCCGCGGCGCGTTCGTTCCCGGAGATCGAGCGATCATCACCGAGTTGACGTTTCTCGCACGGCGCGACATCTCCGCGGCGCCTATCGCCGCCTCCATCCTGCATGAAGGGATGCACGCGCGCATCGAGGCCAAAGGACTCGCTGCCGCCTCACGTGATAGCGCTCGCGAGGAGCGCATCTGCCGCCGAATCGAATTGAGTTTCGGCCAGGCGTTGCCTGTAGCGTTAGGCGCCGACGTCGTCGAGCGCGCTGCGTGGGCGCTCGCTCTCAGCGATCAGGAGGTCGCGCCGACTATCGACTGGGCGGAAGCGCGGCGACGACAAGACGCCGTCGATCGCAGCGCGCTGACTGGGCAGGAATAATTTGCAAATGAAGAGGGCGGCCCGGTGAACCGGACCGCCCTTTGTTTCGCCGTTAGGCGCCGATTGTCGCGAATGCTATCCGCGGCAGGTCGGCTGATCCTTCACTAAGTCGTTCGCTTGTCGTTCCGACACCGAAATACTGAAGAAGCATCCGGCGCGTCGATAGGCTTCGGACGTCGGGACCCACCTGTCCGCTTTGATTCCAAAGCGATACAAGTCGGCCAATCGGCGACCGTGCATGTACAGATTCACAGCACGCGAGTGCTTGAGCAGATCGAGCGCTGGAATCTGGCCGCTGTACGGCGTCAGGGCGTCCAGCAAGCGCAACTGATTGATCGCCGTTGTGAAGCCGGCGGTATTGTTACCCGCGAGCGCCGCCTCCGCGACATACAGCAACAATTCGCGTGTCGAAATCGCGGTACCGGGGATGTACCGGCCATCCACGTTGAACGTCGTAATGCGCACATAGCGATCGGCGTTCTTAGCCAACGCTGGGTCCTTCACGTTGGCAATCGGGTCCAGCAGCTTGATGTCTGTGATGCGTGTTCCCGCCGCATTACGCACGAAAAACACATCGCCACCCGCTAGCTCCAGCCGCTGATTGATCTCAAAGCCGGAAGCTGGCCCCCCTTGTCCGCCCGTTGGACTCGGCGTCATCTCAAGCCGGTAGTCGACGTTCGACCCGATGAGCGCGAGCGCTGCGTTAGCATCGGCCACTACATCCGCGTCGCCGACTAGCGGATTCGACGGAGGCGTCGCACCTGGATTGACCTTCAACCAAACTGCCTTGCCGTGGCGTGCGCGTGCGCGCATGGCAGTGAGATCGCCACGCATGGTAGCTGTCGTTGCCTTCGCCAGTCCCTTGGTGGCGTAGTCGATGGCGATGTCATACAGCCCTGACATCTTCGTCTCACCTTCGTTGGCCGCTGCTACAGTTCGATAGGACTTGACGACGAAATCGTCGAACATGTCCGGGATCAATACGTAGATCATCGATCCGTACAGATAGGCCCTCGCAAGTTCGTTGGCGTTTGTGAGTGTACCAGCCTTCTCGAAGCCGAGGAGTCGTGTGATCGCCTCATCGGCTAGGTACCGCGCCTCTGAAACGGAAAACGTCGCGTTGTCGACGTACTCGTTGAAGGGATCCGAGACGCCGCCGTCGTCCAGTTGCTTGAAGCCGTCTCGCGAGCCGGACCACGTAAGCTCATCCGTCACGGCGCCGTACGGCGCCAACACAGAGTTGAATGCCTTGATCACCGCGGAACCGGCGCCATTTACAATGGACGCCGTGGCCGAGGGATTGTTCAGCGCATCATCGACGACGTTGTTGGGGTTGTCAACGTCGAGGACGTTGTTGCAGGCCCCCAGGAGCGCGGCGGTCGCGATGACCGCCGCTCCCCTGAACGCACGATTCGCGCGCTGTGAAAATGCGTGGATTCGCATCGTTAGGTATCTCCTTAGAAGCCGACGCGGACGTTGATCGCGAAGCGACGCGCGATCGGCCACCCAAATGCATCTACTGCATCCAGGAAGTTCTGATCGCGGCCCCCGCTATTCTGACGCCCGATGGCATTCACTTCGGGATCAGTGCCCTGGTACTTCGTCCAGAGGAACAGATTGCGACCGCTCCCTGTCACGGCGAGCGACTTCACGCCTATGCGCGCCGCCAAATCAGATGGCGCCGTGTACGTGAGGCTCAGCTCGCGCATGCGCACGAACGCGCCGTCTTCGCCCTGGTTCAACCCGTCGTACGGCGAGAGCGCTTTGAGGTTGAGCCACGCCTTCGCCGCCTCGAGGCGCTGATCCACCGATGACGCCGGGTTTTCGATCTTCGCTTCTGCCTCGGCCGCAGCCTTGGTGTTGCGACCGATGAGCGGGTTCGCGTTGCGGAACGCGTCCGTCAGGTTGGTCACTGTATAGTCGCCCTGCCGATACTCGAACAGCGTCGTGAGCTTCCAGTTGCGCATCACCGTTAGGTTCGCGCCGAAAGCGCCCTGGAAGTCCGGGTACGGCTTCCCATCGTAGTGATCGAGGAAGTCGTTGTCGCCATCCTCGTCGAC
>DASYRX010000231.1:0-10808 GCA_036003845.1 Gemmatimonadaceae bacterium | reverse complement strand
GTCTACCAGATCGAGCGCGAGCTCGGCGGTGGCGGGATGTCGCACGTCTTCCTCGCGACGGAGCGCTCGCTCGGCCGCCGAGTAGTCATCAAGGTGCTTCCGCCCGAGATGGTCAGCGGCGTCAGTGAGGCGCGCTTCACGCGCGAAATCCTTGTCACCGCGAACCTGCAGCACCCCAACGTCCTGCCGGTGCTCACAGCGGGCGCGAAGGGCGACATCCACTATTTCGTCACGCCCTTCGTCGAAGGACAATCGCTGCGCGAGCGGCTCTCGCTCGAAGGGCCGCTACCGGTCGCAGATGGCGTGCAGATTCTCAGCGAGATCACGAGCGCATTGGGTTACGCCCATTCGCGCGGGATCATCCACCGTGACATAAAGCCGGAAAACATCCTGCTGTCGGAGGGCCATG
The DNA here is from genome assembly GCA_036003845.1 of Gemmatimonadaceae bacterium. Taxonomy (GTDB): domain Bacteria; phylum Gemmatimonadota; class Gemmatimonadetes; order Gemmatimonadales; family Gemmatimonadaceae; genus DASYRX01. The sequence goes on along the minus strand of DASYRX010000231.1, from coordinate 10,399 downwards.
CGGTTCTGGCCGACTTCGGGATCGCCGCGGCGTGTCAGCGGGCAACGAACGCGACGGCGTTGACGCTCCCGGGTCAAAGCCCCGGGACACCAGGATACATGGCGCCGGAACAGATCGTGGATCCAACCAGTGCCAATGAACGAGTGGATGTTTACGCGCTAGGCGTGGTCGCCTACGAACTCTTCGCTGGAAAGAAGCCATTCAGCGGACGGCCTAACGCGTTCTTTACGGAACCCGCGCCGTCGCTGACCGTGCCTGGCCTGCCGCGCGGTATCGCTGCCGCCATCAGTCAGGCGCTGTCGCCCGATCCTGCCAAACGTTTTGCCGACGCTGCAGAGTTTCACGCGGCGATTCGCTCGACACAAGCGGAGACGCGTCCGAGGTATGGCCGGAGGCACTGGCAGGCGAAGATCGGCGGCGCCGTGCTCGGCGCGGCGCTGCTCGGTGGCTATCTCGTGCTCTCCGGTCGGCTCTCCTCGGGGAGCGAGCCTAACGAGCGTGCGTCGGATCGTAAGATGCTCGCCGTCCTTCCTTTCAAGAACCTGGGTCGGCCCGAGGACGCGTATTTCGCCGACGGCGTGACTGAAGAGGTGACCAGCCGGCTCGCCATGCTTTCGGGGCTCGGCGTCATCTCACGCACCAGCGCTGATCAGTACGCGAATTCGACGAAGCCGCTCAAGGTGATCGCGCGCGAGCTCGGCGCCGACTACGTGCTCGAAGGCAGCGTTAGGCTCGACCGCCCGGACAAAGGGCCCGGCCGCGTACGCGTCACGCCGCAACTCATCCGCGTGCGCGACGACACACACCTCTGGTCATTTCCATACGAAGGCGAGGTAAAGGACGTCTTCAGCGTGCAGTCGCAGATCGCGGAGAAAGTCGCGGGTGCGCTTGTCGATGCGCTTCCGGGGACTCAGCGCGAAATGATGGCGGCCAAACCAACCGAGAACCTCGCTGCCTACGACGCGTACATGCAGGGCGAGCGCATCCGCTCGCGCGAAAGCTCGAATCTGACGTCACTCGTTAGGGCCGAGAAGTTGCTGCTCGAGGCCACGACGGCCGATCCGCGCTTCGCGCTCGCGTTCGCAAAGCTCGCGCTGCTGCATCTGCGCATGTACGAGTCCTTCATGGACCATTCCACAAAGCGCCTCGCGGCCGCGCGCGCGGCGGCTGACTCGGCGGTCGCGCTGGACGCCAGCTTGCCGGAGGGGCATCTCGCGCTCGGCGCCTACTTCGATGGGACAGACGATCTCGCGACCGCTGCCGTGCACTACGCGGTGGCCGAAAAGGCGAAGCCTAACGACGCCATCACGATGGTCTTGAGCGCCTCGGCGGCGGCGCGCGGCGGTGCCTGGAAGGACGCCCTCGTCCGTTTTGCGCGAGCAGCGGAGCTCGACCCGCGAGCAACTCGCGTTCAGCTGGCGGCGGCGGAAGCGTTCGGAATGGCGCGCGAATACGGCAAGGCCCTCTCATATATCGAGCGGGCGATCGCTGCCGACTCCGATAACGTCGACGCATTCGTCATGAAGACGCGCTTGACGATGGGGGCCGGCGACTGGCCGCGCGCGAGAGAGATCGGGCGGCGAATCATTCAGCGATTTGGCGCGGATCGTTCGGCTGGCACGGAGTTCTTCGACGCCATCCTGCCCGCGCTCGATACGACTGATCTTGTGACGCTGGAACGCGTCCCGCTCTCGGCGTTCGCTGGAAACAAGGTCGTTTACCATTTCTGGCGCACGCAGCTCTTCGAGCGCTGGCAGCCGCAACGCGCGCGTGCACATGCCGATACGCTGTGGCGAGAAGGACAGCCTTTGCTCGCCGACCAGCAGAACAACCGAATAGTGGTTGGCGGAAGCGCGTGGACCAACGCGTTTCTCGGCAACCGTGCAACAGCGCTCGAGTACGCGCGCCGAGCGCTGGAGTTGGCGACGCGGACGCGCGACGCGTACGCATTCGCCGAAACGGGCCAGTATATCGCATACACCTATTTACGGCTCGGCGAACACGACAAGGCCCTTGACGTACTCGATCAACTGCTGCGTTCGCCGTCGTGGTTATCGACGGCGTGGCTCAAGAACGATCCGCTCTTGGCACCGCTCAAGACGAATCCGCGCTTCCAGCAGTTGCTGGCAAGCGGCGCCTAACTCGCGCTTCAGGCGCTGCGAAGGACAGTCGCAGGATTGTTACGCACTGCTTGAACGGCTGGCACGACACACGCGAGTAGCGCCGCAGCCAGGACGAGCAAGGTACCGGTCGCATATGTCGGCGGATCGAAGCGCGAGATGCCAAAGAGCGACGCCTGCAGCAGCCTGACGAGCAGCGCGGCGCCACCCACGCCTAACGCGCTTCCCACTAGCGCCAGCCGCGCGCCGTGCTTGAGCACGAGACCGCGCACGCTCTGATGCGTCGCCCCGAGCGCCATACGAACGGCGATTTCACGCCGTCGCTCGGTCATGGAATGACTCACCACGCCGTACGTGCCGACAAGCGCCAGCACGAGCGCGAGCGCGGAGAAGCCTAACAACAGCGTCATCACGAAGCGTCGCTCGCGCGTCGACAGCTCGAGCAGGTTGTCCGCTGTCGTCAACTCATCCACGGGGAGCCCGGGATTTACAGAGTGCAGAACGTTCCGCATTTCAGGGAACAAGGTTGCCGGCGCACGGTCGCTTTTGACCACGAACATCATGACACCAGTGGGCTGCTGTGCCGTGGGAAGGAACACAGACGGCTTCGGCGCTTCTTGCAGACCCGCGTGGCGCACATTGGCCACCACGCCGACAATCTCGGCTTCCTTGGGTGGCCCGTAGAACGCTATCCGGAGTCGCTCGCCCACCGCGCGACGCCCGGCGAAATGCTCGCGTACGAGCGCTTCGTTCACGATCACCACGGGATTCGAGCTGGAATCGTCGAACTGCGTGAACATGCGTCCGTCGCGCAGCGGGATGCCTAACGTACCGAAGTAGGTCGGCGAGACGGCGGCTGCCAGCGCCTGACGCGCGTCCCGATCCGTGAGGCCGCTTCCTACTGCCACCACGCCGGCGTTCTGGTTGCCGACCGGGGAGTGCAAGGGCAGCGCGGTCGTAATCCCCACACGAGTGACGCCGGGAACAGCGGCGAGGCGCCGCTCCATCTCGTTGGCAAACGCGATGCGCTGCGCGCCCGAGGGATAGTCATCCCACGCCTGTATGGTGAGCGCGGCGACGCCACTCGTGTCGAAGCCACGTTCGACAGCGAGCAGCCGTTGTACGCTGCGGACGAGCAACCCGGCGCCGATTATGAGCGTGAGGGCGAAGCCGATCTGGACGGCCGCTAGAGCATGCTGTGAGGCGCGCGACCTGCGCGTCCCCGTCGTGGCAGCGGATGTCTCGCTCAGCGCATCGCGCGGTGCGCCGCGCAGCACACGCGAGAGTGGACCTAACGAGCACATGATCGCCGAAATCGTGCTCACGGCGAGCGCGAAGGCGAGCACTCTCCCGTCGATGGCTGCCGCTTGCAGACGAGGAATGTCCGCAGGTGCGAGCGCCAGGAAGAGTCGCAAACCGCCCCACGCGACGAAAAGCGCGAGTGCGCCGCCAGCTAACGCCAATACTCCGCTTTCAACGACGAGCTGGCGTACGAGCCGATTGCCTGACGCACCTAACGCCGCGCGCAACGCGAATTCGCGTCGCCGCGCGAGCGACCGCAAAAGCAAGAGGTTCGCGACGTTCGCGCACGCGACGCCGAGAAGACACAGCACGGCTCCGGCAAGCATGTAGATCGGCGAGCGCGCGTCGCCCAGCAGCTCATCGCGCAGCGGTGTTACGCTGATGCTGACGTCCTCGTTCTCCCGCGGATACTCTCGCTGCAAGGTGCGCCCTAACGACACGGCTTCGGCGCGAGCCTGCTCCAGCGTCGCTCCAGGAGCGATCCGGCCCGTCACGAGCAGATACGTCGCTTGACGCCGGCTCCACTGTTCCTCGGGAAGGATAAGTGGGACGTAGATATCGCGATTGCCGAGCAGCTCAAATCCCGCGGGCAACACCCCAATCAGCGTAGAACTTCCTTTGGGTGTGCGGAACGACCGTCCGACGGCCGCCGAGTCACTGCCAAGCTGTCTTTGCCAGAATCCGTAGGTGACGATGAAGACGTTGCGCGCGGTCACGTACTCTTCCGGCGTGAACGTGCGCCCTAACGCGAGCGCCCGATCCATGACGGCGAAGAAATCCTCCGAGACTGCCCACGCGTCGATGGAGGTGATTCCGTCAGCTCCCTGCCAATCCTCGCTCCAGTACGAGAGCGCGGCCATCGGTTTTATGTTCGTGCTGCGCGCACGCCAGTCGCGGAAGTTGGCGGGCGATACGAGCTGGTGCGGATTTCCCACGCGCGTTTCGTGAGTCCATAGGGTCACGAGCTCGCGATCGTCGCGATACGGCAAAGGTCGTAGCAACACAGTATCAAGAATGCTGAAAACAGCCGTCGTGGCGCCGAGGCCTAACGCGAGAGTCAGGAGCGCGGCGGCTGTGAACGCCGGCGACCGCCGCAGCCAGCGGCCGCCGAAGCGAGCGTCGCGGACGACACTTTCAGCAACCGCGCCAAAGCGCTGCGCCCTGACGTCATCCTTGGTCGCGCTCAGGCTGCCGAAGCGACGACGCGCTTCCTGACGTGCCGCCTCCGGCGACCAGCCGTGCTGTTCGAGCGCGGCCGCCTCGCGCGCCAGATGGTCGGCGACTTCCAGCTCCAGCTCGCGTTCGCGTTGGCCAGGCGATAGAAGGTCCGTGATCGCGAGCCCGAGAATCCGCTTCCATTTCATGAACGCGCCCATTGTGTCAGGCCAGCCGTAGAATGAGGCGAACGGCACCCGCGAAACGCTCCCAGTCCGCTGTCTGTTCCTGCAGTGCGCGCCGTCCATCTGCCGTTAGGCGATAGTACTTGGCACTGCGGTTGTTCTCCGATGTCCCCCACTCGGCGCTGAGCCAGCCACGACGCTCGAGTCTGTGCAGGGCAGGGTAAAGTGAGCCCTGGTTGACCATGAGCGTCTCGCGCGATGTGCGCTGAATCGCCTGCGCGATTCCCCAGCCGTGCATACTCGATTGCACTGAAAGCACCTTGAGCACGAGGAGATCGAGCGTACCCTGGAGCAGATCCTGTCGCGTATCGTTCGCCATGGTCTCTAGTAGACAGTCGACAGGAGCATGATGCTGTGGGCCCTGTAGAATGTCAACAGGAGGCGCGGCATCGACGGGCGTCGTGCTTGAAGCAAGGCTCGCACGGTTCTACGTTTGCTCGCCCCATGCCCATCGCGCCACGCATTCCATCCGTTGGCCAGACAGCCCCGGACTTCACACTGCCGTCATCGAGCAACACGCCCGTCACGCTCTCGGCGCTGCGCGGGACGAACCTGCTGCTCGCCTTTTTCCCGCTCGCATTTTCCTCGACGTGCACGGCTGAGATGTGCGCCTTTCGCGACGACTTCGATCAATTCAACAGCGGCGGTGTTACCGTGTTCGGTATCAGTGTCGACTCGCATCATGTGCTGCGCGAGTTCAAGGCGATGCACAAGATGCAGGTCGAGCTCCTCAGCGACTTCAAGCGCGAGGTGACGATCCAGTACGGTCTGCTGCATACGGAGCGCTTCTTTTCGAATCGAGCGTACTTTCTCATCGACACGAACGGCGTCATCCGCTGGGCCTACGTCGAGGAAACACCGGGGACGCGGCGGGAGAACGCAGAGATTCTGGCGGAAATTGCCAAACTGTCCTGACGCCTAACGCCGCGATCGGTATGCACGATCCGATCGAGCTTCTCGCCCGCGACGACAAATGGTATCTCGGCGGCGGCGACGGGATCATCTTCGCGCCGGCATTCGCGCAATGGATAGACGCCCCCGGCTTCTGGGACGAGGCGACATTTTATCAGTACGGCTTCGGTCCCCTGTATACCGTCGCCTTTCTCGATCATGAGGGGAGGGAGCTGCGCGCCGAGCTGCGCGAGCGCCGCTGGACGCCCGCCGAGCTGACGTGTCGTTATCAGCTGAGCGGCGGAGTCGAGGCGTACGAGGTTCGCACCGTGCAGCCCGGCGGCGTCTTTGTATCCGAATGGCGGCTGCACGCCGATGTGCCGATGACCCTGCACGCGGTGGCATGGACAGTCCAGGACTCGGATGTGCTCGACGTCGCGTCCGTCAAGTGGGACGGATCCGCGTTAGGGTTCGTGCACGAGGCACGCGATCGACGCAACGTTCCGTTGCGCATACGCGCAGAGCTGACATGCCTTGGCGGAGCCACGAGCTGGAGCGCCTCGTTCAGCGCGCGAACTGCCGTGCAGCCGCACTGGCACTTCGCGCCGTTTGCGGAGCAGTGGCGCCAGGAAGCGCTGCCGTCGCGCCTGAGGGCCTCGACGTCGCAGGACGGGCAGATGTACGGCGCCGTGCATCGCGCGCTGGCCCGTGGAATGACCGACATGCAAGTCACGTTCGCGATGCGCCTAACGGCCGATGCCGGCGGCCTGACAGCCGGAGCACGGCCGAGGGCATATACGCCGCGGTCCGGCGCGGCGGTGGGCAGCGGATATGCCACGTTAGGCGGCGCCAGCCGGCGCCGCTGGCAGGACATGTTCGACCTGGCGCCACGCTTTGCGTGCTCCGATCCGTACTTCGAGCGCTACTACTGGTACCGCTGGTACGGTCTCTGGTTGAACGCGATCGCGCCGGGGGTCGGCATGTATCGCTACCCGACGACATGTGAGGGCATCGGCGCGTTCCATGAGCCCATGGCTGCGAGCGCCGCCTGCCACGTTCGTGAATTGCGTTGGCTCTCCGATCCGGACCTCGCTCGCGGTGTGTTGCGAACGATGTTCGGCCACCAGCGGCAGGACGGAGCGCTGCGCGGCCGCGTCTACGTGAATCACGTTTCCGAGACCGACTTCTATCACTCGGACTTGGGCGGAGCGTTTCAAGCGCTGCACGCCATCGCACCTGACCGAGCATTCCTGACGGAGCTGTATCCGCAGATGGCGCGCTATGCGGAGTGGCTGCTCGCGGCGCGCGATCGCGAGAAGACCGGCATGATCGACGTGTTGGATCAGTATGAAACAGGGCACGAGTTCATGTCGCGCTACCTGGCCGTGGACCCTAACGCGGATCTCTACGGATGGGAGAACCGGCTGCAGCTGAAAGGCGTCGATGCCACTGTGTACGCGTACAGGCTGCTGCGCACGCTGCAGGAGCTCGCGCCCGAGGTGGCACCTAACGACGTTGCTGAGTGGGGCAAGGCGGCGGATCGCATTGCCCGCGCCGTGCGAGAGCAGATGTGGGATCCGGCCGCGGAGCTCTTTTGCGATGTCAATCCGGCGACGGGGCAGCGCACGGGCGTGCGCGCCGCCCTCGGGTTCTACCCCTACATGACTGACATCGCGCAGGAGGCCCACGCTGGAGGCCTGCTGCGCACGCTGCTCGATCCATCGCTCTTCTGGACGACATACCCGGTGCCGTCTTCGGCGCTGTCGGATCCACTTTTCAGTCCGTCCGCGGAGTGGAAAGGGAAGCGGCAGGCCCGAGCCTCGAACGGCCGCGTGTGGCCGACGATCAACTCGCACATCGTCGATGCGTTAGGCAACTGGGCGACGCCGCAACGGCCGCAACTGCGCAACGCGGCCGCGCACCTTCTGCGCCGATTCATTCACATGATGTTCTCGAGCGGAGACGTCGCGCGCCCCAACTGCTTCGAGCACTACAATCCGTTTACCGGGGCGCCATCCGCCTATCGCGGCATCGACGACTACCAGCGATCCTGGGTCGCCGACCTGATCCTACAGTATGTCTGCGGGCTGCGTCCGGATCCGAAGGGCCTCACAGTCGACCCGCTGCCGTTCGATATCGACATGGCCGAGTTGCACGACGCGAAGATCGCGGGCCATTCGGTCTCGGTGCGGGTCGATCGCGAGACGTATTCAGTCGTCATCGACGGAGACACCGACAGCCGCTCGTTAGGGGAGCCACTGCGCATCGACTGGAGCTGACAGCAGCTGTCCGCTGTCGGCTTGCGGCTGACGGCTGTCAGCAGCTTGTCCAGCGCTCCGGCGGTCGCAAGAGATGCAACCGTAGAGTGGGCCCGACGCTCGTGACTTTTGGATGGGGCAATCGGTCAATCTGTCCGAGGGTCGGTGTCTCCTCCCTCGCGACCAGATCCCATGACCCAGTCCTCCATTCCAATTGTCTCTTCGCCGCTCGCCGTCGTGGCAGATGTCGCCGCGCGGCTGGCGACGCCTGAGCCGCTCGAAGCGCGCCTAACGGCGACGCTCGCGATTCTGCGAGATGCGCTGGGCGCGACGTCGTGCGCCATTTGGCAGGCCGACGGCGCGGGAATGCTGCGTCGTGCGATCGTGGGTGAGAATGATGAGGCGGCACCGCTCACGCTCGAACCACGCGAGGGAGAGGCGAACACGGGTCCCTTCGTGCGCCGGCTTGTCGCGCACCAACGGAACGTCGGCACGCTCGTCATCGATGCGCCGGCCATGTCCGTCGATGCGCAACTCCTGGCTTCGACGATCGCGCGGCTACTGGCTCCCGAGCTGGCGCGCGACGAGGAGATCACTCGCCTGCGTATCGAAATCGACGATCAGTCCAGGCGTCTGGAGAACGAACGCCGCTTCACCGAAAAGATCATCGATTCGCTTCCCGTCGGGCTCTACGTGATCGATCGCGAGTATCGCGTGCAAGCGTGGAACCGCAAACGCGAGACCGGTATGCAAGGCGTGTCCCGCGAGGAAGCGTTAGGCAGGACGATCTTCGAGGTGCTGCATCGCCAGCCGGCCGAGTTGTTGCGCCGCGAGTTCGACGAGGTGCTGCGTACCGGCCGCCTGCAGCAGTACACGCTCGAGTCGCGCGCCACTGGTGAGGTGCGGACGTACCGGATCACGAAGATCCCGATGCGATTGGGTGATGCGGGGATCACGCACGTCATCACGATCGGCGAAGACATCACGGACTGGCGCGAAGCTCATGACAGGTTCGCGCAGACTGAAAAGCTCGCCGCAATCGGTCAGCTCGCGGCCGGCGTCATGCACGAGATCAACAATCCGCTCGCCACGATCGCGGCCTGCGGAGAGAGCCTCGCCTTGAGGCTGGACGACGTGCGCGCCGCAGGCACCGAGCTGGCGCCGCAGTGCGACGAGTACCTCACGATCATCGATAACGAGGTCCAACGCTGCAAACGCATCATCGAAGGACTGCTCGAATTCAGCCGCAGCGCGCCGCGGACGAAGATGGCTGTCTCGCTCAATGCCGTCATCGAGCAGACGCTGTTTCTGCTGAAGCACCACGCGCGGTTCAAGCGAGTCCCGATCGAGTTGCTGCTCGATCCCGAGCTAGCGCTCGTCAATGCCAACACGGAGCAGCTGGTGCAGGTGTTCATGGCACTCCTGCTCAACGCCGCCGACGCGGGCGAGGACGACTCACCGCTGATAATTCGCACGCGCCCCGGAATCGCACCTAACGAACGCGTAGTGGCGGAAATCATCGATCGCGGACACGGCATCCCGCGCAGCGAGCTCGGAAAGATTTTCGAGCCGTTTTATACCACCAAACCCCCCGGCAGGGGGACGGGACTCGGCCTCTCCATATGCTACGGCATCGTGAGTGATCACGGCGGCCGCATCGAGGTCGACTCCGCGCTCGGTGCCGGTAGCACCTTCCGGATGCTCTTTCCTGAAGCGGAGGAGCCCGAATGATGCTGCGCCCGATCCGCGTGCTTATCGGAGAGGACGAGCAGGCGCTCGGCACCCTGCTGCGTGATTTCCTCACGCAGCGCGGCTGCGACGCGACCCTAACGCTGACGGGTGACGCGACGCTCGAGGCGCTCAGGGCCCAGGCATTCGACGTCGCGGTGCTCGACGTGACGATGCCGGGCATCGACGGCCTGGAGATTCTGCGCCGCTTGCGCGAGGAAATCGATCCGCCCGAAGTCGTTGTCGTGACTGGCAACCGTACAGTGGAACCGGCGATCGCGTCGGTGCGCTTGGGCGCGTACGACTATCTCACCAAGCCGTACCGCATGGCCGACATCGAAGTGCTCGTTAGGCGGGCCTTCGAGAAACGCGAGCTGGCGCGCGAAAACACACTGCTGCACAACAGGCTAGCGCAGCTGGATCCGCTGCCTGAAATCGTGACGCAGGACCCGCGCATGCAGGACGTGCTCGCGCTGGCGGCGAAGGTCGCCAAGAGCGATGCGCCGGTGCTCATCACGGGAGAGTCTGGTACGGGCAAGGAGCTCATCGCGCGCGTGCTGCACCGACTCTCCGGCCGCGGCGACGGCCGCCTCGTCGATCTCAATTGCGAGGCGCTGGCCGGTGCGACGATCGAGACCGAATTATTCGGCTACGAGAGGGGCGCATTCTCCGGCGCCGACGGGCGCAAGACGGGACTCAT
>DASYRX010000230.1:0-53207 GCA_036003845.1 Gemmatimonadaceae bacterium | reverse complement strand
CGACGGATGTTGCGGTGTGCTTTACCACTGGCCAGAGCTCTCTTCGCGAGGGATGTAAGGTGTGGTCCGGGCGCGACGCCGGGCAAGCGTGGGCCGTGAAAAGCGCACGGGGCGTGCCAAGTTGGCCACGCCCCGCCGTCGCGCCAGATCTGCACGAGAGCGATCTGCCAGTGATCAGGAAGCCGCTACAGCGGAGTAACGCACGAAAAGTACGCCTCGTAAGTACCTGAGTTGGACACTGTGATATTGGATTGGCCATACGGAAAGTTCGAAAACAGATCGAACGAGCAGTTGTAGTGATCGCCGTTAGACAATTCTTGTAGTCCGCTCGCGAATGCCTGCAGCCGGAAATTCCTCGTCAACGAGGTCGTTGCCACGGTGATATAGGAACTGTTCGCGGACACCTGCGTTAGGTACTCCTCGCCCTCGTCATGGATTGCGTAAACGTTGATCCAGCCCCCGTTATAAGGGCTCGGCTCATTCGTCGCGCAAATCTTTCCAAGGTTATGCGTTACCGGAACGTATTGACCCGTGCTGTCGCGATGCGTGTGGTTAAGCGTGAGCTGTTGACAGTTCGAGGTCGTGATACTCCAGAACTGTCCATTGCGACTGGTATGCCCGTAGACCTCGATTGTTTTCGGTACGGGGATTTCGGATCGCACCGGACCGCTTGAAACGCCTGGATTCGGATAACGGGGAGAGGCAAAGTCCGGCGCGTTACATGCAGCAAGCGCACCAATTATCAGGACTAGCCAGCGGGTTTTCATATGACCTCTACGAGGAGAAGGCACGCAAGCTAACCCGCCGTGCACACTCAAGCTGTGAGCCATGATGCATCGGCTCGCACGCTCGTTAGGCGATCTCATCAGACTAGACGGCGAGCCACTCCTGGCAGTGACATGCGTTCCATGAGGCTGGCTGTTGTACGCTCGCAGACCCTTTTGCATAACGCGGTGCCACGCACTGCTGACACTGGTTCTGTTAGGCTCCAGCTCGTTCGTCCAAAGGATCTGGTACGTCAAACGGGGCGTGGCACTCGCCACGCCCCGTTACTACAAACACTCTGTTCGCCTAACGGAAGTTCGGATTGTTGTCCGTCTCGTTGATTGGAACCGGATAACATGTTCCGTTGCTGATTGCCGAGAAACCAGGTTTGAAGTATGGTGCGCCTGGGATCGGCATGTTCGTCACGTTGTTAGGCAGCCGGCGGAAGTCACCCAAGCGCCGACCCTCGAGGTAAAAGTCGAGCGCCTTCTGGTTCAGGAGCTCCGTGAGAACGCTATTCGCGTCGGTTGGTCCCGAGTACGCTGAGAGTCCATTCGCCGCGCGGCGTGCGTTGATAAGCGCGGTCTGTTCAGGCACGCCCTGCGTCTCCGCCTTGATGTAGTCGGCCTCAAGCTTCGACGCGACGCGAATAGCCGCTGTGAAGCTTGGATACTTGTCCTGAATGAAGAACGGCCCTGTCGAGGCATCCTGTGGCGTTAGCGTGTGCTGACCCGGTGCTTTGTACTTTACGCGCGGGTCCGTGACGCGATACGCCGGCGCTATGGAAATAGACCCGCGATCGAGCGTGAACTGCCACAACCGATTCCCTAACCGATTCCGCTGTGCCAAGTCGTCGACGTAGTTGAAGCTGAATGTGAAGTTCGCCGGGACAGCGTCCGCATCGGTGGCCGCCTCGGCCTTGCGACCGGCCTGCAAATGCGCGCGCGCTCGCCCGGCACGTGCGATGTTGGCGATGAGGATACCATCAGCGGTGCCGTTCGCCGTCCCGACCGTAATGGCCGTCGAGAGGTACGCGACAGCCGAGTCGAGCAGTTGTACAGTCGTTAGGCGTGGGCCGGGCTCCGTCGCTTGCGCGATCGTGCCTTCACAAAAATCCATTGCCATGTGAAGCGCCGAATACCCAGCCCAGACTGCGGCGCGCGCCACGGCGATGTTTGACGCTTTGTTGGGCAAGTCGAGCTGCAGCACAGTGCGGCTGGAGGCGAGGGCGAGTGTGATATTCACCCACACGTCACCATTCAACGACGTGTTCTGCGCCAGCACCTCACGCCGTCCAAACTCGTTACGCGTCGGGAATGTCTCGGCGACGAGCGCCTCTCCAGAGAACCACGAGCTATACATAATCATCCACCCGTACGCCGCGGCGAAGTTCTGTTGCGCCGACAGCGCGAAGGTTGCTGCATCCTGCGAGGGATCGAGCGTCGACGCATCGATCACGTTGGGATTATCCACTTCCAGGAAATCACTACAGGCGAACGCGCTTGCGAGGAGCGCGGCGCCGACGATGCGCGGTAACGCGCGTCTTATCGTCGTCATGGAATCCTCGCTCGGTTAGAAGTTGAAGTTGACGCGCAGCACGGCTCGCCGCGGGTTTGGTTGTGTTAGGAAATCGGTGCGAGTGAAATCGACCCCCGCCGAGGAGAGCAGCTCGGGATCGGCCCCTTCGTAGTCCGTCCAGATCGCGAGATTCTGCATGCCAAGGCTGATTGTCATGCCATTGACCCGCCGCAAGCTCCTGAGCCAGGCGTCAGGCACGTTCAATGAAACGGCGACTTCGCGCAGCCTGATGAAATCGCCCGGCTGCACATACGCATCGCGAACTTCGTTCACGGTTGTCGCGGCGCCGTTCTTCTCCTGCACGAACGCGGGCCGTCCGGCTGTCGGATTACCATAGCGTCGCAGCCGCTCGAGCCGCGAAAGTACCGTCGTGTCCAACCGCCGATTCGACGTGACAACCTGCGTCTCGCGGAAGAAGTCCGTGAGGTTGTAAACCCCGAAGTCCTGTTTCGTATCCAGCATCGCACTGATGCGGACATTTCGGAACAGCGTGACGTTCGAGCTCAGATTGCCCTCGAACGTTGGGAGATAGTTGCGATACGCTTCGAGCGTGTCGGCGACCGTGACGACTCCCGTCGCCTCGTTGATGTTGCGGATCCGCTTGCTGACGAAGACGCCGAGCTGCTCTCCCGGGGTGAACCGGTTGAGCGTCCCGAACGGCGCCACTCCGCCAAGATCCACGAGTTTGTTGTCGAGCGTATTGAACCCGACACGAGCGTCCCATGCGAACTTGGGCCCGCGGATCAGCTGCGAGATTAGTGCGACTTCAAAGCCCGTGTTGCTCACTTCGCCGATATTGACGAACGGATTCTGCTGGAAGCCTAACGAGGGCGCCAGCGGCCGTTGCAGCAGCACGTCCGTCGACGTCTTGTTGAAGTAGGTGACTTCCAGGTTCATGCGCTCATTCCAGAACGTTGCGTCGAAACCGACCTCGTACTCGGTGCCGCGCTCTGGCTTGAGTGAATCGTTGCCCGGATTGAGCGGAATCGCGCCCGCGCCGACTGATGTTGCTCCGCCCTGCGTAATCGCGTACGGCGACGCCTGGAAGGTCTGAAGAGAAGCCCCAGGATTCGGCGAGCGCCCGGTCTGCCCCCACGCCGCACGAAGGCGCAGCGAACCGATGAGGTTCGAAAGCCCTGCGAAGAACGGCTCCTCGGAGACAACCCACGAGCCGCCGATCTTCGGGAGGAAGAAGGCTTCAGAATTCTCGCCGAAGGACGAATTCTTGTCGACTCTGAGTCCAAGCTGAACGAAGCGGCGATTGAGATGACCAAGCTGCAACTGACCCAAGTAGCCAATCGAGCGCTGGAAGGTGCGAGTCTGTCCTCCGGTCCTCGTTGCCGCTGACGTTACCGAGTTGTTCGCGTTCGTGGCGAAGCCCTGACCGTTCGCGAACGTATTGTCGTTGCGGTTGCTCGTGAGCTGTGCGCCTAACGAGAGGTTCGTTTCCCATTGCGCATCGCGTCCGAACTCGCGCCGGAGATTGCCGAGATAGTCGAGCGTGAATTGGTCGACGCCAATGCGCGTCTGCGTATTGTTCCCGGTATTGACCGCGCCCTGATACGATCCTTCCGCATTCCGTGGGAAAAAGCGGGTAATCTCATTTCGCAGAAGGTCCGCTCCGACCGTGAATCGATTCGTAAACCACGCTTTTGGAACGTAGTTGGCAGTAACGTTTGCCAATGTGCGGTAATTCTGAACCTCGTTGTGCAGCGCCGTGATCGCTTTGACCTGTCGGGCGAAGCCGAACCAGCCGTCGTTGCTCAACACGCCGTCGTCGCGGCGACTCAGTGGCGTACCCAAGAGACCCCCACCCAGGAAACCGTAGACGTTATTGTCGTTGTCCGGAAGCTGCGTATTATCTTTCGTCAGCCCCAGACCTGCATCGATCGTTAGGCGTGAATCCGGAAGGAAGTTGAAGTTGGAGCGATATGCCTGACGCTGGAACTCGTTGTTCGGCAGGTTGCCGAGCGTGCGTTGGTTATTGAGCGAGAGGAAGTAGCCGTACGACTGGCCGCCACCTCGGCCTGTCCACGCAAAATTGGTTTCGCTCCCCTTCTGAAAAGCGCCTTCGCGAACCAGCGGATTGTCGCTGACGAGGGTCCCTACTGTCTGGTTCCGGCACAGCGGGTTCGTACTATTCGGCGCTACGAGCGCCGCGGTAGCAGCAGCGTTGTTTGGAATAATGCAGCGCGCATAGTTCGACGGCGGCGTCCACTGTTGATCGGATACGCCGTAATCCACTTGCAGCGTCTGATTGAACGAGCTGCTGCCCGCGCGACCCTTCTTCGTGATGATCTGTATGACGCCGGCCGATGCGTCGGCCCCATACAACGTCGCGGCGGCGGGGCCCTTCACGACTTCGATGGACTCGATCTCGTCAGGGTTCAGCGAGTTGAGCAGGTCAGTTGTCTGGCCACCAACGCCGGGCGTCATCGCGTTGCCCGTCGTGGAGAAAAACTTCACCCCGTCGACAAAGATGAGCGGCTCATTAGATAGGTTGATCGACGCCGCGCCGCGTATCCGGATCTGTCGATTCGTGCCGGCTGAGCCGGACGACGCACTGACCGCGATGCCCGGAATGCGCGACTGCAAGAGACTATTCACATCTTTGACTGTCGGGATCGTACTCACTAACTCCGCGCTGGGCACGCTCGCAACCTGCGCGGCCTGCGCACGACGTTCCTGATTCCCCGCCGTTCCCGTGATCACGACGTCTGCAAGTGTCGTTAGGGATTGGCTCAGCTGGAAATCTTTCGTTAGGGTCTGACCCGCGACGATCGTCACGGTGTCCTGCGCCGCACGATAACCGAGTCTGAGCACGACGATCTGCGCTCGCCCGGGCCGTACATTGACTAGCCGATAGTCTCCCTGCGCGTTCGAGGAAACCTCCAGTGCCGTGCCCGTGACAAAAACACGAGCATCGGCGATGGGTTGGCTGGACGCGCGATCGACGATTTTGCCGGAAACAGTGCCGGTCTGCGCGAACAGTGAGCTCGCGAAGAACACGGGCAGCGCTCCCGGGACAAAACGTCGTACGGCGCCTGCCATGCGCACAGACAGGTGCATACGCTCCTCCGGTTGGTTGTAAGCCGCTCCGCAAGACGGGGCCGCGGAGCGTTGTCCATTCTTGGACGCAGCTAACTTAACCCGGGCTCACTTGATGTGTGACGGCCGTAACAAGCGTTAACAGAACGTGAACCCACCGGCCGTTATGCGGCGTCAGTTTCGCCGAACGACCAGCGTCGTTACCGCTGGCTTGGCCGTTTCTCCGGGCGCAGACGACTCTGTACTGCCTGACGCGCGGCAACTTCGAAGCGGTTGTTGAAGTAGCCGCGCCGGAACGACTCCCACACATAACGCGCCGCGAACCAGCGCACCGTGCGCCATTGCTCGACGTGCGCGCATTCGTGTAACAGCAACTCCGGCGTTAGGTCGGCGTCAGGCGCCAGCCAGACGGTGTGCCCGAGCGCGATCGCCGCCACAGACCGCGCGCCAAGGCACCATCCTCCGACTCGCGGTGGCGCACCGCCGCGCCGATAACGCGCGGACGCGAGCTCCGGAAAGTCGCGCAGAAGACGCGGCTCCAGAGCTAGCGGCTCGCCGAACAGCCGCGCGGCCCACGCGAATAACGCCATCGCTCTCCGTTAGCCTCGATGGTTAGGCGGTCGCGTTCGAAACGAACAACGACGCTCCCATCGCGATCAGTACGCAGCACCTGCGCCTGACGAGTCTCCAGCGCCTTGATGACGTCGCTCGATGGATGTCCATATGTGTTCCCCTCGCCGACAGAAACTAGAGCGACTCGCGGTCGCACAACATCGAGGAATGGCGGTGTGGAGCTCGTTTCGCTCCCGTGATGCCCGACCTTGAGCACGTCGGCTGTCAGTTGCGTTGTTTCGTAATGCCGCAGCAGCCACTCCTCTTCACCTGACTCGGCATCGCCCGTCATGAGCGCGCGCCAGCAGCCGGCGTCGATGCGCGCCACGACGCTCGCCTCGTTAGGATCGCCCAACGCCACGGCCCACGCGGAGTCCGGCGCCAGAAGACGAATCGACGCGCCCGGCACGATCAACGAATCTCCGGGATGGCTGCGCCACCAGTGCACACCGTACCGCTGCGCCGCGACGAGAGCCGCACGATAACTCCCGCTGGCGGTAGCGTAGCCGCCGTCGACGAATTCATCAGGTCGCGCACGCTTCATCAGCGTCGCGGCGCCACCGACGTGATCGTCATGCGCGTGCGAGAGCACGAACGCGCGCACATTTCCACCACGCCGCTTGAGATACGGCAGCACCGCGCGTTCTCCGGCGTCGCCGCTGCGCCAGGAATCCCCCGCGTCGAACAAGACCCACGAGCCGTCGGCCGCACGCAGTGCGAGCGCGTCACCCTGCCCCACATCGATCATGTGCAGCTCGACGGCACCGTTCCTTGGGAGAACGGGGCTCCACGCGAGGACGAGCGACGCAGCGAGCGCGATGACGAACGGCCGCACCGCATGCCGGCTCAGCGCAGCGACGAGCACGGCGACAGATGCGACGACGAGCGCCGCGCCACCGAGCGGAGTGAAACCGATTTCCAGAGTCGCGTGCGGAATGCGCGCGAACCACGTCGCGCCTAGCGAGAACGCATCCAGCAACACGCCCGATCCATCAGCCACGAGGCGCGCCAGTGACTGAAACGGCGCAAGCGCCAGCGACAGGAAGAGGGCGGGCTGCAGCAGCGTCACAACGGGATTCATCATCAGGTTGCTCGCCGGAGCCACGAGGCTCGTTCGTCCGAAGGCGTACGCGGAAATCGGCATCGTGGCGACGCAGGCGAGTGTCGTCGTTAGGAAGTTCCAGAGAAGAGCGCGGCGCCATCCCGTCAGCTGTGCTGGAATCCAGCGTTCACCGGCGCTACCCGACGCCACGAGGCCGACGATCCCCGCCATGCTGAGCTGGTAGCCGAGCTCACGCACCGTGGACGGCTCCGCGAGCGGCAATAATCCCCCAAGCGCGACGATGGCCCAGCCCGACGTTGGGCGCTGGATCACGCGCGAGATCGCGCCGGCGCCGAGCATGACGGCAGCACGCACGGCAGGCGCGGGCGCTCCGATCATCGCGACGTACACCACCGTTAGGCTGAGTGCACCCGCCGCGATACCGCGTGGCGGCAGCCGTATGACAGCAAAGAGCAACTGAATGGCCGCAAAGATGATTGCGACGTGCAGCCCTGACACCGACAGCATGTGCACAAGACCGGAATCAGCGAATGCATCGCGCACGCTACGCTCGATCTCACCCTGCTCGGCGATGAGAAGGGCACGCACCAGTGCGCGGTGTTTGGGATACAACCGATCGATTGTCGCGCCAGAGCGGGTTCGCGCGCGCTCCAGGAACGACGGCGGCACAATCTCGCTGACAAACGCGTCGCGCAACTGCGTGCGATCGCCAAGACGCACGAGCGCGCCTTCGACGCGCGCTCGGCTCCCTGGATGTACGCGTCCTTGCTTGACCTGGACGCTCACTGGAGTGCGACAGCCACCTTCGACCCAACGGCCGCGCCACCAAGCCCCGGCAGGGTCGCCCGAAAGCTCAACGAGCCACAGTTGCTGTCGCGCGATGCGCGTTAGGCACTCTGCCTCACTGCGACGCGATGCCTCGGCCCAGACGATGGCGCCGGCGCCGAGCGCGGCGAACAGCGCGACGTCGCGCGAGCGGCGCCAGCCGGCCCACGCGACAGACAAACAGCATAGCGCGAGCCCCCAAAACGCCGCGCCGCCGAACCCGATTAGGAGTCCAGCGGCTATTAGGGCATAAACAACAGCGATTGTTGGCAAGCTCTTAATTCTTAGCTCATAGGTCCTAGGCCCTCCGCACCCCGAGGCCGTAGTTAAGAGCTAAGAGCTAAGAGCTACGGCCTGACTTCCTCGTTATGCATCGGGTTCTTCGCCACGCGGTGCATCGCGTCGAGCACGACAACCGCCACCTCGGCGCGCGTCTGTTCCAACGTCAACGCAACGCGCGTGACAGCGGAGCCGACGGTCGTGCCAACGTAGCGCGGACGAAGATGATTCATCGTGTGCCGAAGCACGTCATCTTCGCATTGCGGGCAGTGACAAAACCCCTCGCCTGCCTCGCGCTCGCGCACCTGCGCGTACACTTCGCGAACCACTTCCTCGATCGCGTTGATCATCCGGCCATTGGCAACAAGACTCGCTCTGCCATTGGGGCACCGATGAAGGTAGATCCAGTCGTACCCGTCAGTTCGACGGTCAAATAACGACCGATCATTTTATCGTCGCCGGGTACAAGCACGGTTTTGTGATCTCGCGTACGAGATTGCAGTAGCTCACCGCGCTTCGCCCACTTCTCGACGAGGACTTCTCGGCGCTGCCCGAGAAGCGCGAGATTCCGCTCGCGGGCAACAGAGCGCACGACCTGGATTAGACGCGCCAAACGCTCCGACGCCACTGAATCGGCGACGCTGTCGGATGGCGGCATCTTTGTGGCGGGAGTCCCCTCGCGTGGCGAGAAAATGAACGTGAAGGCGTCGTCGAAGCCCACCTCGCGCACCGCGGATACTGTTTCCTCGAAGTCCGCTTCTGTTTCGCCAGGGAACCCGACGATGATGTCCGTCGTGAGCGAGATCGTCGGGATGGCCGCCCGCAGGCGCTCGACCGTGCGGAGGTATTCCTCCCGCGAATAGCGCCGCAGCATGCGCTTCAAGACGCGCGATGCGCCGCTCTGCATGGGCAGATGCACGTGCTCGCAGATCGTACGCACGGAGGCCATAGCCTCAATGACCCTATCGGAGAAATCGTTAGGGTGCGGCGAAGTAAAACGCACGCGACGGATCCCCTGCACCGCGCCCACGGCACGCAGAAGGTCTGCGAAGTCATGCTCGCCGTCGTTGTACGAATTCACCGTTTGACCGAGGAGCGTGACTTCCGTGATGCCATCGGCAGCGATGCGTTCTGCTTCGCGCACGACGTCGGCGAGCTTGCGACTCCGCTCTGGACCGCGCGTCATGGGCACGATGCAATACGTGCATTTGTAATCGCAGCCGCGCTGCACGGGGATCCACGCACGCACCTTGTCGAAGCGCTTGGGCGTGAAGTCCTCGTAGTGCTCCTCCATATCAAAAGTCGTCACAGCCGTCCGCTCACCGCCGCGCGCGTTCGCGACCAGCGTGGGCAGCGCGCGATAACCGTCCGGGCCAATAACGAGGCTCACATGCGGTGCGCGCTCGAGTAGCCGGGGACCTAAGCGTTGAGCCATGCAACCTGTGACTCCAACGACGCTGTCGCTCTTCATGCGTCGCTTGAGGTCGCCCAACCTGCCGATCACGCGTTGCTCCGCGTGGTCGCGAATGGCGCATGTGTTCACGAGAATCAGATCCGCGCCATCTGGCTCCTCGACGTGGCGATAGCCAGCGGCGGCGAGCGTGCCGAGCATCAGCTCAGTGTCGCTCACGTTCATCTGGCAGCCGTACGTCTCGATGTAGACGGTGGGATTTGGGGTCATTCGTTAGCCATGTTCCAACATGAGCCGATCACGTTAGGCATGTCTTGAATCACAACTCGTTGGAACGGGTTAGGCAGCAATTCGAACCGACGTTCTCAGGTCCCAGCACGGCAGTGCGTAGCTGTCAGCTTAAAACTGCTCGCTGGCGGCTGAAAGCGTTGTTCACAAATAAGGTGAGGCCACGAGCCCGCCATCAGCGAGGCGGAGACGGGCACGAACCCGGGAACCGCGCGGCAGTGGCTCAGCGTCCAGGCGGACCTCAAGATAGTCTTCCGTGAGCCCCTCGCGAACGTCGCCGCGGACCACGATGACGTCCGCGAGCCCACCAGCGCGGCTCCCTGCGTATGTCTGACGCTTGGCATCAGCGAGGACGCGAAGCTGTGCAGCACGCTCTCGGATCAACCCTGCAGGGATGTGGCCCGGCAGCCGCTCGGCGGCTGTGCCCGGCCGAAGCGAGTACGGGAAGACGTGCAGATACGTGAACGGCAGCTCCTCGATCAACGCACACGTCGCGCGGTGCTCGGCGGCTGTCTCGCCGGGAAAGCCGGCGATGACGTCAGCGCCTAGGGCGAAGACGTGACGATGCTCGACGATGCGCTGTACCGCGCGCGCGTACGAGCCGCTCGTATACCAGTGCCGCCCCATGCGCTTGAGAACGCGATCGGAACCTGACTGCAGTGGAGCGTGAAGATGCGGAGCGAGACGACTCGGCTCATTGAGCAGCTCCAGCAACCGCGCGTCCACTTCCGTCGCTTCGAGCGATGACAGCCGAAAGCGAACGACCGGGACATCGCGCACGAGTCGCTCGACCAGCGCGCCTAACGTAGTGCCGGTGTCCGCGCCGTACGTGCCGATGTGAATGCCCGTCAGCACGATCTCAGGGTGATGCTGCGAGAGCGCCGCGGCTTCACTGACCAATTCAGAGATCGGTCGCGAGCGATTGGCACCGCGCGCCAACGTCGTCGCGCAAAACGTACAGTGCTCGTCGCAGCCATCCTGAATGCGCAGCAGCGCACGCGTCCCGGACTGCACCCGTGCCGAGCCAGGCTTCGGCACGACACCTAACGCGGCCGCGATCGCCGGCATGTCGGCGCCGGGGATCACGTGAGCGACGCTCGGCAGCGCTGTAATCACACCCGTGTCTCGCGCTGCCGCGCAGCCCATGACGACGGTCTCGAGACTGGCATTCACTCGCGCCGCGTGGCGAACACTGCGCCGCAGCTCAGACTCGGCTGCGGCTGTTACTGCACAGCTATTGAACACGGCAACTGTCGCTTCTTCGGCGCTGTCGACGATCACTCCGCCAGAGCTCTCGACAAGCGCGCGCACAGCCTCGCTATCGTACTGATTCGCGCGACAGCCGAACGTGCGAAGGTAGACGCGCTGCGTCACGAGCGCTGCACAGACGCGCCGTTTCCCCCGCTCTTGGGCTCGAGTGGAAGCACGATTTGGAAGGAGCTGCCGCGCCCGTCATTTGGTCCATCCTGCACCCAGATGCGTCCACCATGTGCCGCGATGGCGATGCGGCAGAAGGCGAGGCCGAGTCCCGTGCCGTGTGCGCGCGTCGAGCCCGGGCGCCTAACGCTGGTAAAGCGAGAAAAGATCGTTTCGCGCTCATTCTTCGGGACGCCGGGGCCGTCGTCGTCCACGCTAATCCGGAGTCCCATCGGATCGCGCCGCGCGCCGAGCGTTACATGCACGCCACGTCCGGCGTGCGTCAGCGCGTTTTCCAAGAGGTTGCCGATCACGCGCTTGAGGAGTCGCGCGTCTCCGCGGAAAACGGGCGCATCCTGTGCGACGTTGAGCGTCACCTGCGCGCCTTCATGCTCCAGGCGCCGCTCCCAGTCGCGCGCGATTTCGTTGAGCAGATCGGCCGGACGCAGTGGCACGAGATCGAGCACGATCTCGGCGCTCTCCATGCGTCGCAGCTCGAGAATTTCCTCGATCAGCGCGAGAAGCTCTTCGGCCTTCTCTTCGGCGTCGTGCACAGCCTGCACCTGACGTTCGCTCATCAAACCGAGGTCGCCGTCGCCTAACAACTCGAGCGTGGCGAGGATGCTCGTCAGCGGCGTCTTGAGGTCGTGCACCAGCATGCGCATGAGGTCCTCACGCAGCTGCTCCAGCTCGCGCAGCTTGCGATATGAATCCTCGAGCGCATCCGTCATCGCCTTGAGGCGCACGAGGCTGCGCACGCGAGCGCCTAACAGCACGCTGTTATGCGGCTTTGTGAGGAAGTCCTCGCCGCCCGCCTCGATCGCTTGCACGCGGTCCATTGTATCGTTCAGCGCCGTCAAGAAGATGACGGGAATGCGCGACGTGCGCGGATCGCGCTTGATACGCCTGCAGACTTCGAAACCGGCGGCACTGGGATCCACGCCGAGCGAGCCGGCTGGCATCGCGACGTCGAGGATGGCAACCTGTGGTCGATGGTCGAAACAGGCGGCCAGCGCCGCGGGTCCGTCGAACGCCGTGACTGTGCGGTAGCCCAATGTCGTCAGCTGATCCACCAGCAACTCGACGTTGCCAGGCACATCGTCCGCGACGAGGATCAGCGGCGCGTCATTCACGGCAGCGACCGACTCAGGGGCGAACCGTTAGGCCGATACTGATCACCCACGCCGACTCATCCGTGCTCACCGCGCCAGATCGGACGGCGCGCCACACGGCGAAGTCGAGGCCGGCCCGCGAGCCAGACAGCGGCAGTGACGTACCCGCCGTGATGGAGCGCTCCTTGATCGCCTTGCCGTTCGCGACGAACGGCAGGCCACGATCGCGGTAGCCAGCACGATACAAGATCGGTGCGGCGCGGCCGGGGGTGGCCGTCGCCTCGAGGCCGATCGAATAGTCCCACGTGTCCACAGCAACCGCACTGGCGCTGCCTAACGTGCTGAGGCTGGACCAGAGCGTGCGTTCAGCGCGGGCTGCGAAGCTGGCGCCGGGAATGCCATCGAAACGAATGGCGGCGCTATAGCTGTTCGGAATGTCGCCGCGGCCGAGCGTTGTGTCGTTGCTCGTCAGACGCAGCGACTGGCCGAGCCGTGCGGATGCCGCAAAGGCGAGCGCCGGGAGCGGCGTCCAGATCGCGCCAGCCGAAAAGGCGCTGCCGACGTAGCCAAGCTTGAGCGTGTCGTCCAGGCCGCCGAATGTCGTACTGTCCGAGAACGTGCGCGTTAGGCGGACTCGATTGCCGCCCACGAACGCATGTCCTGCCACGCCGATAAAGAAGCGCTCGCCGAGCTGGCGCGAGACGGCCAGCCGCAGGTCGTTGATGGCGCCGTTCGTGTGAAAGCGCTCGACGAAATCGACAGAATCCGGTCCGATGCGCTGTGAGCCGCGACGGATCGTCTCCCAGGAGCGATCCAGGAACGTCGTCGACGACCCTGCGATCGCCATGCTGTTGCCGGCCGGAACGGAGGCTGACAGCAGCGGGAACCGCGTTAGGCGAGTGCTCTCCGCGTTGCCACCTTCGACAACCCGGCGAAACTCCGGCTCGTACTGCATGTAGAGCGCCGGTTGACCCCACAGTCCGATGGACGCCGGGTTGCGCACGGAACGCGGATCGAATTCCTGAAACGCGCCGCCGGCACCCATCACACGGGCGCTCGCGCTGCCCGCTGGATAGCCGAAACCCTGCTGCGAAAGGGAACCTTGCGCCTGCAAGGTGGCCGCGCCTAACGAGAGCAAGCCGAGCAATCGAGTCACGCGCATCATGGCACCGCGAAGTTGGTGCGCGGCGAATAGCTGACGCGCAGACGAGGACGCACGCCTACCGGCGCCTCGGTCGAGAAGAAAATGACTTCTCCAGGCACCGATCCTTCCAGCGCTGCCGTCACGACAATGGCCCGTTGCGCCTTTTGCTCCGTGAAGAAACGCCAGCGCAACAGCGCGTTTACGATCTCGATACTGCGCGTTCCGCTATCGGTCGATGCCACAGTCAGTGAATCGAAGTTGAAGCCTGGGGGCGTGACCAGCTCCGCGGCGCGTCCAACATCAGTCACCGTTTCGCTCGCCGTCACCAGTCTCGGATACAGCACGATCGTATCGACGACGGCGCTGGATCTGTTTGGTTTTTGCGTGAGGAAGAGCGTGGCGCGCAGGATCGTCGATGAATCGAGAATGAAGGACGGAACGTCGAAGCGCAGGAATGCGCGCTCACCCGGTACACCGCCCACGCTCAACTCGTTAGGCCCTGCGCCGTGCGGCGACTGAAACACCACGAAGTAGTCGATGAGATCGAGACGCAGAGTTGGCGCATCGGTCGGCGTACGCGAGTCTTCACCGACCGGAATCGGCTTCACGGCCGTGTCGGGATGCGGATCGAACGAGAGTTGCGGCGGCAGATCGATTCCAGGAATCCACAGGCCCGCGTCGCGCGAGTAGACACGCAGGACAGCGGGATTGGGACTCGTGACCTGGAGCCCGACTCGCAGCCGTTTCCCATTCTTGATCTTGTCGAGCAGCGGCGCATTGTCGAGCGGAATCTTGAGGCTGTCTTTGACGGCCGCCGAGTCGAAAGTGGCGCCACCGATTCGACGATCCGGCCGATAGAGCGGCTTGATCGCATCGATGTCGCTGTCGAGCGCGGCTGTGTCGACGTCGAATAGTGTGATTGTTATCGGCGCCTTATACCGCGAGTGAACTCGATCCAAGACGATTGTCACGAACGCGCTGTCGACAGCATAGATCGCGGAGTCAACGCCGCCTCGCGTGAAGCGGCTGGGAAGTGTGTCAAAGCGGATTACACCGCGAGTATCGAGCCCAGGCCGATTAGCGAGCAGGATGTACGGCTCCGTGCCCCTCGGCGGGAAACCAGCAACGCCAGTATCGAGGGTTACGGCGTCCAGGATGGTGTCGCGCACGTTGACAGTGCTTCCAGGACAGAGACCGGGACATGCGACGCCGGTCGCCAAGTCATCGCGACACGCGACGGCGGTGACGGCAGCTCCAAAGACGACGAGTACTGCTATGCGACGCAGGAGCATCTCTAGTGGTGTGCGAGCGAGTCGGTAGTGAATGGTGCGGGGACCAAATCGTTTAGTCGCCACTTCGCACGAGCACCGTTGCGAGTCACGCTCAAGATCTCGAGCCCACTGGATGCGCCAAATTCGACGAACACCTGACGACACATCCCACACGGAGGGGTGGGCACATCTGCCTCCGTTGCAATGACAAGATGGGTGAAGCGGCGCGTGCCCCGCGCCACGGCGCTGGCCACGGCCGCTCGTTCGGCGCAGAGGCCCGCGGGAAAGGAAGCATTCTCCACATTGCATCCAACTGCCACTACACCGTCGTCGCCACGAACGGCGGCGCCGACGCGAAAATCGGAATATGGGGCGTAGGCTTTTTCCATGACTTCTCGTGCGGCTTTCTCCA
The DNA here is from genome assembly GCA_036003845.1 of Gemmatimonadaceae bacterium. Lineage (GTDB taxonomy): Bacteria > Gemmatimonadota > Gemmatimonadetes > Gemmatimonadales > Gemmatimonadaceae > DASYRX01. The sequence continues at coordinate 37,983 of DASYRX010000230.1, read as the reverse complement.
GCTCGACCCAGACATCGCTGGTCACGCAGTAACCTCGCTCAGGAACGAACGGCCGCGCCCGGTATACGGGACACGAAACCAATCCGCAACCGTGGCGCCAGCATCGGAGAACGTGCTGCGCTCACCGAGCGAGCGAGCGGCGATGCGCGGCCCCACAACCAGGAGTGGAACGCGCTCGCGTGAATGATCGGTAGACCGAGTTGTCGGGTCGGTGCCGTGGTCGGCGGTGATTATGAGCAAATCGTCCTCGCGCAGGGCGTCGACGAGCGTCGGAATGGCGCGATCGAACCCACGCAACGCGCCGTAAAACCCCGCGATATCGTTTCTGTGCCCGTACTGCTGGTCAAAATCTACTAGGTTGGCGAAGCACAACCCACTCTCCGCCTCACGCACATAGGCGAGGATCGCCGCAATTCCCTGATCGTTGTTCTCGGTGTGCACCGCCTGGATGTTCCGCCGAGCGAAGAGATCGTCGACCTTACCCACACCGCGGCGATCGACGCCTGAGCGAGCCAGCATGTCGAGGAGCGTCTCTGCGACTGGCGCCACTGAAAAGTCGCGTCGATTCGCCGTCCGGCGATAGGAGCCAGCCTCAGTCAGGAACGGCCGCGCGATCACTCGCGACACGTTATGCGGAGCGACGAGTTGAGCGCGCGCGACTTCGCAGGCTGCATACAGCTCTGCCAACGGGATAATCCCCTCGTCTGCGGCGACTTGAAATACGGAATCGGCCGAGGTGTAAACGATCCAGGCCCCGGTGCGCCGCTGCTCTTCTGCGTAACGCTCGATGATCTCCGTGCCGCTCGCGGCGATGTTGCCGATGACCGCGCGGCCTGTCGCGTGCGCAAATGCGTCCGTCACGTCTGAGGGAAACCCGTTAGGGTAGACTGGAAAGGGCCGCTCGAGGTGGACGCCGCAGAGCTCCCAGTGGCCGGTCGTGCTGTCCTTGCCGGACGATGCCGGTTGCATGCAGCCGAAGGCGCCGCGCGGAGTGATAGACGCGCTCACGCCGGCCAGCGGCGCGATGCACCCTAGGCCTAACGCCTCCAGGTGCGGGAGCTCGAGCCCGCCCACGGCCCGCGCGATGTTGCCTAACGTGTCGCTTCCCTCGTCGCCGTAGTGCGCGGCGTCGTGCGCCGCGCCGATTCCCACACCGTCGAGCACCAGCAGGATCGCGCGTCGCGCGCTCATGCGCCGATGTAGCGACGCTCGGCCCGTTGCCTCAGCCCGGTGAGGATCTCGTACGGCGATAACTCAGCGGCGTGCGCGATCGTGGCAAGGTCGATCAGCGCGTCGCCATCGCGTCCGACGAGCGTGGCCTGATCGCCAACCTCGCAGTCGATGTCCGTGACGTCGAGCATCGTCATATCCATAGTCACGACGCCGACGATCGGCGCCGCGCGTCCCCGCACGAGGGCGTGCGAGCGGTTGCCGAGCGCGCGCCTAACGCCGTCGGCGTATCCGGCGTTGATCGTTGCGATGCGGCGCTCCTGGCTTGCCGGAGCGTGCCAGGTGTGGCGGTAGCTCACGCCGCTGCCGGGGGCAACGGTCCGCAGCTCGACCACTCGCCCGCGGAAGTGCGCCACGGGGAGCGCCGTGGCACCGCTGTCCGTCGCCGTGCTCACGCCGTACAAAAAGATGCCCGGCCGGGCGAGGTCCCACTGCGACGGTGACTGGCGCTCGATCGCGGGACTGTTCTCGGCGTGAAGGTAACGCGGCCGTGCAGGCAACGCGGCGATGGCAGCGTCGAACTGTGCCTGCTGCGCGTCCATGGCGTCGACGTCAGTGTCGGCGGCATAGAAGTGCGTAAACGCCCCTTCGGGCGGCGATCGCCTAACGAGATCCATGATGGAGCCGAGCTCGGACGGCGAGATGCCGGCGCGGTGCATGCCCGTGTCGATCGCCAGGTGCCAGGGAGCAGCGGTCTCGCTCCACGCAGCGATCGCCGTGGGATCGCCTAACGTGGGGGTCAGGTTGGCCCGCCGCGCGGCCAGGAAATCGTCGATCAGGAGTGGCGTGAAGACAACGATGGGTCGCGAAATGCCCGCGTTTCTGAGCTCCTCCCCCTCGCTGATCGTCGCGACGCCGTAGCCCCACGGTTTGATCCTTTCGAGCGCGCGCACGACCGGAACGGCGCCAAGTCCGTAGGCGTCGGCCTTTACCATTGGAAGCAGCGGGACGGACGCTCGCCGCTGCATCGTTTGGGCATTGCGAACGAGCGCGCCCAAGTCGACATCGACCCAGGCGCGCCTCGGCAAGTCATTCATTGACGGGGAGTTGCGGGCGGGCGCAGTATACTGGCCGAGGAGACCATATGCAACATAAAGCCACACTTGAAGATACGCTCTCGATAATGCGCGATCTGCGGAAGCGCTGCGAGTGGGACGCGGTGCAGACGCACGAGTCGCTCAGGCCCTATCTGATCGAAGAGGCGCACGAGCTCGACGACGCGTTGCGCACTTCCGACCGGTCGAGAATCCGCGAGGAGCTCGGCGATGTGCTTTTGCAGGTGGTTTTTCATTGCGTGATCGCGGAGGAGGCCGGGGAGTTCGATGTGGGCGACGTGGCCGCTGGATTGATCGAGAAGATGAAGCAGCGGCATCCGCACTTGTACGGTGACGGTGAGCGCGTGCCGTGGGAGAAGCTCAAGGCGCGACAGCGATCGTCGATCGACGAGCATCTGCCGGCAGGACTCCCTTCGCTGCACCGCGCACACCGCCTTCAAGACCGCGCGGCTGGCATTGGTTTCGATTGGGACGATGTCGAAGGACCCGCGGCCAAGGTTGAAGAGGAGACGCGCGAGGTGCGCGCGTTACTGCGCGAGGCGCGAGGCGCGCAGCATGAAGAGCTGGAGTCTGAGTTAGGCGACCTGCTCTTTGCGGTGGTGAACTTGTGTCGTAAGGCGAACGTTCATCCGGCGCTCGCATTGGATAAGGCGAACACAAAGTTCGTCAGGCGCTTCGCGGCAATGGAGAGCCTCGCCAAGCAGCGCGGCATCGACGTTCCAACCGCCGGGCTCGCGGTACTCGACAAGTTGTGGGATGAGGTCAAGGCGAGCGAGAGGATGTCCCGTTAGGCATCGTAGTCCTGAAACTGCTTCACCGCGGACGAACGCGGACACTGCGCGAACAAACGCGGATAACCTTAATGGCCCTGCCCCACCACGACGCTAACGGTCTCGCCTAACAAGTATTAGTCCAGGAACTGTCCGCGTTCGTCTGCGTTAGTCCGCGGTGTAGCAGTTGATCTTTACGGCCTCAGACGATGCATCATGCGTGGAAACGCTATGACCTCGCGGATGTGCGGAATGCCGCAGATCCATGCCACGGTGCGCTCGAGGCCGAGTCCGAACCCCGAGTGGACGAACGTTCCGTAGCGCCGCAAATCGAGGTACCAGCCGTACGCGTCGGCGGGCAGCTTTTCCTCATGAATTCGAGCGAGGAGTTTGTCGTAATCGTCCTCACGCTGCGATCCGCCGATGATCTCGCCGAATCCCTCGGGGGCGAGACAGTCATTGCATAGCACCGTGCGCGGATCGGCCGGGTTTTCCTTCATGTAGAAGGCCTTCGCCTCTTTCGGATAATTGCAGACGAAGACAGGCGTCACGCCGTCGCCGACGAGCAGGGTTTCGTCCTCGGCGCCGAGATCTTCTCCCCACTGCACCGCGCTGCCCTTCGACTGCAGCGTCTTCACCGCGTCCGTGTAGTCGATGCGCGGGAAGGGTGTGACAACTCGCTCCAGCGCCGCGCGGTCACGCTCGAGAATCTTGAGCTCTTCAGAGCGGCGCTCGAGAACACGCCTAACGAGGAATGTGACGAAGTCCTCCTGCAGCCGCATGTTGGCATGCGTGTCGTAGAACGCCATCTCCGGCTCGATCATCCAGAACTCGGTGAGATGGCGCCGAGTCTTGGATTTTTCCGCGCGAAACGTGGGACCGAACGTATAGATGCGCCCGAGCGCGGCGGCAGCGGCTTCACCGTAAAGCTGGCCAGTCTGCGCTAAGTACGCGTTCCCTTCGTCGAAGTACTCCGTGGAAAACAGACCGCTGCGTTCGCCGATCGCCGCCGTGAGAATGGGAGTGTCGACCCTAACGAAGCCACGTTCGTAGAAGAAATCCTGGATTGCTTGCTCCACCTCGTGCCGGACGCGCGCAATGGCCGCCTGACGCGGGCTTCTGAGCCACAAGTGCCGATGATCCAAAAGAAAATCGACGCCGTGTTCCTTCGGCTGAATCGGATAGTCGATCGGGCTTGCACCGAGGAGCGTGAGATCGCTCGCACCGAGCTCGTAGCCGCCAGGCGCGCGTGCTTCGGCGCGAACCTCACCCGTCACTGAAAGCGACGCTTCGTGTGTCAGCTTGGCGAACGTCTCCCACGCCTCGGGGCTCACGGCCGACTTCACGACGACGGCCTGCATCTCTCCGGTACCGTCGCGCATGACGACGAAGGCGACCTTGCCGGACGAGCGCACGTGGGTCACCCATCCCCTCACAGTGGCTGTCGCTCCAACCTGGTCCTTCAGCGCTGCTATGCTCGAATCCTTGGGGGCGGTCATTTTGGGGGTCGGGGGCGCGAAAAGTATGAGGGGCGAACAGACCGTGCAACGAAATCGCGTCGCGAGTGTCGATCCAACGGACGCGATGGCTGGAGAGTAAGCTCAGTGGGAACAAACTCCTCAGCGACAGCGTTGGAACGGCACTAGGTTTGTGATATGACGCTGCGACTCCGATTAGCCATCGGACTCACCGCGATTGCCCTCATATTCGCGCTGCCAGTTTTGCTCGCCGTCCGCGCTCTGGACCGCGTGCGCGCGGAGACCGCGCGCGTTCGCGATCGCGAATTCTCCGCGACGCTCCTGATGGGACGCATGCGCGAGAACGCCGAAGCCTTGGGCCAGGACGCGCAATTGCTCGCGCTGTTCCCGAGTGACACGACACGGCAAAACACGGAGCAGCGCCTAACGGCGCTCAACCTTCTCGCCGATTCGCTCTCGCGCATGCTGCGCCCCTCGGAAACAGCGTCGCTCAAGAGCGCGATCCGCGACGTCGCGCTGCGAATCCCCAGCTTGCATCGTCTCGCATCCGCGGGACGCACGGTATCGGCCGATTCGTTGCTCGATCGCTCGCTGACGCCATCGATGGTCGCGCTGGATAGAGCCGTTGCCAACGTCGAGAATCGTCTGCAGGAGCGCACGCAGAACACCGTCGAGGCGTTGCGGCTCGAGGCGCAGGTCGCGCGGCGCAATTCAGCGATTGGACTCGGCGGCGTCGGCATCCTCGCGTTGTTGATCGCGATCTGGCTCGCGCGCTCGATCGGTCGGCCCGTCGCAGAACTGGATTTCGGAATGCGGGCGGTGGCCGAAGGTCAATTCGATTATCCGCTCAAGCTCGGTGGCAACGGACGCGACGAGTTCGGGCGCCTAGCGCGCAGCTTTCGCTCGATGGCGACCCAGCTGACAGAGTTAGACCGCTTGCGCGCCGAATTCTTAAGCGTCGCCTCACACGAACTGCGCACACCGATCAATGTCATCCAGGGTTACGTGCAGTTGTTGGAAGAGGAGACGTACGGACCCTTGTCACCAGCCCAGCGAGACGTACTTCGCACGCTCGACGCGCAGACCGAATCGCTCGGCCGACTCGTGGGTCAGTTGCTAGACGTCGGACGCTACGACGCCGGGGGCGGCAAGATGGAGCTGAAAGCCGTCGATCTCGGTCACTTCATTCAGCGATTGGATGACACGTTCAGAGTTCTCGCCTTTCAGAAGGGCGTGGAATTCGTAGTCGAGCGTGGCGTTCGCCTCCCGACGCGCGTCTTGTGGGATGAAGATCGCATGAACGAAGTGTTAGGCAATTTGCTGTCGAACGCCTTCAAGTTTACAGATCGTGGCGGCCGCGTGACGCTCGTCATTCGTTCCGAGGGAGACCGCGTGCACATGCAGGTGCGCGACACCGGCGCGGGAATCCCGGCGTCACAGCTGCAGTTCATCTTCGAGAAGTTTTATCAGGCGGACAACCAGAACCGCACTGCGCTCAAGGGTGTAGGATTGGGGCTGGCGATCGCCAAGGGCATTGTCACGGCACATGGAGGAACGATCGGCGTGGAGAGTAAAGTCGGCGAAGGCACGACGTTCGTGATCAATCTGCCAATCCGCGCGAAGTCTCGCCTGACGCCCGTGAGTGGGGCGCAGCCCGTCGTCGCGGCGGAAGAGACCTAACGATGCGAGGTGCGGCGCTCCTCGGCGTGTGGCTGACTCTGGCGGCGACGGCTTGCCATCGCGCCGCGCCGCCGCCTGTCGTGCAGCAGGCGCCGACGCCAGCGCCGCCGCCGATCTCCCCCTGGCCGGGCACGCTCGCCAACGCCAATCGCGCCGCAGACCTGCAGAAGTTCGACGAGGCCGACGCAATTCTCGCGAAGTTCGCGCTGGAACATCCCGGCACCGCCGAAGGCGCAGAAGCTGATTTCTGGCGCGCGCTCTTCAGGATGGACCCCTTCAATACGAATGCGTCGCTGCGCGATGCAATGGCCGCCCTGGATTCCTACATCAACGCCGGCCCGGCGACGGCTCGTTACGCGGAGGCGCGCGTCCTCCGCCGTCTCCTGGAGTCGCTCGATTCGAGTCGCACGCAGTTGGCCGCGGCCCGAAGGGAAGCGGATTCACGTGATCGCGTGCGGGATGACGAGATTCGAAAGTTGGGCGACGAGCTCGATAAGACGATGGCGGAGCTGGATCGAATTCGCCGCAGGCTGGCGCAGAAGCCTAACGAGAATTAGGGCATAGGGGATAGGAACAGCGCGTTCGTTCTTCCTATCCTCTATAACTGATCTTCCAAATCTTCCCACCCGTATCATCCGCGACATAAATCGACCCGTCGGGGCCTTGAGCGAGGCCCGTCGGTCGCGAAAGACGTACTGGACGCGTCGGATCGTTAGGCCCCGGCAATTGCGGCGCGAAGCCATCGGCAAAGACTGAGAAGTCACCCGTCGCGCGCGGTCCCGACATCGGCAGATACACGACCTTGTAGCCGCCCTGCGGCAAAGGCGCCCGGTTCCAGGAACCGTGGAAAGCGATGAACACCCCACCTCTGTACGTGGCCGGGAAGGACGTGCCGGAATAGAACAGCACGTCGTTAGGCGCCCAGTGGCCCGGGAACGCGTAGATCGGCCCTTTCTTGTCGGCGCAGCGGCCGACTTGCTTCCCATCGCCGCCGTACTCCGGCGCCAGCACCTTCTGCTTCACATCGTTGCTGTAGAAGCAGTACGGCCAGCCGAAATCGTCGCCCTCGGTAACACGGATGAGCTCTTCGGCCGGATTCTCCGCGCTCTCGCGTTCGTTGAAGAACTTCGGCCAGTTCTGAAAGAGCTGGTCGCGACCGTGTTGTACAGCGTACAGCGCGTTGTTGTCGCCGGCGCGCCTGGTAAGCGCGACAGCGTTACGGATGCCTGTCGCATAACGACGCCCATCCGTCGCCGTCTGCTTCGGCTTCTCGGACGAGAAGACCCAGATGCCGGCGCGCGTGTCCAGCTCGGTGCATGGATCGACGCCCTTGGATTCGTTCTGTCGATCCCGCTCCTGACAGGAATTGGTGCGCGATCCGACGGTTAGAAACAGGCGCGGGCCATCGACGACGAAGCTGTAGGCCGAGTGACCACCGGTCGGCATGTCCTTAATGATCGTATCCGCGCTGCCGCCTAACTCGAGCGCGCCGGCGCGATACGGATAGCGTACTACGTTCACGCCGCTGGTCGCGTAGAGATAGCCGTTCGCGATAGCGATGCCCGTTCCCGCTGCGTCAGCCGCGCGTTTCTTGACTTCGGCTTTGCCATCGCCGTCCGCGTCGCGCAGGATGTACACGCCGCCAGGATTTCCCGAGTTGGGATCCGGTCCACGTCTGGCTTGCGTATTCACGAGGACGTCGCCGTTCGGTGCCACGACGAGATGCCGCGGCGCGCCTAACGAATCGGCGAAGAGCGTGGCGCAGAAGCCCTGGGGTAGCGTCAACCCCGCGTTGTTTGCGTCGCAAGGCGGCTTCGTGGGCTCGCGGACGAGCGAATATGTAGTAGCCAGTGCAGCGCCGACGATCAGCGATCCGCGCAGCACGTTGGACGAGAGAATTGAGAGCATTGGTCGAGTGGTGATGGCGTCGGCCGTATGACCGGTCAGTCAGTATATCACGACGAGCCCGGGCGCGGCTAACCCACCTGAAAGAGCTCGAGCGCGCGCGTGTACCGCTCGCGAAGAACACGCCGCAACCCGGCATTGTGTGGCGCACTCAAGCGCGGATCGGCGGCGAGTATCTGTGTGGCAAAGGCTCGTGCGGCGACGAGCTGGGCTTCGTCGCGAAGCGGGTCGGCAATGCGGAACGTCGGCGCCCCGCTCTGCCGCTCGCCGAAAAGCTCGCCCATGCCGCGGAGACGAAGGTCCGCGCGCGCGATCTCGAAACCGTCGTCGGTTCTAGCGAGGATGGAAAGCCGCTGGTACGCGTCGTGGCCCACATCGCCCATGAGAATGCAGTACGACGCCTCAGCTCCGCGACCCACTCGCCCGCGCAGCTGATGCAGCTGCGACAGCCCAAAGCGCTCGGGGTGCTCGATGAGCATAACGGTCGCGTTAGGAATATCGATGCCGACCTCGATGACAGTGGTGGCGATCAGGACATCGAGCTCGCCGCTCTGGAACTGGCGCATGAGACGATCGCGTTCGTCGGGATCGAGACGTCCGTGCATGAGACCGAGTCTTAGTCCCTTGAGTGCCCCTTCCGCGAGGTTCGCGTACATGGTCGTTGCCGCTTTGAGATCGACCTTTTCAGACTCGTCGATCACCGGATAGACGATGTACGCCTGACGACCCTCTTCAACCTGCTGCCTGACGAATTGCAGAACCTTGGCGCGGGCCGACTCGGGTCGCAGTGCCGTCGTGATGCGCAGCCGTCCTGGTGGCCGTTCGCGCAGCACGGTCACATCGAGGTCACCATAGAGCGTGAGCGCCAACGAGCGCGGGATGGGTGTCGCGCTCAGCAGCAGCACGTCGGGACGGGCTCCCTTGGCGCCTAACGCAGCGCGCTGCTCCACGCCGAAGCGGTGCTGTTCGTCGACGATCGCGAGCCCCAGGCGCGCGAAGCGTGTGCGTTCCTGCACCAGGGCGTGCGTTCCGATCACAAATGCTGGTTCGGATGACGCGAGGCGGTCGTCAAGCTCACGGCGCTCGCGCGTGGAGAGACTGCCCGTCACCAGCAGCGGGGCGATGCCTAACGGTTGCAACAGTCGCGTGATCGACCTGGCGTGCTGCTCGGCGAGCAGCTCCGTCGGCGCCATGAGACAAGCCTGGTAGTCGTTCTCCATGGCCAGCAGCGCGGCGAAGACGGCGACAATTGTCTTCCCGCTGCCGACGTCGCCCTGCAGCAACCGGTGCATGCGCCGTTCGGAGCTCATGTCGGCGACGATCTCGCGCACCGCTTGCGTCTGTGCGCCGGTGAGCGTAAATGGCAGCCCCTCGCGCAGCCGCGTCGTCAGCGTACGTTTGTTTTCGAACCGGATGCCATGGCGCGGCTCACGCGCGAGCTCGTTGGCCCTGAGGTGCAAGAGTTGATCGAACAGCAGCTCGTCGAAGGCGAGCCGAGTGCGACCCTGTTCGGCTTCGGCGAGTGACGTGGGACGATGAACGGCGCGCAGCGCGTCGCCCAGCATAGGCAGCGAGCCTGCAGCCCTAATCTCGTTAGGTAAATGCTCGCGAACCTCGGCCAGCAACCCGTCGAGATGCCGATCGATGAGGCTGCGCATTTGGCGCACGGTAATCGTCTCGGTGACACGATACACGGCGAGCACGCGCCCACGCGCGTCGCCGCTGTCTTCTTCTCCGAGGTTCACATACTCGCGGGGAACCAGCTGACGTCCATGGAAAAACCGCACGGGTCCGGAGACGAGCAAGACATCGTTCTTGTCGATGGACTTGTCGAGAAATGGCTGCCCGGGGAACGCCGCCTCGATCATGCCTGACGAGTCTTTGAGAACCACCTGAAAGATCCGCAGGCCTTTGCGCGTCGGCAGGATCCCCTTCGAGATCACGCGACCGAGTGCCGTCGCGTCCATTCCAGGTTGGAGCGATGCGATCGGCACGATCGTACTCGCGTCCTCATAACGATACGGGACGTGGTACAGGAGGTCGCCGGCGTTATGGATGCCTAACCGGTGCAACGCGTCCGCGCGCCTGTCGCCGACCCCTTTGACAAAACGGATCGGCGTGTCGAGCGGCAATCGCCGCGCGGGATCAGCCCGCGAGGAGCTCGGCCGCGAACTCGGAGGCATTGAATCGCTCGAGGTCGCCCACTTTCTCTCCGACACCGATGAACTTGACGGGCACGTCGATGGCCTCGTGCACAGCGACGACGATGCCGCCCTTCGCAGTGCCGTCCACTTTCGTCACGACGAGTCCAGTGACGGGAACGGCGGCTGCGAACGTCTTCGCTTGTGCGACTGCGTTCTGGCCGATCGTGCCGTCGAGCACGAGCAGGATTTCATGCGGCGCATCTGGCAGACGTTTCTGAATAACGCGCACGACCTTCTTCAGCTCGTCCATCAAGTTGCCGCTCGTGTGCAGGCGACCGGCCGTGTCGACAATGACGACATCGAGTCCACGACTCGCGGCGGCATCGATGGCGTCGAACGCGATCGCGGCGGCGTCACCGCCGGCCTTCCCACCAACGAACTCGACGCCGACACGCTCGGACCAAACGCGCAGTTGATCGATAGCGCCGGCGCGGAATGTGTCGCACGCAGCGACGAGCACGCGCTTTCCTTCGCGCTTGAGCTGTGCGGCGAGCTTGCCGATAAACGTGGTTTTCCCCGCTCCGTTGACGCCGATGACGACGATCACTGTCGGCGCGTTAGGCGCCAGGCGCAGAGCCGGATCCGAATTGCCGCTGACCAGCGCCTGCTCAACGGCTGTTTTCAACGCCGCGAGGAATTCCTCGTCTCCTCGGACCTCGCCGAGCTTGGCGAGCCGCTCCACGTCGGCAACCATGCGCAATGTGACGTTTACGCCGAAGTCGGCATCGAGCAGAACCTCCTCGAGGGTCTCGAGCGACGCTTCGAGAGTGCGCCTGGCCCCCGGCCGAGCGACGACCGTGAGGTCGGCAGAAACGATGTCCTTTATTCGCTGCCACAGCGAGCGCTTGGGGACATCGCCCGCGCGGCGGAAGAGCCTTGTCATGTCCTTCCAAAGGTAGTGCCGTCCCAACTTTTTTCGTCACCCAATGTCGCTCATTGCCGTGCAGCATTGGGACGGCAGAGCCGCGCGCCGGCTTGGGCGCGTACCGGATCAGCGCAGGCCCATCCGGCGCCGCACGATCCACTCCGCGCAAAGCCCCACGATCGCCACAGCGAAGAGCCATCCGGCGTTGCGTGCACGCGGGGCATCGCTGGTCGCGGCTGTCGTGCCAACAGTACCGTTCGCGACCGTAACGCGGCGAGGGTACCACTCGCGAGACGGATTCACGACGAGCAAGGAGGCCCCTCGATCGCTCCGGGCGTCATAGACCCCTTCGTCGAGCGGTGCTGTTTCGACGACATCACCCGCGGCGCCGAACGTCAGCGTAAGTGTGTCGACCGAAGTCGCACCGCGTTTCGAAAGCATAACGCGCACGACGCTGTCAGCGGCGGATCCGCGGCGCCACGCGATCGGTTCGCCGGCGTGGAGCAGTGCTGACGCAGGAATAGCCGCACGGATATCGCTTGCGCCTGTTGCTAGCCAGTCGGCGAGACTCCCCCAGAGTGCGTTGAACGCGTCCGCGGCCGCACCGCCACGCACGCGCCAGCGCGCGAAGCCTGCAGCGCCGACGACAACGACACGACGCGGCCGTTCGACGCCAGCGATGGCGACGCGCCGTTCGAGCCGGCGCGAACGTCGCGTTTCGAGGACCTCGAACGTTCCCTGGAGCGGCGCGTCGCTGACGTCGAGCGGCGGCAGCGAATCCCACGCAATGCCGGAGAGCGCCGCCGCGATTGGCGATGGAGGCGCCGAGGTCGCGTACCACTCGCCGGACGAACGCTCGCTGGCCGGCGGCGCGAATAGCAGCAGAGCGGCTCGCGTTAGGTCGCGCGGCGCTCCGAAGATCGCCGTGTCACCATGTATGATCGCGAGGGGCGCGCTTTGCAGCGCTCGGCGCACATCATCTTCCGTCGCCGGCGTAAGAGCGCCATCGATGCGCCACGTGTTCGGCGCGACGCGCAGATAGCCGCGCGTCGGGAGCGCGAGACTACCGCGCAACACGAGGAGCACCTCGCGCGCGTCGAGGTCTGGTGACGTGGATACGAGCACCGCGCCGGCCGCCGGAGCGAGATCGATTGCCATCGCCAGCGTGTCGTTTCGCGTCGCGCCGTCTCCTGGCGCCGAAACGATCGCGCGCAGAATCCCCGCGCCCGCAGCACCCGTTACCGCGATGCGGCGATTCACCACGCGCTCCGCGTTAGGCACCAGAGAATCGAGCGGTAGGTCGGCGCTCAAATGACCGTTGACGTCGAGCGTCAGCCGCGCGCGCGAAACCCCGGCCGCGGCTGTCGCTATCGTGACGCGCACTTCAATCGAATCGCCGCTCACAATAGTGCGCGGTGCGTCGAGCCCGGTGACCGCGACGTCCGGAATGGTGCGGGCCGACGCAACGACGACGCGCGAGCCAGCTGGCAATGTCCGCAGCGCGTCGGGGTCATCGATCTCGCCATCCGTAAAGACAACGAGCGGACGGCCGGCGACGAGCGAGCGTTCCACGGCTTGTCGCACACGCGACGCGCGGTCGGCGGGCCGAGCGCCGGCGCCTAACGGGCGTACCGAGTCGCCGAACGCGAGGAGGTCTTCGGCGCTACGCACAGTGCGGCGCGCCTCGCGCAGGACGCTATCGAATTGGACGCTGTCGCGACCGCGCACCCAGCTGAGCGACACGTCCATGGCCACGAGCGGCGACGAGCGTCCGCGCGCGCCTATGAGCACGTTGAACAACAGCGCGAGCGCGGCGGTGATGGCGACTCCGCGAAGCGCGGCGGGTACCCAAATGCTGTGCGTCGTCGTGCGCAGCTTCGCGTACGACGCGGCGACTGCGGCGGCACCGCCGAGGATCGCGAGAAACCAGGTCAGCATGCGTGAATGCTAACTACGCGCGCCTGATCCGAAACGCGGTCTGGTCGTGCCGTTACGGGTCGTCCGCGGGTGTTCAGTGGGCGGATGCCGCCTCGGTCGGCGGGACATCCCGCTTCGGCGGCCGGACACGCGTCGACTGCGCGTCGAGACCGCGCTCGCACGCCGGTGATGTGATTGGCTCCCGTCAGCGCGGTCTCTCGCTCGCGTGACGCCGCCTCCGGGATGTCCACGCCTCCCGTTCGCGTTAGGCGCCGCGCTCGGGCGAGCACAAGGGAGCCGGGGCGTCCTGAAGGCGGCGTTGCGCTTCCTCAGCGCCCGCGCCAGTGGCTATCGCGATGTTGGATGCTGCGTGCGCGGGCTATACACAAAACGCGCGCCTGCCGCCGAAACGGATGCCCCGGCGACCGCGGAACTGGTACGGCCGGAGACCGAGCCTCAACGCGGGAACCGCCTATTGACCGATTGCGGCGACGAGTGTGTCGCGAGTCAAACCGCGATCGAGCAGCGCCATGAGCAGCGTGCGCGAACGCATGAAATCCGCGCGCTCACGCGTGTCGAGCGGTTTCCCTTCTACGCGCTGGAGGGCGACACGCGGATCGCGCTGCGACCCGCCGACGAGAATCTCGAAGTGCAGGTGCGCGGCCGTCGCGAGACCTGTGTGGCCGACGAAGCCGATCGTCTGACCGATGCCGACGCGATCGCCTCGGCTGATGCCTTTGGCGAACGCGCGCATGTGTCCGTAGCGCGAGACGAATCCGTTGGCGTGCCTAACGTCGATCGCGTTGCCGTAGCCGCCCATGCGCCCAGCAAAGGTGACGACCCCATCGCCGATGGACCGGATCGGGGTCCCCTCAGACGCGGCGTAGTCGGTCCCCGCGTGACGCCGCCAGACACCGAGTATCGGATGCTTCCGCATGCCGAAGCGGCTCGAGATGCGACGGAACTGCAGCGGCGCGCGGAGGAACGCGGCTTCGAGCGACTTGCCATTCTGATCGAAGTAGCGCGAGCGACCGGCCGACGAGACTTGTCGAACGGCTTCAGTCGTTTGATTCCCGGTCGTGAATGTGAGCACGAGAACATCGCCCATGCGACTTGCGCCGGTCGGACTCAACTCGCGTTCGACGAGGACCTTGAACACGTCGCCGCCACGAAGGTCGCGGCTCATGTCGTAACGATATTCGAGGATATCCGCGATGCCCCAAGCCAGCGAAGCGCGCGCGCCTGACGACAGCTCTGGCGCGGCGCGATCTATTGCGTCGTACAGGTTCGAGCTTATGGAGCCGACGTACGCAACGGTGTCGCGGGTCCATGGGATCCGCTCTTCCTGGCTCGTCCAACCCGTATCGGTTCGAACGAGACGCAGGTTGCGATCGTCCGAGAGGCGCAGCACGACTTCAGAGGGAAGCGAATCTGTTTCCACCTGACGCGACGCGACCTCCATTCCGGCCGGGATGCGACGAAAATCGAGCGTCGTCGCGGAGCGCAGCAGTGCTTCGGCGCTGGCCACGGGGACGCCAACGCGCGCGAGGAGCGCGGTGAGCGCCTCGCCTCTCCCAAGGGTATCGACACGTGAGCGCCACGCGGGGGCATGCCGCTCCATCACCTGGGCTACGTTCTGGTTAGGCAGTTGCGGACGATAGGCGACGACCGCGACCGCCAGGAGCGCTACCGTTGAATAGACGGCAGCGCGAACCATCCACGTCTTCAATCCATCTGTCTCCGAATAAAGGTCGGGATCTCCATGTCGTTGAGCTCTTGCTCACCTGCCACGGGCCCCTGTCCTACTCCGCCCACGCCGCGAAGTTGCGATGCTTGGGCAGTAGCAGGACGACGCACCGCATCGACTGGTTGCACCGGCCTCGGAGATATAGGTGTGGCGGTCCTAGCGCCACCCCTTTGGTTGATCGGGATCACACCTTTTGCGGTCAGCGGCGCGTGAACGTCATGCGTCGCGGACATTGTGCCAATCGCGCGATCGAAACCCGTCGCAATGACAGTGACGCGGATCTCGCCCTGCATCGCCGGTTCGTGGACGGCACCGAAGATGATCTCAGCGTCATCACCCACCGCCTCGTGGATGACTTCATTGATTTGATGAACTTCTCCCAATGTGAGATCGCCACCGCCGGTGATGTTGATGAGGACACCCGTTGAGCCGGAGATGGAGATGTTGTCGAGCAGCGGGCTCGCGATCGCCTGCTGAGCGGCCTCGGTCGCGCGGCTCTCGCCGCGGCCTATTCCGGTGCCCATGAGCGCCGAACCGCCGCTCTGCATTACGGTGCGGACGTCTGCGAAATCGACGTTGACGAGTCCAGTCACGCTGATGAGCGACGAGATGCCCTGCGTCGCATGCAGCAGGACTTCGTCGGCCTTTTTGAGCGCGTCCTGGAACGGAATGCCCTTGCCGACGACGGCCAACAAGCGTTCGTTAGGCACGACGATCATGGTGTCGACATGCTTGCGCATCTCGTTGATGCCCATTTCGGCCTGCCGCATGCGCTTGCGGCCCTCGAACAGGAAGGGCCGCGTGACGATGCCGACAGTCAGCGCTCCAACTTCTTTTGACAGCTCGGCGACGACAGGCGCCGCGCCCGTCCCTGTACCGCCGCCCATGCCGCAGGTGACGAACACGAGGTCCGCGCCCTGAAGCGCGCGGGATACCTCTTCTCGGTTTTCTTCGATCGCTTGTCGTCCAATGTCGGGACGCGCGCCGGCTCCAAGTCCGCGTGTGAGCTTCTTTCCGATTTGGATTTTGACGTTGGACTTCGATGTGAGCAGCGCCTGCGAATCGCAGTTCACAGAGATGAACTCGACGTTCGGCAGCTGGTCCTCGATCATGCGATTCACCGCATTGCCGCCGCCACCACCGACACCAACAACCTTCATCTTGGCGCTCTGCGTTACGCTATCCTCGAGCTCGAAGATCATCGTAGAACCGACTCCACGTTGATGGCGTTATCGGATGCAAACCGAGAAAACAAAATGCGCAGCGATGCATAACGCCGCGCCCTGGAAACGCGCGCCACGAATATAAGACATCAAGTAGAAATTGCGAGGAAAGTCACACTCAACGCGCGCACAGAATTTTGTCCACAATCAATGCGTGCGAGAAAATCTGTGATGTTGTTTGCTTAACGAGTCGAGTGATGAAGAACATCATCAGCGTGATGATGCGATTTATCGCGTT
Source organism: Gemmatimonadaceae bacterium (assembly GCA_036003845.1). Classification (GTDB taxonomy): domain Bacteria; phylum Gemmatimonadota; class Gemmatimonadetes; order Gemmatimonadales; family Gemmatimonadaceae; genus DASYRX01. Next base: position 21,671 of record DASYRX010000230.1, on the reverse strand, counting down.
AGACATCACGTGAAGTGAGAGGGATCGCAGAGAAGATCAAAACAAGGAGCTTTGGGTGACGAGTCACGAGTGCCGAGTGTCGAGGACGAGTAGCTCACCGAGTTCTCGACTCCGCGCCTTCAAACTATCGTTGATTTGATTGAACAAAAAAAAGCAGAGCGTCGTGGGCTCTGCTCGGTATTCAGGTCCGCGGCGAGCTTGTCTGCTCGAGACTCGGCACTCGCGACTCGCTGCCCAAAGCTCCTTGTTTTGATCTCAGAAGAAATCCTGAAGCCAAGTGCGAACTCGTGTCACCAACTTATCCATCCCTGGACCGGTGAGTTGAAGCTTGCGCTGCGGCGTCACACCCGCGCCTATCGCCGCTCTACTCGCCGCGTACAACGCGAGTCCGGCCACACACGCAAATCTCGGCGACTCGACTGTGTCGACCAGACCACCAATGTTCTCGCTCGGAACACCAATGCGCACACCTGTTCCGAAAACATCGGCCGCGAGCTCGGCGACGCCTGGAAGCTCGGCGACGCCACCAGTGACGACGACGCCCGCGCTCAAGCGGTTTGTGAAGCCCGCGTCATCAACGTTGCGTCGCACGATGTCGAAGATCTCATCCGTGCGCTGATGGATGATGTGCGCAAGTAGCTCACGCGGAATCTGACGCTGCCCCTGGGCCGCCGTGCTCGGGAGCTGGATCACTTCGTGTTGCGGCACGAGCGGCTCGTATGCGCAGCCGTACGTCTCCTTGATGCGCTCAGCGTCGCTTTGCGTGAGACCAAGCCCTTGCACGATGTCGTTCGTGACGTTGTTCCCGCCGTACGGAATCGTCGCGAGGTGACGGATCTTCGCTTCGTGAAAGATCGCGATGTCCGTCGCACCGGCGCCCATTTCAATCAGCAGCACGCCGAGCTCTTTCTCGTCTTCCGTGAGCACTGCCAGCGCGCTCGCGAGTGGCTCGAGCACAAGCTCGCGCACGATGTACCCTGCCCTCTCGACAGCTTTGCGCAGGTTGAGCGCCGGCGAGCTTCCGATCGTCACCAGATACATCTCGGTCTCGAGACGCGTGCCGATCATGCCGATCGGATCCCTGATCCCCTGAGCGCGATCGACCGTGTACTCCTGTGGAATCGCATGCAACAATTCGCGGTCTTGAGGAATCGCTTGAGCGCGAGCGACAGAGTTCGCGCGGTCTGCATCCGCGCGTGTGATCTCGTCGCCGCCGATCGCGACGATCCCCTTGCTACACATCGCCTGCACATGCTCGCCGGCGATTCCGGCGTAGACCTCGGTCACCTGCACGCCCGCGATTCGCTCAGCGTCAGTGATCGCCTTCTTGATCGACTGTGTCGACTCCTCTATGTCCGACACGACACCGCGTCGCAGCCCCGTCGTACGCGCCTGACCGACGCCCAGGACTTTGATTCCTGGATGCTTCGGCAGCTCTCCCGAGACCTCGGCGATAATGGCCGTTGTCTTGGCAGATCCGATGTCGAGTCCTGCGACGATTCTGTCGGCGTTCATTGCAGTCTGACGATTACGCGATCGCTGAAGCGCAAGTCAAGTTCGGCGTATTTCACTCGGCGTCGCACTAGGTCTTCCTCAACCGCACGCAGTTCGGCGAAACGATCAGCAGGAATAGTAGAACGTACGCGCACTGGGAGTGAGGAGAGAAACACGATGGCCTCATCTCGTCCAGTCCTCTCCACTTCGCTCACGCGCGCGTACATCGCGGGGTCGATTCGTTTGAGATCTCCCAATAAGCGAAGAAGCGAAGTGTCGGCGCGCGAGAGAATTGGCAGATCGACATCAACTCGCGTGGGATCCAACGGCAGCGCGCGCCCCTCTTCGTCATAGGCTCGGAGCCCCCCGCCCTGCGACGGCGCGAGCGCGATCGGCGTTATCTCTTCGATGGTGACGATCACAGTGCTGGGCAGCCGACGGCTCAAGCGGACGGTGCGAATCTGACGATGCGACGAAAGGCGCGCTGAGTACGGACCGAGCGCGTCCCAGATCGAGACAGTCGTATCGATTTGCATTTGCCGCACGAGCGCGCGTCCGTCGAGATAACGCACACCGCGTACGACGACGCGCCTGACGTGAAAGAAGTCGAGGGGGCGCAGAACGAGCGGCACCCAGCCCACTGATCCAATCACAGCGACGGCGAGCGTCGAAAGACCGATGGTTCGCATGTGCGCCTTGAGCCAATCGATCGCACGTCTGATCACGCGTCACCTCGGCGCAGACGCTCGAGCAGCTCAGGGCCCGTCTTCGTAATGTCTCCGGCGCCTAGCATCAGCACGACATCACCCTCGTCGGTGCCACCCGCGAGGGCGTCGGCGAGCGATGCGCGCTCGCCGAACCAAGCGATCGTTCCACCAGCACGTTCGATCGCCTCTTTGACGAGGGCGCTCGTGACGCCCGCGATGGGTTGTTCGCGCGCGGGATAAATCTCCGTGAGATAGACGCGGTCGGCTGCCGCCAAGGCCTCACCGAACTCACGCGCGAAATCTCGCGTGCGCGTATAGAGATGCGGCTGAAACGCGGCGATGAGGCGAGAACGTGGAAACGCGTTGCGCGCCGCCGCCAGCGTCGCGCGGATCTCGGTCGGATGATGCGCGTAGTCGTCTACAACCTGAACACCACGCGCCTCACCCAATCGCTGAAATCGTCGCTCAACGCCCGCGAATCGCCGAAGTCCGGGTAGCATGGCAGGGAGCGTGACACCTAACGTCAAACCACTGGCGATGGCGGCTAGAGCGTTGCGCACGTTATGCATGCCTGTGATCTGCAGATCCACGTCACCAAGGCACTTGCCATCGTAGTATAGCGCGAACACGGCACCACTCGGGGAGAGCTGAACTGATTCGGCGACGACGCGAGCGTCGTTGTTCTCGACGCCATAGCGCACAACTTCAGCGCCGGAGGTGACCTTGAGTTTGTCGGCACCAGCGTCGTCGGCGCAGAGCACAACGGCGCGCGCCGGAACGATGAACTGTTCGAAGGCGCTCTGGATGTCAGCCAGGTCACGATAGATGTCCAGGTGATCCGCTTCGACGTTCGTTACGACCGCAATCGTCGGAGTGAGTGCGAGAAAGGACCGATCGTATTCGTCCGCCTCGACGACGAACAGCCGATCGGATCCCGGCCGCAGGTTCCCGCTCCAGTCGGAGACGCGGCCGCCAACGAGGCCAGTCGGATCCAGACGAGCTGCGGCCAAGGCCTCCGTCGTTAGGACCGTAGTCGTGGTCTTACCGTGAGTGCCGGCGATTGCGATGACATCGCCAACACGTGTCGCCTCGCCGAGCGCTTCGGCGCGCCTAACAATGGGGATGCCGGCCGCGCGAGCTGCCTCCAGCTCTGGGTGGTTCCTTGGCATCGCAGATGTGACGACCAGCATTCGCGCGCCCAGGACGTGCTCGGGGTTATGACCGGGAATCGCGTCTACGCCGATACGAGCCAAATCTCGGCGGCTCTCCTCCGTCGGACTGGCATCGCAACCAGTCACGCGCATGCCTCGACGAACGAGCAGTTCGGCCAGGCCGCTCATTCCAGCACCAGCGATTCCCACGAAGTGCACTGGGCGCAGGTCCGAGCTGTCTAGGAGCGACATTGAAATCGAATGGCTCTCGGCTGCTATCAGCTGTCAGCCGGCAGCCGACGGCTGACAGCTTCACTTGAAGTGAGCAGCGTAAGTATTCGTCTAGCAATGGTATCGGCGGCGTCTGGTCGCGCTCTTTCTAACGCCCGCCGCACCATCATCTCACGTGCTGTATCGTCGTGCGCGAGCCGCGTCACGACCTCGCCCAACTGAAGGCCGGTCGTCTGCATTTGATCGATTCGGATCGCGATACCCGCCGCCTCGAGCGCCTTCGCATTCGCGGTCTGGTGGTCGGCGGCGGCAGTTGGAAGCGGAACGAGGACCGCTGGAATGCCCCACGCGCACAGCTCCGCGGTGGTCATCGCACCAGCCCGAGTGAGCGCGATATCCGCCGCCGCGTAGGCGTCGGTTATCGGTGAGAGGTACGGCCGCATGGCGACGCGATTCGATGCGAGATGCGCATAACGAGCATAGTGGTCCTTCCCCGTCGCCCAGATCACGTTGACGTCAGACGACGCGTGCGCCGTTCCGGCGAGCCAGCCGGCAATGAGGTCGTTGAGCGCCGCGGACCCCTGACTACCGCCAAAGGCGAGGACGATTGGTCCCCTGCCCGCGGCGAACCCCCAGTTCGCCCGGGCTTGGTCGCGAGGCGGTCTGGCTGCTGGTGGTGGCGGTGGCTCGATTGGGTTCCCGGTATCGAAGCAACGACTGCGTGCGCCTAACGGCAGGGACCGCGCGGCTTCCGGGAAGCCTAGGTAGATCTCGCGCGCGAAGCGGCTTCCGAACTTGATCGTTTGGCCGGCGAAGGAGTTCTGCTCCTGCAGCACGAGCGGCGTTCGCGATGTAGCGGCATACGCGATCGTGGCTCCGGCAACGTAGCCGCCCGTCGCAACAACGAGCCGCGCTTGGTGCTGTCGCGCAATCGACTTGATCGCCTGCCAGCCGGTGAAGAGCGACCACAATGTGAGTCCGTTCTTCCAGGGCGCGCTTCGGTACAGCGGGTGCAGGTCCAGCAGGATGTGCGGGAACCCGGTGTCTGGGAGCACGTCGGGCTCTATCCCCCGCCGAGCTCCGATGAAGAACGGTCGCACGTTAGGCTCGCGCCGTATCAGTGCGCGCGCTATGGCGAGCGCCGGATATAGGTGTCCACCGGTTCCGCCGCCGGCAAACAACACGTTCACGGCGGCGGTTCCAAACTATTCCACCGCGGAGGGACGCGGACACGTCGCGGACTGACACGGAGACGGCTAAAGAAAACGAAGGCGTCCGCCTGCGTCCGTGGCAGGTCCGCGCTAGTCCGCGGTGAAGCTTGTGACACTGATACTTATGCCGGCGACACGAGTGGATCCGTCGCGGCAGCCCCGTGCACTCGCTCTTTGGAGCTTCCGATGTTCACGAGAATGCCTGTCATGAGGAAAGACAGGAGCAAGTTGGACCGTCCGTAGGATACGAATGGCAGCGTGAGACCTGTCGTGGGGAGCAATCCGATGACGACGCCGATGTGCAAGTACGCCGTGATCGCCATTGTCACCGTTAGGCCCACTGCGACCAGCTGCAGGAACGGCGAGCGCGCGTTCCGCGCGATGCGCATTCCGAGGTAGGTATAGATGGCGTAGATAACCACGAGGAACAGCATGCCGATGAAGCCCCATTCCTCGCCCACGTTGGATGCGATGAAATCAGTCTGCCCGAACGGGATGAAGCCGTATGCTTGACGACCGTTGCCAAAACCATTGCCGAGCAAGCCGCCGGATCCAACGGCGATGAGCGACTGCTTGAGTTGGTAGCCGATGTCCTGCGCCGTCGTCGGGTTGAGATACGCCAACACGCGCTGCATGGCGTACTGCAGTTCCTGGAGTTTGCTCCACAAAACAGGCGTGGCAATGATGCCAAGCGCCACAAAATGGCCGATGCGCACGCCACCGGCGAAGAGGATTATCGCCATGACAAGCGTGTACATCATCGCGACGGAGAGGTCGGGCTGAAAGATCGCCAGCAGTCCGAGCGCGCCGACTACGACGAGAAACGGCAGCAGGCCTTTCGTTAGGCGACGCATCCCATCGGGGCCTTTCTTCACGAGCAGCATCGCGGTCCAGATTACGATCGCAAGCTTGCCCAGCTCCGATGGCTGCAGCGACGTGCCGAGCAGGAATCGGCGAGAGCCGTTGACCTCAGGGGCGATGCTACGCGTGAACGGCAGCACCGTCAGGAGCATCGCGGCCGCTGTTCCGAGCATCAGCGGCCAGGCGAGCTTGCGCCACCGCTCGGCGTCGACCTTGGCGACAATCGCGAAGACGACGATGCCGGCGCCCATTCCGATCGCCTGCCGGAAGAAGTAGTGCGTGGACGAGGCACCCTCCTGCATCGCGACGATCGCGCTGGCGCTGTACAGCGTAGCGAGGCCAAACACTGCCAGCACCGCTGTAATGACCGTGAGTCCGCGGGCCTCGACTGACATCGCCCAGCGCGTACGAACGTTCATATGGTCCTTCATACGGTCCCTGCGCGCGCGAAGGCAGCGAAGGCAGAACCGCGTTCTTCGGCATCTTTGAACATGTCCCAGCTTGTTACAGCGGGAGCGAGTAAAATGGCGTCGCCCGGGCGGGCGAGTGCGCGTGCGCGCCGAAGCACAGTCTCGAAGTCTCCCGTTAGGCGCTCGATTGTCGACGCCCCCGCCAGGTCCGCCGCAATCTTGTCGCCCTCTTCTCCATACGCAATCACGGCTTTGCAGTGCGCGCGCACGGCCTCGCGCAACCCGCCGTACGATTCACCCTTGCCCCTGCCGCCCAGCAGCAGGACAGTGGGCCGCGTCATATTCTCGATGGCAACGCGCGCCGCGAGCACGTCGGTCGCTTTCGAGTCATTGACCCACAGCACGCCCTCGAACTCGCCCACAGGCTGAAATCGATGCGGCAGCGGAGCAGCCTGCGTTAGAGCCGCGCGCATCCGCGCGCGAGCGTCCTCGTTGCGGTGCGCGGGATCCGCGACGCTCACTGCCAACGCTGCGGCGAGCGCGTTCGCAACGTTCTGATTGCCCGCGAGCGGCAGCTGCGAGCGCGGCATCAGCTCCTCGCCGAACAGCATGAGGCGATCGCGCTGTTTATCGAGCCACGCGTCCGCAGTTGACTCGACGGAATATCCGTACTCGGTGCCCGGCGTACCTTTGACGAGCGAGCGAACTTCCGGAAAGTCGGCATTCACGACGCGCGCGGACTCGGCCGTCGAGTTGCGAAAGAGCAGCTTCTTGTCGGAGTAATACGCGTTGACGTCGCCGTCGTATCGATCGAGATGGTCGGGCGCCAGGTTCGTTAGGACCCCAACGGTCGGTGCGATGCTCGGCGTATCGTGGAGCTGGAACGACGAGATCTCGAGCGCGACCCACGTCGGATGTTTTTCGCGAAGCGGGAGCAAACTCAGTGGCGTGCCGATGTTCCCCGCGTCTTCGGCGTCGAGACCTAGAGACTTGAGAAGCTTGGATATCAGACTCGTCGTCGTGGATTTGCCTTTCGTTCCGGTGACGGCGATGTAGCGCGTGTTAGGCAGCGCTCGTAGAGCAATTTCCACTTCGCTAAGAATCTCTTTGCCAGCAGCACGGGCCGCGGCCAATGGCGGCGCGTTAGGTGGCACGCCGGGGCTCGTGACGACGTACCGCGCGTTCGCGACACGGGCGACATCGTGCCTCCCCACGTCAACCGCCGCACCTAACGCTGTGAGCTCCGCGACTGCTGACTCACTTGCTCCGGTGCTGCTCGCATCGGACGCGTACACGCGTTCCCCCTGGCGGATCAGGAGCTTCGATACCGCCACGCCACTGCGCGCGAGCCCAATGACGGCTACCTCTCCAGGCACTACTGCCATTCCATCGTGTGCGCCCGACGACGCTCGATAACTGCGCCTGCGCGGTGAAACGGCACTAGCGCAGCTTGAGCGTCGTGAGCGCCAGGAACGCGCACAGGATACCCAAAATCCAGAAACGGATCACGACCTGCGTCTCAGTCCACCCAGACAGCTCGAAGTGATGGTGCAGCGGCGCCCGTTTGAATATCCGGTGCTGCTGCGCGTACTCGAGCCCGTACTTCCGCTTGCGGTATTTGAACACCACGCGCTGCAGGATGACCGAGACTGTCTCGGCGGCGAAAACGCCACCGACGATCGCCAGAATCAGCTCGCTCTTGAGGAGAAGAGCGACGGCGCCGATCGCTCCACCTAACGCGAGCGCTCCGGTGTCCCCCATGATGACCTGCGCAGGGTGCGCGTTAAACCAGAGGAACCCGATGCACGCACTAACGAGCGCAACGCAAAACACGGCCAGCTCGCCTGACCCGCGCAGATAGTAGAGCTGCAGATACGCGCTCGTGTCTACCCGCCCCATGGCGTAGGCGAAAAACACGAACACTGAGAGAGCGATTGCGGCCAGGCCTGCAGCGAGGCCGTCCAGTCCATCGGCCAGATTCACAGCGTTGCTCGTACCCGTGAGGATGAACGCCACCCATGGCACGTACAGCCAGGCGAGCCATGCGGCGATCGGAACAACAAGCACATACTTGAAGAACGGCAACGTCGTCGACGCGCCCGGCAGCTGTGACGGCGGCGCGAGCCAGAGGATCAAGCCTAACAACACGCCGATCGACACCTGCCCGGCCAGCTTGTAGCGCTCGACAAGGCCTTCGTTCTTCTTCCCTTCGCGCTTCTGCTTGAGCTTCAGGTAGTCGTCGAGAAAACCGATGCCTCCCATCCAAAGCGTGACGAGCAATGCCAGCAGGACGTACGTGTTCGTCAGGCGGCCCCACAGCAGTGTCGCGATGAACACGGCGGCGAGGATGATCAGTCCACCCATCGTGGGGGTCGAGCCCTTTGCCTTGTGCGTATCCGGTGTTCCTTCACGCACGACCTGCTGCGCCATTGCACTGAGACGCCGGATTATCGAGGGACCGACAATGAACGCCACGAGCAGAGCCGTGACCGCCGCGGCACCAGCGCGGAACGTGATGTAATTGATGAGCCGCAGTGAGGGAAAGTCGTCGAGAAACGGCGTGAGGATGAGATGGAGCACGAGATTCCGGGATTGACGTTAGGCTGCCGGCGTGGCCCACGCCTCGATGAATGGTACCAAACGCTCCAGCTTCACGCCTCGTGAGGCTTTGAGAAGGACAACGGCGTCAGGCGCCAGCCGCGGCGCGAGCTGCGGCCACAGCGCTTCGGCGGTATCCGCTACCACAACTCTGCCATTGACGTTTCCAAGCTGCTGGAATGCGCGCCTGAACTCACCGACCGCTGCCACTACGCCCGCGGACGACTTGAGCGCTCGCTCGGCGATCTCGCGATGATACGCCTCGCTGTGCGCGCCTAACTCGAGCATTGACCCGATGACGAGAACGCGCTGGCGGCCCGTCTTGAGTGCGTCGAGCAGCATGATAGCCTCCCGCATCGACGCCGGATTCGCGTTGTAGGCGTCGTTGATCAGCGTCGCGCGCCCCAGCGTTCGCCACACACCGCGCATTGGAAGCGGAGCGACTGCGGCGAGCCCGCGCGCAGCTGTTTCCCGCGACACACCGCAGACCTCCGCCGTAGCGACAGCCAGCATCGCGTTGCGAAGCATGTGGATGCCGGGAATCGCCAGCTTCACCGTGACGTCGCCGAACGTTAGGCTGCCGAAACCATCGTCGTTCATGGAGTACGACGTTGGCGTCACGTCGCCAGAATCCAACCCAGCGCTCACGACTCGGCCGGCGAGCTGCTGCGCAGCGACCCCGATCTCGGGCTGTGATGCCGGCGTCACCGCGACCGCAGCCCCTCGGCAGATGGATGCCTCCTCACGTAGCACCCCGGCCATGTCGCCGAGGCCCTCGAGATGCTCTTCGCCGATCGAAGTGATGATCGCGACCGTCGGCTCGACGAGCGCGCCTAACGCAGCGACTTCGCCCGGATGATTCGTCCCGACCTCGACGATCGCCAGGTCCGCTTCGTCGGCGAGCGAGAGGAGCGTGAGTGGGACGCCGACGTGATTGTTCAGGTTCCCGCGCGTAGCGTGCACCTCGAAGGTCGTCGACAGCGCGCCGTTGACCAGCTCCTTCGTCGTCGTCTTCCCGTTCGATCCGGCCACGGCGATGATCGGGCGTCCACTTCCACCCCATGCGCGGCGGCGAAAGCCTGCAAGGGACCAGAGCGCGCGCAGTGTGTCGTGGACGACGAAGACGGGCACGCCGAGACCGGTTGCGCGCCGCGCGTCGTGTATGACGAGCGCAGCGGCCCCCTTGTCGACGGCTTCTTTGAGAAAGTCGTGTGCGTCGAAGGTCTCACCACGCAGCGCCACGAAGCAATCGCCGCTCTTCACCGTGCGCGTGTCCGTGCTGATGGCGCCGATGCGGGCGGTGCCTAACGGACGCGCCCCCACGAGCTCTCCGGAGAGCGCATGCGACAACCTGTCGATCGTCCAGAACGTCATTCGCTGTCCGCCCGATCGCCACGCTTCGATGCGAGCTCCGCGACGATCTGGCTCTCATCGAACGGATACTTCGTCGTTCCGCGGATCTGATACGTCTCGTGTCCCTTCCCCGCGAGCACCACCACGTCGTCAGGCGCCGCTACGTCGAGCGCGCGTGCGATCGCCGCGCGCCTGTCCTCGATGCGCTCATACGGCTTCCCGTTGGTCATGCCCGCCGCCATCTCGTCGAGAATGTGCTCCGGATCTTCTGTTCGCGGATTGTCGCTCGTTATGATGACGAGGTCGCTCTTGGCCTGCGCTATGCCGCCCATCACAGGTCGCTTGGCGCGATCGCGATCGCCGCCGCAGCCCACGACGGTGATGATGCGCTTCCCCGCGGGCACGAAAGGTCGCACGGCGTCGAGGGCGCGCTGCAACGCGTCGGGCTTGTGCGCATAGTCACGCAACACTGTTGGATGCGACCAGATGCGCTCCAATCGTCCGGGGACTTGCTGCACGCTCTCGAGCTGCTCAGCGATCGTGGCGACCGGCACACCGAGCGCCCACGCAGTGGCCGCTGCGCCAAGCGCGTTCATCACGTTGAAGTCGCCGAGCAATGGCAGCGTGACGTCGGCCTCGCCGTCCGGCGTCACGAGTGTCCAGCGACTGCCAGTCGGGGCGAACGTCGCACCGCGCGCGGAGACGTCGGCGGCTACATGCATGCCGAACGATATGCGGCGCGGCGTGGGTGGCAAGTCGTGCCATGCGGGGTCGTCTGCATTGACGATCGCCGCACCGTTAGGCGTGAGCATCCTCGTCAGGCTCGCCTTCGCGGCAAGGTAGGCAGCCATCGTGCCGTGATAGTCGAGATGCTCGTGCGACAAATTCGTGAACACCGCGGCGTCGAAGAGAACCGCGCCGACGCGTTTCTGGTCGAGCGCGTGTGAGGAGACTTCGGCCGCGACAGTTTTGACGCCGGCGTCGACGAGCGCGCGCAGCACGCGCTGCAACTCGATCGGGCCAGGTGTCGTCAGTCCGCCGATGTCAGCCAGAGGAGCCCCTACCGATCCGCGCAACACGCCTAACGTGCCGATCGACGCGCTCGAACCGGGCGGTTCGTCGAACATATGTCGTAGCATGGCGACCGTCGTAGACTTCCCGCTCGTGCCCGTGACGGCAAGAAGGCGCAGCGAAGTCGCCGGCCATCCATGAAATGCAGCCGCGGCGATCGCGGCTGCCGCGCGCCCGTCGTGCACCCGGATGGCCGGAAGCGTCGTTCGCCCCTCCGCCTCTACGACAGCAGCCGCCGCCCCCGCGGCCTCGGCATCCTTTAGATAGTTGTGGCCATCCGCCGTCGCGCCGCGCACAGCGAGGAACAGCGCGCCTGGCACGACGCGGCGGCTGTCGTCAGTGACGGCGGTGATTTCCACCGGCAGCGAGCCGTCCAACGAGACAACGAGGCCGGCGCGCGAGAGCGCCTCCCTGATGCCAGCGAGCGCCACTGTCACCTATGCCGCACCCTAACGAGCGAGCCTCGCGTGAGCCGAGTCCCGGCCGGAGGCGATGTCTCCTTGCCCTTGCCCTCGATCACCTGCACGCGAAAGCCAGCCGCATGCAAGCGCCGGACAGCTTCGCGCAGCGTCTCTCCGTCCAGTTCCGGCACGGCCACGGACTCGCGCCCGACGCTGTCCTTTGCGGCCAGCGACGCGAGGTCGATCGATTCGCTGCGCGGCGGCGCGTCCAGCCCGATGTTATCCGTCCCCTCGCCTTCGCTCGCGACGGTGGTGCCAATGGACTGCACGACGCGCAGAGATTCGCTCTCGATGCGCGGGATGTGCGCCAAGCGCTCGGCTGCGAGTCCGATGGCGTCGAAAGGTGCCTCACGCGACGCGAGCGCCCCCTGGATGATCGATTTGGCGATCGGTGCCGCCGCGCGGCCACCGAAGATCGTCGTGCCCGGATTGTCGATCTTGACGAGTAGCACGAGTTGCGGCGCGCGCGCGGGAAACATTCCCACGAACGACGCCGTGTACTGACCGCGCGCATAACGACCCGACGCGGTACGCCGCGCCGTTCCCGTCTTGCCTCCGAGATCGAATGTCGCGAGATCGGCATCGACGGCCGTCCCGCTGTCGACTACGCTCTTGAGCACATCACGCAGCTGCTCAGCTGTGGCTTTCGTCATCACGCGGCGCACAACGCGCGACTGACGTCGGTACACGACCGCGCCGTCCGCATCGCGAATCTCCCTAACGAGCTGCGGCTCGAGCAACTCACCGCCATTAGCTATGGTCGCGTACGCGAGCGCAAGCTGCAACGGAGTGACAGACAGCTCGTATCCCATGGCATGCGACATGTGCGACGGCACGGTCCACGAGCGAGGCTCGCGGAGGATACCCGGGGCTTCGGACGGATAAGCCACTCCCGTCGGCGTTCCGAAGCCAAGATCTCGCAACAGTGCGTACAGCGCGGGCGAGCTGAGACGCAGAGACAATTGCGCGATGCCGATGTTGCTCGAGAAGCGAATCACGTCCACGACAGACATCGATGCCGCTTTGTGCTCGTCGTGGATCGTACGGCCGTTGATCGTCCATTCCCCGTTATGCGTCGCGATCTGCTCGTCCGGCCGCGCGAGTCCTCGCTCGAGAAGCGCCGCCGCGACGAACGGCTTGAGCGTCGAGCCGGGCTCGTAAGGCTCGGTGACGGCGCTAGCGATGTTGCTCTTGATCTCACGCCGCACCGACGACATCGCGAGAATGTCACCAGTGCGCGGATCGAGCACGACGACATCGCCGCCTGTCGCCTTTCGCTCCGCGACTCCCGCGAGCAGCGCACGATCCGTGATGTCCTGCAGCGCATGATTGATGGTGAGCGTCACCGAGTGGCCGTCTCGCGGCGCGAGGCGCGCAGGCTCGTCGACTTCGATGCGAACGCCGCGAGGCGCGCGTTTGAGACGCGTTTGTCCGGTTGTCCCGCGGAGCAGCGAGTCCAGGAGCAGCTCCAGACCCTCGACACCTAACGAATCGCGCGTACGCCCGACGAGGCGCCGCACGCCGTCCGATTGAATCGTCACGCGCTGCGTCGCGACGCTCGTGTACACGCCTCTCATCTTGGTGAGCGCGGCGACTTCTGACGGATTGAAACGACGCGGAAGCGGGACCCAACGGCGCTTCGTGTCGCTCGCGGCTCGCGCGACGTCGCGCGCGATCCCCACTTTGAGCAATGCACGCTCGAGTTTTCGGACGTCGCGCACTTCGCGCGGCGCCACGCTCAGCGTGATCAGCTGCTGGCTCTCGGCAAGCGTTAGGCCCGTCGCATCGAGGATGGTCCCGCGCCGAGCTGGAAGCGCAGACCCTGTGTAATGCTGATTGTCGGCGAGGCTCGACCAGCGGTTCCCTTCCACCAGCTGCACCCAGAACGACTTCACGACGAGCGCGCCGGCAAACGCCACGAGCGAGTAGTTGACGACGGCGAGCCGATTGATGCGCAGCATGTCTATGGCAGCGAATCGGCGCGCGGGCGCGTGAGGAGAATGATCTGGCTGTCGGCGGGCACCTTCAAACCGAGGCGCTTTTCGACAACAGCACCAAGCTTGCGCAGCGTGAGATTCGAACGGATCTCACCGTCAAGTCGCGTGCGCTTGGCATCCAGCTCGGTGCGTCGCTCGGCGAGCTGACGCAACCGCTGGCCTTCCGCGAAGCCGACTGACTTTCGCCAGACAATCGCCGAGGCGAGCACCAGAAACGCAAGCAGGGCGAGCGCCATCGTCCGTCGGCCGCTCCCGCCGCTCCGGCCGCCTCGTTTTGTCATGCGCGGCGCCAGGCTCGTAGCCGCGCCGACCTCGCGCGCGGATTGCGCGCCACTTCGGCATCCGATGCGAGCAGCGGCTTCCGCGTCAACGTTTCGCCTAACGCGGCCCCTCGGCAGGTGCATATGGGCTGTCGCGGCGGACAAATGCACTCGGCGGTCCACTCGCGCCACGCATCCTTGACGATGCGATCCTCGCCGGAATGATACGCGATCACCACGAAGGTCCCCTGCGGTTCTAGACGATCGCGCAGATCGGGTAGCGCACGCGCCAAGCCGCGCAACTCGTCGTTTACGGCGATACGCAGCGCCTGAAATAGGCGCGCGAAATCTGCTGGTCCGGTTTCAGGCCCCAACGCACCGCGAATCGCACCGACGAGATCGTCGCTCGTCAGCATCGGTGCGTTGGCGCGGCGCCTAACGACTTCCTTGGCCAGGCGCATGGCTCGCCGCTCGTCGGCGTATTCGCGAAAGATCCACGCCAACTCCACGGCGGACGCGCGCGCCAGCAACCCGGCCGCCGACTCCGCCGTCCCCGGATCCATTCGCATGTCCAGCTCCGCGCCTGGTCTGAACGTGAAGCCGCGCGACGCCTCGTCCAGCTGCCGCGACGAGACGCCGAGATCGAGGAGAATCCCGTCAAACGTCACGTCGCTCAGTTCCGGGACGCTGGCCAGCTCCGCGTAGTTTGTCGCGAAGATCTGCAAGCGGCCGGACGCGATAAACTCGCTGAGCGTCGCACGCACTTCTGCGATAGCTGCAGGATCGCGATCCACCGCGGTCACGCGCACACCTCGCTCCAGCAGCGCGCGCGTGTGACCTCCACCGCCTAACGTGCCGTCCAACACATGTGCCGCGCTGCCGAGCCGCGACGCCACCTGCTCCACCATGACGGGGTCATGATAGTCACTCGCGATCACTTGTGACTGCGGCACGCTCACACCACAAAATAACGAGGCCCGCCAATCAACCGGCGGGCCTCGTGCCTTCCGAAGATTTGTGATGTCTACTGTTTCTTACAGAACGCCGCTTTTTGGCGTTCGGGATACTGCGAGAGCGTGTTCACGGACGTCATGAGCTGCGCGACCGTTGCCTGGTTGGATTGTTCGGCAGCCGCCTTGGGCAGCGCGATCTGCGCCTCGGTAATGAGGTCTCCAGCGCGCGTAGCCATTTCACAGCTCTTAGCCTCGTTCGCGGCCTGCACCAGGGCGTTTGCCATGGAGAGGCTGATGGCGCCGATCAGCAGTGCGCTCGTCGGCGTGGACTTCACCGAATCGGCCCACATCACGATCGGCCGCGCCTTCATTAGATCGGTTGTGTCTTTCGACGTGTTGAAGCGCCGGAACACTGCATTCCCTTGTGTAAGGGCCATGCCCGCGACCGTCGCCTTGTCAGCACCGTTCTCGCTGGCCTTTCGCAGAGCGGCGATCGCGTTGTCTGGCTGCTGCATTTCAACGTAGATCTGCGCCTGCTGCAGATAGTGCGTGCCATCTTTCGGCTCGAGAGCGATCGCTTTGTTGATCGCTTCGAGCGCTTGCGGCAGTTGGCCGACGCGGCGAGAGAGCTGCGCCTGCGCTACCAGGATACCAGCGTTGGTCGGGTACTTCGCCGCGGCACGTGCAGCGGCTTCGGCAGCCTTTTGCGGTTGGCTATCGGAGACGTACGCCGCGATGAGTGCGTTGTAGAAGCCGGAGTCGGCCGCTGCCGTGTCGGTCTTGATCATTTCTTCGCCGACGGCGACCGCGCCTTTCCAGTCCTTGAGAGCGAGATAGATCTTCCACTGCAAGCGGACGAGCGACGGGTCACCAGGATTCTGGCGCACCGCTTCATCGATGATCGGCTTCGCCATCGCGGCTTTACCGCTCGCGGCGAGTACGTTCACGACGCGCTCCTGCAGGCGCACATCGGTTGGATTCGCCGCCAACAGCTTTGTCAGCGTCTCGATGTGCTTGTCTTCCATCTTCTTTTCAGCGTACGCGTCGGCGACAAGCGAGAGCGCGCGCCGATTCTCGGGATGAACCTTGAGCAGCGCTTCGGACGCTGAAATTATCGAGTCGGTGCCGAGCTTTTGAGAGTTGTAAACCTCGAGTATGCAGAGGCGCGCGAGCGATGATTTGGGATAGACCTCGATCGCCTTACGAGCCGCTGCGAGCGCTTCGGCGTACTTGTTCTGACGCCAGTTGAGCGTGCAAAGCGACGTATGCTGAAGCTGCTTGCGGGCGTCTTCGATTTGCTTATGGACGCCCTTTGCCACGTCTTGTGCCTTCGCCCCAGTCACTTTGTCGAGCGGCTGCACTTGCCCGTCGCCGCCGCGGGTGAGGTACATGTCGAGGTCAGCGGATAGCTCGCCATTTTCTCGCGAGATCGTGCCTTCGACATACTCTTCGGCACGGATGAGCGTCGCGAGCTGCTTCGTATCGTTGGGATTGAGGGGTTCCGTTGACGAATAACCCGAAGCTTCAAGCGTGTTTTTAATGTCGCTCCATGGGATGACCCAGAGCGTGCGCATCAAGAACTCGCCGGCCATGCGTTCGCGGATCGCGTCCGCAACCTGCGTCCCAAGAGTCTTGTCTGACCCTGTGGTGGTGCGAAGAATCGGCACCATGAAACGCGGACCAGGAGTTTGGCCGCGCTGTAGCGGCTGCTGCTGCTGAGCGCCTAACAGCGACGCTTGGGCAACCAGGCCGGCTGCGAGCGCAACTATTGTAAATGCGCTTCGCTGCAACTTCTTCACGGTAGTCTCCTCCAGGACGTTGATAAAACGATACCCCTAGTTGAACGCCGGGGTCCAGTGTAGCTGAATGCTATGGGCGAAGAGGGACTCGAACCCACGACCTCCTGCGTGTAAGGCAGGCGCTCTAACCAACTGAGCTATCCGCCCGGCCGTGACAGACCGTCTTCGTAGTGTCGTTCCAATTGGTGCCGCACGGAGTTGTTCACCGCAAGGTAGAAAGGTTGGAACGGTACTAGTCGCAATCGAGCTACTTGAGAATTGCGATCGGAATCAGCACGCAATAAGCGATGACAAGCAGCACTGGTCCGAGCGTCTCGCCTCCGCGCGCCAAATCGATGAAGCCCGCCATCAAAGTGGCGAGTGCAATCCCCCAAAACAAAAGCGGCCGCGAACGCGGCGTCTGAGTTGGTGCTGCCATAAGCCACTCACAGTATGCCGGCGCATGGGGAACATGTCAAGCATGTGGTTGTCACCACGCGTGATAGCTACGCTGAGGGCCCGTCAGTTGTCGCTGAAGGTGGTGGCGCTGCCGTCGAGTCGTTCGAGCCGAGGAGTGCGTCGATTGCGCTCTCGCGCTCGCGCTGTTCCGCCGCCGCGTCATGCTCTTTGAGGGCGGCGAGACGGCGACGGTCGCGGCGCCGTCTGGCGACATACAACGGTGCGATCACCGCCAGCAGAATCACCACGGCGAGGGTGAGATCGGTCACCACGCCCAGCGCGCCGTAGCGGCGCCGTGTGCGCGATCGCCACATCGCCTCGAAGTTGCCTAACGTGAGGCCATATGCGTGCCGCACGGCGCTGTCGAGCGATCCGCGCGCGCGCCACTCCTGGAACAAGAGCGAGAGTCCGCGCTTGGGATCGAGCGACGCGAGATCGGCGACGGCTCGGTGCGCGAGCGCGTACGCGTACTGCGCCCGCGTGGCTCCGCCGTAGAACGCTGAATCGATTCCCTCGAGCGTCGGCACGCCGCGCAGCGCGAGCGCAACCTGCGCGGCGAATGCGTCGTCTCGGCGCCATTCCCCCGCGGCGTACGTCGCGTACCCCTCATCGAACCAGCGCGGCGGGAGATCGTCCATGAACTCGTGCAGCGCCAGGTGCGCGAGCTCGTGCCGTAACGCTATGAGCGGATCGCCGGCGTCGCTCGCCGCGCCGCGTCCTTGAAGAATGATCCGTCGCAATGCCGGGTGAGCGAGGGCGATCCCCCACTCGGGAACCCCGGGCCCGCTCAGCTCGCGCATGTGCTGTGCATCGCGCGCAATGACGATCGTTACGTCGCTTTTGGGGCGCGGCAGCCCGGGAAACGTGTCCTGCTCGACGCTTTCGCGCAGCACCGTGCGCGCGAGCAGCGCGTCTCGCGGATCGGCGAGAACTGAGAAGCGTCCTTGTTGTAGGCGAAGCTGCTCGTTCTGCGCGCCCGCACTACCGGCGAGCGCGAGGATACTCGTTAGGAGTCCAACGACGGCTCGCCGCCAGCCTCGACCAAGAGGGCCATTTCCGAACAGCGCTTGCCCCATGGACTGAACTTGTTAGCCGACGCTCCGTCGCGCCACGCAGCGATCGCCTTGACACGATCGCCCGCGCGCCAGCACGTGCGGCCCAGCTCATAGTGCGCTTCGATGAGGTTGGGACCGAGCGCGATCGCCTTGCGATAGAATTGTGCGGCGTCCTCGTACATCTCGCGCTGAAAGTAGAGCATGCCGAGGTAGAAATTGGCGTACAGGGTCGCCTTGCGATCGTTGTCCAGGCGCAGCGCCTTGGAGAGGTGCTCGATCGCTTCGCCGAAGATCCCCTTCTTGAGACAGATGTAGCCGACATTCACTCGCGCGAGCGCGTTGGCCGGTTCCGCCATGAGCACCTGGTGGAAGTTGCCTAACGCATCGTCGTACTTCTCCTGCAGCATCTGCGCCCAGCCAAGCAGCGAGCGCGCTTCGACGCTGTCGGTGGCGAACTCCAGGGCGCGCGTGATGGTTACTTCGGCACCCGCGTGATCCCCGATGGCGATGAGGCTCCAGCTCTTTTCGATGTATGTCGAAGCGTTGAGGCGATCCATGCGCTGCGACGTCTCGATGGCGCTCATCGCCTTGCTCGGCGCCGGAGTCGGTCTGTCCGGAGAGCTCAGCGCGTCCTCGGTAGCGTTAGGCGTCGACGCTTCTGGCGCCGGCCTATTGATCGGCGGCGGCGTCGTCTCCGATGCAGGCGATAGCGTCTTCCAGCGCTGCGCCATGGCGCGCAGACGCTCCTTCAGGAACACGAGTTCTTGAAGGTCGCGGTCCACGGCCTTGTACCGTGCGATGATCTCGGCCTTGATCTCGTCGCGACGCGTGGCCGCGTCGGGGTGCCCCAGCTCCGCGTCCAGCCGATCTGCCGCATCGCGGTGATCCGCGAGCGTGTCGCTAGGCAGTGTGCTCGTTGACATCGACGGCTCCGGCGAGCACGAGCCGCTCACTGGAAGTCAGAAGCCGATCAGTATCCAGGACGATCACGAGTTGATCGTCGCGCTTGATGACACCGCGCAGATACTCCGCGGCCAGGCCGCGAAAGAGAGGCGGCGGCTCCACAAGCTCGGCTGCTTGTATCGTGCGCACATCCATGACAGCGTCGACGAGAACCGCGGCCCACTCGCCCGCTGCCGACAGCACGAGGAGTCGCATTTGCGGCGTGATCGGCGCGGACGGCAATTCAAAGCGACGGCGCAGATCGATCACCGGCACGATGCGGTTGCCGTACTCGATCACGCCGCCGATCCACGCTGGGAGGTTCGGGACGGTGCGTGGCGCCTGATATCGCAACACGCGCTCCACGGCCTCGATCGGCGCGGCGAAGAGATCGCTGCCTAACCGGAACGTGACGAGACGAACGGTTATTGTTCCGGCCATCATTGGGGTCGCTCCACATTTACAGGCGCCGCCGACTGACATGTCGCAACGAGCGCCGCGGCGTCGAGCACAGAAACGAGGACGCCATCCGACCAGGTCAACGCCTGCACGAGACCGTCGTCCGCGATAGCCGCGGGCGGTTGGCGCAGGCTCGCGCGATCGATCGTTAGGACGTCCAGCGGCTCATCCACGGCGAGCGCGATTGACGAACCGCCGGCACGAACGACGATCGCGCAGCGCTCGCGCGTGGTGTCGTCGCGGGCGATGCCTAACGTCTCTTCCGGTCGGTACAGCGGCACGAAGTGATCGCCCGCGCGCAGCAGGCCCGCCACGCCGGTTCGCCAGTCGGGGAGCGGCCTGACCTCCAGATCCTCCATCTGCGAAACGACGGAATCGAGCCAAATAGCGACGAACTCCCGGCCGATGCGCACCAGCAAAGCGTCGCGCGAACCGGCTCCGGTCTGTATCGCGGTCGATGTGTAAGTGACGCTATTCATCTGATATGAGACAGGATTCGCTCTCGCCGCGTCACACCGCCGCGCGCCACTGCGCCATGGAGCGCGAGACGGCGCCCGTGATCGCCGCGGCCATTTCCGTCAGAGGGATCACACGGTCTGCCCCTCCTTCGGCGACTGCGGCCGTGGGCATCCCGGCAATGACGGCGCTGGAGGGGGTCTGGACGAGCCCATAACCGCCCGCCCGCCGGATCGCACACAGACCCCCAGCACCGTCGCGGCCCATTCCGGTGAGGACTACGCCGATGGCGCGGGGGCCAAACAGGGTCGCTGTCGAGGCGAAGAGCGGATCGGCGGCCGGCCGGAGCCCCCAAACCGGGGGCCCGTCCGTGATCGCCACCGTCGGGCCGTCCTGGCGCGCGATTATGCTCATGTGGCGCCCACCGGGCGCCACGTAGACGGTGCCGGCGGCGAGGCGCTCGCCGCCCTTGGCCTCCCTGACCCACATCTGGCTGAGCGCGTCCAAACGTTCGGCAAAGCCACGGGTGAACCCGCTCGGCATGTGCTGAACAATGAGGACGGCGGCGTCGAGATCAGCCGGCAGCGCTGGTACGACTTCGGCGAGGGCCCGCGGTCCACCTGTCGACGCGGCGATCACCACGGCAATCGAAGCTGACGTCGTCGGTCGCGGCCCACCCTGTGGTTGCAGCTTGGGCCGCGCCAGGACTCGAGTCTCGCTCAGGTTCGCGCGCGTCGCCGTGCGCAGCGCTTCGAGCAGCGGGAGCGCCAGCGCGTCTGTCTCGTCCGGGCGCGCGGGCTTGCGCACGAATTCCAGCGCGCCGAGCTCCAGCGCGCGCATCGCGAGCACGGCGCCGGCATTTGCATCTAGCGCCGACAAGACGATGACCGGTCGCGGTGCCTCGCTCATGATGTAGCCTAACGCGTGTAGCCCATCCAGGCCCGGCATCTCGACGTCGAGTGTCACGATGTCAGGATTCAGCTCGTGCACCAGCTGAATCGCCTCATGACCATCGGTGGCGAAACCCGCGACGGTAAACTCGCCACTGCGCTCGAGGATGTCGCTCACGACGTTGCGCAGGAGCGCATTGTCGTCGGCGATGAGGACGCGATGCGGCTTAGATTTCATGCGTCCCTCGTTCCATCGACCGCACGGTCACTTTGCCGTCAGCAACCGAAACGGCGACAGTACGTCCGAAGTCGCCACCGACGTCTTCAGCGACGATGCTGATTCCAGCGCGACGCAGCGCGTCTCGCGCGGAGGCGATGTTGCGCGCCCCCATGTTGATGCCCGTCGACGTGAGTAGCGATCCGAACATGCTCGCGCCGCCGACGAGTTTCGCCGTCAAGGCCCCGCGCGCTCCAGCGCGACGCATTTCGGTCACGAGATGCGGCACCGCGGCATCGGCGAACTTCGACGCGCGTGAGCGATCCCGCGAGTAGCTTGCGTTAGGCAGGAGGATGTGCGCGAGGCCGGCGGTCTGCGAGCTGGCGTCGTACAACACGATCGCAACGCAGGAACCCAAACCGTGTGACCAGAGCGCGCCGTGCTCACGCAGCACGGCCCACTGCGCGACGCCCACGGAGAGCTCAGGGAGCATTCGCGACGGCGAAGACGTCGAGGTCACGGCAGCCGCTTCGCCAGCTCGAGATTGTTACGCGCAGCGGCGTTGTCCGGTGTGAGATGCAACGCCTGTTGCCAGTACTTCGTGGCTTCGTCACGCTCGCCGCGACGGTAGCGGATGTTCCCAGCCTTGAGGTACAC
>DASYRX010000229.1:0-2017 GCA_036003845.1 Gemmatimonadaceae bacterium | reverse complement strand
AGCTGCGGCACGACCGCTCCGACGACGAGGACGTCCATGTCCACGAAGTTGCTGGTCGCGCTCCGCGCAAAGTACTCGTCGGCGATGTTCCGGCCGCCCATCACCGCAATCGAACCGTCCGCAATGAAAAGCTTGTTGTGCATCCGGTGGTTGAGCCGCCTGAAATCCCCAAGCGACGCCGCGTATCGACTCGCCACGCTCTGGCGCGCACAACAAAAAGGATTGAAGAGCCGCACCTCGACGTTGGTAAAGGCCGCGAGCCCGCGAAACATCGGGTCGCCGCCCACCGTGTACAGATCGTCGACCAGCAGCCGCACGCGCACGCTCCGCAGCGCCGCATCGCGGAGGTTGCGCATTAACAGCCGTCCCGTGCGATCGTTCTGGATCAGGTAGTACTGAACGTCGAGCGATTCACGCGCTCGGCGCACCAGCTCGATCCGGGCATCCAGCGAGTAATAACCGCCCGCCATGAGCCGAAAGCCGCTCAGAGACTGTGAAGGCGTGGAGTCGTGCGCGACGCGCGCGAGAGGGCTGTCTGGAGAGGCCAATAGCGCGCGCGAGGCCGGCACATCCGGCCGCGTCGGCAGCGCGCCGCATGCGGCGACTAAGAGGGACGCCAGCAGCGCGAAGCCAGCGCCAAGGGAGATTCGAGTCGATGCCACGCTTCGGGAATCGTTTGGCCGACGGTGCTGCTAAGAGCAACGCCTTGGTCGGATTTTCGAAGAGCCGGACGACGCGGAAGTGTCCGCAGCCCAATGCATCGTGTCAATTGACACGAATCTCAATTCCGCAGCGTGGACAGAGCTCGCAACGCCTCGCAAGTTCGCATTGCTCATGTCATGAATCTGAAGCATTTCATGTGACACAAAGCGATTCGCGAGCGACATATTGCGGTTCGCATCACCGAGGACACTCTTCGCAACGCCTTGTCCTCGCGCGGGGTCGAAACATGGGTCCAGCTCGTTCCTCGTCGCCCACCCGGAGCGGTTTTCTCGTCACTTCGGCAGCTGCGCTTTCGCTCGGCCTGTTTGTGTTCGCCGCTTCCAGCTACGCTCAGACCACCGCGACCGGCGACACGACGATCCGCCCGTTCAAGGTCCAGGTACCGCAAGCGTCACTCGATGATCTTCGCCGGCGCATCGCCGCCACGCGCTGGCCCGACAAGGAAACCGTCGACGATCGGTCGCAGGGTGCGCAGCTGGCGAAGCTGCAGGAGCTGGTTCGGTACTGGGGCAGCGGCTACGACTGGCGCAGGACCGAGGCGAAGCTCAATGCTCTGCCGCAATTCTTGACGAACATCGACGGGGTGGACATTCATTTCATCCACGTCCGTTCGCGTCACAAGAATGCGCTTCCGGTGATCATCACGCACGGTTGGCCGGGATCGATCATCGAACAGATCAAGCTCATCGGTCCGCTCACGGATCCAACCGCGCACGGAGGCAGCGCCGATGACGCGTTCGACGTTGTCATTCCGTCCCTGCCGGGGTACGGCTTCTCCAGCAGACCAACGGTCACCGGCTGGGACCCCGATCACATCGCACGAGCCTGGGCGGAGCTGATGAAGCGCCTCGCGTACACGCGCTACGTCGCGCAGGGTGGCGACTGGGGCACGCCGATCTCCAGCGCGATGGCGCGCCAGGCGCCCCCGGGATTGCTCGGCATCCACATCAACCTGCCGGCGACCGTGCCGCCCGAGGTGGCTGCGGCGCTCGCCGGCGGGCCCGCGCCGACGGGACTCTCGGAAAAGGAAAGCGCAGTGCTCGAAGCGCTCATGGCGTCCGGCAAGAAAGGCAACTTGGCCTACTTCACGATGATGACCGCGCGGCCGCAGACGGTCGGCTATGGCGCGACGGATTCACCGGCCGGCCTCGCGGCGTGGGTCCTCGTGCATCCCGGCTTCGCGCAGTGGACGTACGGCGCCGATCCCGAAAAGTCGCCGACGAAAGACGACGTGCTCGACAACATCACGCTGTACTGGCTGACCAACACCGCGACATCGGCAGGGCGACTGTAC
>DASYRX010000228.1:0-16752 GCA_036003845.1 Gemmatimonadaceae bacterium | reverse complement strand
GGGCTAGGGCGCCAAGAGTAATAGGGGTTAGGGGTTGGGGGTTAGGGGTTAGCCAACTCGCAGCCTCAGGGGTTGAGACAGCGAGGTCCCTCAGCGAGTATCTCGCGGCCATGGTCTACGCGCGCATTCCGAGTCCAGTGGGCGACCTTCTCGCGGTCGCTGACCGAGGTGCGCTCGTGGAATTGAGCTTCGACGCTCGGCGAGCGCTGGCGCGGCGACAGACAGCGTCGGAGCCGCTGCGCGAGGCGCCGAGTGAGTTTTCACACGTTCGCAAACAGCTCGCTGCGTATTTTGCGGGCGAGTTGCGCGATTTCGATCTGCCGCTGGCGCCCGTCGGCGCGCCGTTCGAGCAGCGCGTATGGCGCGTGCTGCAGACGATCCCATACGGGACGACGACGAGCTACGGCACGATCGCGCGCGGGCTGGGGGCACCTAACGCGGCGCGAGCCGTTGGCGCAGCGAACGGGCGTAACCCGATCGCGATCGTCATCCCGTGTCATCGCGTGATCGGATCGACGGGCGGACTCACTGGGTACGGTGGTGGGCTGGCGCGGAAGCGGTTGCTGCTGGATCTGGAGAGCCGACACAGCGGACTCTTCGAGACGACTCCCAAACCCTAGGACACATGAACCCCAAGCTGATTCTGCTGATCGCGTTAGGCTTGATCGTTGCTGTGTACATTGTGTACTGGGCCCGCGAAGTGCGACGCGCTGCGGCTTCCGGGAGAGTGGCGCCCGGCTTTTTTGAGTTCGCCATCGGCTTCGTGACGAATTTCTTCGATACGCTGGGGATTGGCTCGTTCGCGCCGACGACGTCCGTCTACAAGTTCTGGCGCATGGTCCCCGATGAAAGAATTCCGGGGACGCTCAACGTGGGGCATACGCTCCCAACCGTCGTGCAGGCGTTCATTTTCATCGCGCTCGTTCAAGTGGGTTTTGTCACGCTCGTGGTCATGATAGCCGCGGCCGTGTTAGGCGCATACGGAGGCGCCGGCATCGTCTGCCGCTGGCCGCGCCGAAACATTCAGATCGGCATGGGCCTGGCGTTGCTCGTGGCCGCAACGCTGTTCACGCTCACGAATCTCAACGTCTTCGCCAATATCGGAAGCGATGCGCTATCGCTCTCCGGTACGAAGCTCGCGATCGGCTTCGTCGGCAATTTCGCTTTGGGCGCGCTCATGACGCTCGGTATCGGGCTGTACGCGCCGTGCATGATCCTCGTGAGTCTGCTCGGGATGAATCCAACGACGGCATTCCCGATCATGATGGGCTCTTGCGCCTTCCTCATGCCGATCGGCAGCATGCGTTTCATCAAGGAAGGGCGCTACAGCCTGCGGCCCGCGTTAGGCCTCGCGCTGGGCGGGATCCCGGCGGTGTTGATCGCGGCGCTCATCGTCAAGTCGCTGCCGGTCGTCTGGGTGCGTTGGCTTGTGGTCGTCGTCGTGCTTTACGCCTCGACGATGATGTTGCGCTCTGCGCTAGCCAGAGAACCGGAGCCGAGCCCGGCGCCAGGGGGTGGGGGAGACTAGAGCCATTCGCTGGAGTTTGCGATGAAGGCGAAAGTGAAAAGAAAGGTCGTCAAGCGAGCAGCGAAGAAGCGCGTCACAGCGAAGCGTGAATCGCGCTCGTTACACGACAAGCGCTTCCCCAACGAGAGTGCCCCCTATCGTGCCGCCCGTAACAAGCTGCTCGCCGCCGAGATGGAGTTGCGGGACCAAACCGAGGCAGTGGCGGAGCTGCGCCGCAAGCTCCCGTTAGGCGGCGAGGTCGCGGAAGACTACGCGTTCGTCGAGGTGGATGAGTACGGAACGCCGCGTGAGGTGCGTCTGTCGCAGCTCTTCCAGCCGGGGCAGGAAACGCTCGTCGTGTACAGCTTCATGTACGGGCCGACCATGAAGCAGGCGTGTACGTCGTGCACGTCGATCCTGGACGGTCTCGACGGCTCGGCCCGACACATAACAAACAAAGTGAGTCTGGCTGTTGTTGCGAAGTCACCGATCGAGCGGATCGCGGCATTTGCGCGGCAGCGCGGCTGGCGGCATTTGCGACTGCTCTCGTCGCACGACAATTCATACAACGATGCGTACTTCGGCGAGGCTGACGGCTATCAGATGCCGATGCTCAACGTCTTCATGCGCCGCGATGGAAAGATCTTTCATACGTATGGCACGGAGCTGCTCTACGCACCGAAGCGCACGGGGCAGGACGGGCGTCACGTCGATTCGATCTGGCCCATATGGAGCATGTTCGACTTCACGCCAGAAGGGCGCGGAGCGACCTGGTATCCGCGACTCAATTACGCGGACAGCTCCTAGCAACTCGCTCGGGATTGGTCAGCAGCGCAAATCCGTGAGGGTGTGACGCGAGCCACGTAGTCGGGGTTGAACTCCAAGAAGTATTGGAGAGGTATGCCCCATGGCGGCGATTTTTGGTGAGGCCCAACGCGCGCTCGTAGTGAGCGCTCTTGCCCTTTCGGTCGGCCCCTTCAGTGTGAGCACGGCTCGCGCACAACTCATCGCGGTCAAAACGC
Source organism: Gemmatimonadaceae bacterium (assembly GCA_036003845.1). Classification (GTDB taxonomy): domain Bacteria; phylum Gemmatimonadota; class Gemmatimonadetes; order Gemmatimonadales; family Gemmatimonadaceae; genus DASYRX01. The sequence goes on along the minus strand of DASYRX010000228.1, from coordinate 14,223 downwards.
TTCGCATCGCCGACGGCGAGCAGTTCTCGTTCTTCCCGTCGGCGAATCGTGGAATGGGCGGCGTGTCGATCGCCGTGCGCGATAGCATCCACGATCTCTTCGTAAATCCTGCGAAAGGAGGGTGGGCTGCGCGAAGCGGGCGCTCGTACTTCTTTGGCGCGCCCACCGTTTTCTCTGTCTCGTCCAAGGCTGGTGGTGGTAGCACGTTCCCAGCAGGCGTCGTCGCGCGGTCGGGATCTTCCTTCGCTGGCGCTGCCGTTGCGATCCAGAGCATTACAGATGGTCGCCGCGCAAACGCCATTAATGGAGGCGTTGTCCTCGAGGATCAAAGCGGTGCCGGTGGCGCGGACGACTCTCACGCCAATCGCTACGCCTACCTGATGTTCGGACGCGCATTCGCCGCGTCTGGGCTTTCGATCGCCGCGAGCGGTCTATGGTCGACACTGGGCGCTATCGACGGCGTGAATCTGCTGTACACGAGCAGCAGAAGCGTTAGGCAGTCAGGTGGCGGTGCTGATTTCAGACTCGGGTTGCTAAAGGAATGGAACGGAGGTCACTCGTTCGAGGCGCTGCTGCTGCGACGTCACGCCAACATGAGCAACGACGTGACGTATATGGATCTGTACTGGGATCCAATTCGACGGCAAACGATCGAGCGCTCACGTCTGCAGTACGACGGCGAAAAGAGTCGCACGTCCGGGTTACACTTGGCGTACCAACGCGTGCTCGCCGACTCAGGATGGCGAGTCGGGGCTGTCTTCACTGCGAATCGCCTCGATCATCTCAGTACACCGGATTACGAGATCGCGAGTTTTCCCAGCGATCGTGGACGGTCCTCGGCGTTTAACCTTGGACTTGGGCTCGCAAGGACTCATGGCGGCGCAACGGTCGCAATCGATGCGATCTACGAGCCGATTTGGAGTCATCTGTGGGCAGTCGCCGATAGCGCCACACCGAGTCTCGAGTCTGGGAGCAGAGCGGTCGACAATCGCCTGCGCTTCTCGAACGCGTTGCTTCGCGTGGGGCTCAGCCAGGACGTCGAGCTCGAAAAGAAAACCTCGCTGCTCCGGCTTCAGCTCGGGATACAGGCACGCTCTGTCTACTATTCGGTGGACCAGCGCGACATTGCGCGCGGCGCCACGCGCACTGGCGGCGACGACTGGATGGAATGGGCGCGCAGTTGGGGCGTCGTGTATCACAAGCCTGCGTTTGAGATCCGCTATGCCGGTCGCCTAACGAGTGGTGGCGGACGACCCGGCGTGCTTAGTCCCAGCTCGGTAGCGCCGGCACCAGGTCCGATTTCCAGCTTTCGACCACCACCCCCGCAGTCGACGACGACGCTGAACGACGTGCGGGTAACCATGCATCAGCTCTCGGTGTCGCTGCCCGTACGCTGAGACTTTGATCGCGATCGGAAGCCGGGATGCCTTGGGAATCAGGAAGCAAGCAGACGGAGGTCGCAGATGAACTGTTCTCTTAAACGAAGCTCGGCTCGCCGTCATGTGGCGTTAGGCGCGCTGTTGCCGCTCCTGTCGATCATGCCTGGCTGCCACAACAACGGGTCCACGGCCGAGCCTCCGTTCGAGCCCTCGCTCGACTTGCAGCTCCGCGAATCGCTCAAGACCTGGGGGCTTGTCCTTCCGATCGCCGAGATCCCGGCGCAAAACCAGGCACTCGTCGACCTCGGGCGCGCGCTGTTCTTCGATAAGGCGTTAAGCGGAAATCGTGACGTCTCTTGCGCGACGTGCCACGATCCGGGCGCGCACACAGGAGACGGGATGCCGCTTGCGGTTGGTACGGGCGGTGTGGGCAGCGGCTCCACGAGAGTTCCGGGCCCCGGCCAGCAATTCGTGCCGCGCAATGCGCCGTCGCTGTTGAACCAGGCGCTCATGTTCCCGTATGTCTTCTGGGACGGACGCCTCGCCGAGTTCAACGCACCCTTCGACACCTCGTTAGGCGTGAAATTCCCAGCAGGGTTGACCGTCATCGCCAAGCAGGCGATGCTCCCCGTCCTCAATCGGACTGAAATGCGCGGCCAGCGCGGCGATCGCGATCGTTTCGGGAACCTCAACGAGCTCGCCGAGTTGCTGGACACCGCTGCCCCGGAAATTTGGGCCGCGGTCATGCGGCGCTTGCTCAGCATTAACGACTACGTGACCAAGTTCAGCCTTGCTTTCCCTGGCACCTCCACGACGCAACTCGGCTTCGAGCACGCCGCAAACGCTATCGCCGTCTTCGAGCTCCAGGCGTTCACCAGGACCGGTTCTTCGTTTGATAGGTTCTTGAAGGGCGAGTCGCGCTCGATGAGCGATGAGGCCAAGCGTGGAGCCATTCTCTTCTTTGGAAAAGCGTTCTGCGCACAGTGCCACAGCGGGCCGCTCCTCGGCGGGCAGCAGTTCGCGAACATCGGTGTGCCGCAGCTCGGGCCTGGGGTAGGGAAGTCCGCTCCGCTCGACCGCGGCCGCGGCGAACTGTTCGCTGCACCGCCTAACCAAATCGGACCGTACCAGTTCGCCTTCCGCGTGCCACCACTGCGGAACGTGGAGCTTACCGCGCCGTACATGCACAACGGCGCGTACCCGACGCTCGAGGCAGTCGTTAGGCACTACAGCAACGCTGACTCCGCTCTCAAGTCCTATGACGTCACGCAGCTGCCAGCGTCACTGCGCGGCTCATACCACGGAGATCCAGCGACGATTGCGGCGGTCTCGCAGACGATGGACTTCCGGCTGCGTCAGGGCATCAAGTTGACGCCTGTCGAACAGCAGCAACTCGTGGCGTTCCTCAAGCCGCTCACGGATCCCGCGGCGCACGACCTGAGCGCGATCGTGCCGGCGACGGTGCCCAGCGGCTTACCGATTCGGGAGTGAGTGCATTTCCAGCTAACGCACTCAGCCGACAGCGTTCTCAGATATTACGACTTGACAGATATTACGGTGCGCCGTAGTAATTCCGGCCCACTGAAGTCTCTGCTTAATCGTCCATGCAACTCATCCTCGTCGCCCTGGCGACTGCGCTGTCGCTCATCTCGCTCGGTGGCGGCGCGTATGAATTCCTGGTTGTCGATCCCTATTGGCCTCGACGCCCAGATCTCATTCAGCCCGAGCGCGGCGGAATCTCTCGCCGCCGGTTCTGGATCCCGGCGCACATAACGTTTGAGCTGCTGCTGATTGGTGCGCTCATCGTCTCCTGGAGCGCGCCCGGAGCTCGCTTCCCACTTCTCGTCGCGCTCGGCAGTCATGCCGTCATGCGCATATGGTCGGCGTTCGACTTCATACCAAAGGCGTTAGCGTTCGAGCGCGCCGATCCGGCGACGATCGAGGAACGCGCAGCGCGGCGTTGGAGCACGCGCAGTTTGGGTCGCCTGCCGCTCGATCTTGTGACATGCGCAGCCATGCTCTCGGCGTTGGTGGCCGCCGCGCGCCTCACCTAACGAAATGTCCAGGCGCACGACCGCTACATCCGCGCGACAGCGAACCCTCGCAGTGCTGGCGCGTGTTGGGCGCGAGAACAGCGACGCCACGGTACTGTTTCACTCGACGCTCGCGAGCCTGATGGATCTGCATCCGACGGACTACAAGACGTTAGGCATCCTCGAGCGGCTGGGGCCCATGAGCGCGGGCGAGATTGCACGCCACTCCGGTCTGGCCACGGCATCCGTCACCAACCTCATCGACCGGCTGGAGCGCAAGGGATTTGTACGGCGCGCGCACGATCCGGCTGATCGGCGGCGAGTGCTGGTGGAGCCGGTGCTCGATCGAGTTGCTGCGAGTCGCGAGCTGTTCGCGTCCGCGCGCAAGTCGCTGACGCAGCTCTTCGACAGCTACTCGACGCGAGATCTCGCAGTCATCGCGGACTTTCTCGGCCGCAACGCGGAACGGCTGCGAGAGGAGACGCGGAAGCTCTCTGGCCAAGACAACCAAAAACTCTAACCCTTCACAAAGACTCGTCTCCGGACACGAAATCATGAGGAAGATCATCAACTCGACCTTTGTCACGATCGACGCGGCGATCGAATCTCCGCATCTGTGGCCGTCCATCAAAAGCGGCGGCGACGAAGCGTACAACATGCATTATGCACTGCTGCAGCAATGCGACGCGGTTCTCATGGGTCGACGAACCTACGAGAGTTTCGCGGCGGTGTGGCCCACAAGATCCGGCGACAGTTACTCGGACCGCATCAACGCGATGCAGAAGTACGTCGTGTCGTCGACAATCACCACGCCGGAGTGGAACAATACGAGCGTGATAAGTGGACATGTCGTTGACGCGATCACGCGACTCAAGCAACAGCCGGGTAAAGACATCGTGCAGTATGGACTCGGCGACGTTTCATTCTTGCTCATGGCCCACGGCCTGATGGATGAGATACGGCTCTGGGTACATCCGCTCATTCTCGGCCAGAGTGGCCCGACTCAGCCGCCGTTCAGGAACTGTCCACCGTCACGCCTGCACCTAACGAACTCCCAGACGCTCGCGAACGGTATCGCGATCCTGAGGTATGACGTGGAGTCGCCGTCATGACGCTTCATAGAACAGCGATCGTGCACACGTCCATTTCGTCACCGCCACAGCAGCTGATCGCGTATTTGAGCGATCTCAACAACTGGCGATCGTGGGCACCGTGGGTTCATTCCGTCAACAGATCGTCCGACAGGGACTGGACTGTGGAGACAGACGTTGGACAGATGCACATGCGCTTTGTGGAAACGAACTCACTCGGCGTACTGGACCACGACGTCACGCTCTCTTCTGGCCTAACGGTTCACAACTCGATGCGTGTACTTCGTAACGGATCAGGCAGCGAACTCGTGATGGTTTTGTTTCAATCACCAGGCGTATCGAACGATGTGTTCGCGCGCGATATCCAGGCCGTCACCGACGACCTCGCGAGACTCAAGGGCGTCGCCGAAACACTGACAGAGAAGGGTGGGCAATGAGTAAGTCCGAAAATGATCGTCGCATCGACTATATTGAGTTCCCGGTCCGCGACATCGCGAAGACAAAGGCCTTCTACGGCACCGTGTTTGGTTGGCGCTTCAAGGATTACGGCCCCGACTACTGTGAATTCCAGGACGGCCGCCTAACGGGAGGCTTCACGACAGAAGGCAGGCCCCAGCCCGGCGGGCCACTGGTGGTCCTCTATGGCGATGACCTCGCGGCGCTGAGCGAAAGCGTTGTGCGGGCGGGCGGCACCATTTCGAAGCCAACGTTCGACTTCCCAGGTGGCCAGCGCTTCCACTTCCTGGATCCCAACGGATATGAGCTCGCCGTCTGGACGAAGTCGTGACAGCCACCTAACGAACGAGCAATCCAGGTCGAAAGCTACGTGTCCACAAACTTCTCAGTGTCCCTCGACGGCTACGGTTCGGGGCCGAGGCAGGTCCTCGAGAATCCGCTCGGTGTCGGCGCTCTCGCGCTGCATGAGTGGAGGCGACTACACCGGCGAACCAGCCGCCGACGCCGCGGTGCGCGACCGCCACGTCCGCAACTCCGAGATCACGGAGACGATGTCGCGCCACGCGCGCACGCCTCCCGGGAGTGCTATCCACGCCGTCGCGTAAATGAGCGCGAAGAGTACCAGGCGAAGCGCGAGAGCTACGACCGCCGGCCCAACGTGCGGGAGAAACGGATCGGCCGTCCACAGCGCGAGCGCAGCAGCCAGCGCGGCGCCGAGCGGCCGCAGAAAGATCGTTAGGCAATCGCCGAGCGCCGCCGGTGCGAAGCGCAGTCCGAACCAGAGGCTCGGAACCGCGAGCAGGACATTGGCGATGGCTACGGCCACAGCCACACCAAAGGGGCCGCTTGTTGCGCCCAGCAGCACCGCCACGATGTTTACCGGCGTCGTGATGAAGGTCCAACGCAGCTGCCGGTCGGTTTGTCCGAGCGACATATACACCCAGAACATGAGCTTTCCGGCCGTGGCGCTCGCAGTTGCGATGCACATCATCCGGACGAAACGATCGGCATCGAGCCATTGGTTGCCTAACATCACGTGCAACACCTGTCGCGCTTCGACGTACATGAACGCCATCACCGGGAGCGATAGCGAGAGGATCGGGAGGAAGACGTTGCGAAGGTACTTACGGTACCGCTCGCGATCCTCACGCACTCGGCTCAAGCTTCCCACGGCGACATCCGAGAGCGACAGGTACAACTCCTGGAAAGCAAATCCCGCCCAGCGTTTGGCACTGTCGTAGAGACCAGAGGCGAGCGCGCCACCAACGGAACCGACCACGACACGATCCAACTGGTCGCCGATCCACGCGACCAATCGCGAAGTAGAAAGGCTGAACCAGTAGCGTCGAATCGCAGTGAGAGTCAGTCCGCTGCTCTTGCCAAGTCTCGATGGCCGCCAAGGGCAGACAAACCAGATGACGACCACGCGCGTCAATTCCATGACTGTCACTTGCAGCATGAGCGACCAGTATCCGAGGCCAAGCAGGGCGGCGGCGACAGAGACAATCACGGAGAGTATGAGGGCGGCCAGCTGCGCTTTCATCACGACGCCGAACAGCATCTGCCGCTTGAGCAGCGCCTCCTGAATTGCCGAGAACGTGGCCGCGTAGATCGTCAGCGCCCACAGGAGCGCGATGCCCGTGACGCGAGGCTCGTGGTAGAGCTTCGCCATCAAGGGCGCGAGCGCGGCCATCGCGCCAGCCACCAGGAGGTTGATACCTAACGAACCCCGAAACAGCGCATTGGCGTCGTCGCTGTCGAGGGACTCGCGATGGATCACGGCGCTCTGCAGGCTCAGGTTCGCGATGTTGTTAGCGAGAAAAGCGACCGGTAGAACCATCGCTTGTACGCCGAAGTCAGAGGGCGACAGCACTCGGGCGAGTATCATCGCGGAACCAAGGAACACCAGCATCTGCGCCGCGCGAAACGCCACCGTTACTGCGCTCGAGTGAACCGAACGCGATCGCAGCTGTGCCCTGACTACGTCAGTTCTGAAGAGAGTGCCCTCGCTGTTCACGGGCGCGGGCTCGGTCAGATCGTCAACTCGCGTGCTGTCAGCCACGGTGCGATCCGCCGCGACAGGCGCCGCAGCGCGAAATTCACGACGACGCCCACCGCGGCGATCACCACGAGCGTCGCGAACAGCTCATCCAGACGCAGGACTTGCCAGGCGAGCCATACTTCAGCTCCCAGTCCATTCTTTGCGGCAACCATCTCGACGGCGATCGCCGACAGGAAGGCGATGTTGGCTGCGAGGCGAAGTCCGGAAAGCATCATCGGCACGCTCCCCGGAATGACGACGCTCGTTATGAGCTGGCGCCGCGACGCGCCATACGTGCGCGCGGCATCGAAATGCACGGCGGCGATGTGCCTAACGCCCGCCATCGTGCTCAGCAGCATGGGGAAGAATGCCGCCGCGCTGACGACAATCACTTTCGGTGTTTCTCCCAATCCAAAAAACACCATAAACAGCGGAAGCAATGACAGCTTCGGGATAGGGTGTACGGCCGCGATGAGCGGATTGAGCAAGCGCGAGAGGCGGCGCGACGCGCCCATCAGTAATCCGAAAAGGGCGCCGGCCAATCCGCCGATGAGCAGGCCTGAAACGACGCGCAGCGCCGTTGTGCCCAACGCGGTGAGCAGGGATCCGCCCCACAAACCTTGCGCGAGCTCGCGAAAAATCTCGCTGGGCGCCGGCACAAACATCCCCGACGCGACGTGCGTGCGGACAGCCAGCTCCCAGAGGGCGGCAATAATGACGACGATGCCGAGCGCGCCCCAGCGGTAGAAGGCGCTGTCGCCGGGCACTTGCAATGGCTTTGCCGTCATCGCGGGATGGACAGCTCGCGCCTAACGTCGGCTTCCAGAAGCTGCCAGATGTGCGACGTCAGCTCGTGGATACGCGACCGGTCGCGCGCGAGATCCCGCGGCCGCCGAAGCGGAACTGTGATTTCGTCGCGAACCATACCCGGCCGCCCACTCAATACGATCACCCGATCTGCCAGAAGGACTGCCTCGTCGATGTCGTGCGTAATGAAGAGCACCAGCTTCTGGCTCGCATGCCATATCGAGAGCAGCTCCTCTTGCAACACCCGCCGTGTTTGCGCGTCCAGGGCGCCGAACGGCTCGTCCATCAAGAGGATTGGCGCGTCGGCGACGAATGCGCGTCCGATGTCGACGCGTTGCCGCATCCCCACGGACAATTCGCGCGGATAGTGGTAGAGAAAGCCGTTGAGCCCCAATCGAACGGCGACATCCATCGCGCGATCGACACGCTCCGCACGAGCGACGCCGCGCATTGCGAGTCCGAATGCAAGATTGTCCAAAACGGTCATCCATGGGAATACGCCGGCTTCCTGAAACACGAGCCCGCAGCGCGGCCGATCATCCGGCCCATTCCCCTCGAAGGACACGCGTCCCGATGTTGGAGCCTGTAAGCCCGCGACGATTCGCAAGAGCGTCGACTTGCCGCAACCGCTCGGTCCGACGATGCTGACGATCTCTTGGCCCTGCGCTGTGAACGACACGTTCTGAAGTGCGCGGACTGCGCCGCTGCGGGACTCGTAGATGCAACCGACGTCATCGCATTGAAGGCGAAGCGTTAGGTCCGACTGCGTCGGCTGGGAAGGAGAAGGCATGACGCCCGTGCTGCGAAGCGGCATTACCACTGGTACTGAATGCCTGCTTCAACGAGCCGTGGACTGCCCACGCGGACGAAGCCGCTCGCGGCGCGTGAGATCGAGTATTCGCGATCGAACATGTTCTCCACCGACGCGAAGAGCGTTGCCTTGGATGTCAGGCGACGAGCCACGCGGCCGTCAGTCACATAGAACGATTCCAGCTCGAGGCTATTCAGATCGTCGTCGAAGCGCCGGCCGACAAACCTAGTCGTTAGGCTCACGTTCGCAACCGACGGATTGCTGTAAGCGACGCTGGCCGAATACTGATGCCGCGAGTTGCCGCGCGCCGCCTTTCCAACGAGCTGTGGCTGCGTCGGCGCTTTCGTGATCTCCGTGGGGTTCCAGGTGTAGCTGCCACGCAGCGACCAGAATCGATGCGGGTACGCTTCCACGTCGGCTTCGATGCCGTGCGTATAGAATGCCTCGAGATTCTGCCGCTGCCGACACGCGCCACCCGCGGCGATCTGACCGCACGGCGCGATCGCTCTCGCTGTGCTGCCAGCGAGTCCGATTGTGATCTCCTGAACTGGATCGTACACGGTGTTCCAGAACCCCGTTAGGCGCGCCGCGAAGGCCGTGCTGGCCGAAAAGTCTACCCCTATCTCCACGCCCCGAAGCGTTTCGGGTCGCAGGTCCGCGTTCGCCTCCGTGATCACGTTTCCGGAGCCCGCGAACGGTTTGTACAGCTCGTTCGCCGTCGGCGCACGGAATGACTGGTACACGCTGCCTCGGAGCGAGAACGCTTGGCCCATCCGCTGCCGTATCCCTGTAGAGTAGCTCAGTTGTGAGTCGTCGGTGGGCGCGTAGGTGGAATCGACAATCGAGCTGCCGTCGCTCAGGTTGCGGATGACGCGCGATGCATCGTGGTTACGCCAGCTGTCTCGCCGCAGTGAGCCGAAGAGCCGCGTCGATCCTCCAAGCGAGATAACATCGCCGACGTAAACACCGAGCAGGTGCTGACTACCCGCGACGTGCCGCCGCCGCGTGTACGCACTCGTCGTCCTACTGTAATTGAGATCTTCGTTGACTTTGCCACTGACGCTCGAGGCGTCGGCGCCAGCCGCAAGCTGGTGTCTGCGGAATGCAGTCCTCGACCATTGCAGCTGAGCGCCGACCGCATCGGACGGAACGTCGAACTGATTGAGATTTGGCGTCTCGCTCTGCCTATCGAGCGCATCGCTCGAGGAGCGCACAGCGAGGTCTGTGTGGCTCTTATAGACGCTAGCGTTGATCGCACTGCCATCCGCGGTGACCCAGCGCAGTCCGCTGCGCACGTCGGCAACCTGAGAGCGATTGCGCTTGAGCACCGATCCGTTGTGCCTCCTGTCCTGCATGTAGTTGCCGGTCACGTGGAGCTGCAGGAGCGGCGTCACATCGTAGAGGGCTTTTGCAAAGAGCACTCTGGACCGTGAGTTGACTTCCTTGTCAATAGGCCCGCGAATGCTCTCCTTCACGTTAGGCCAGCCGTCCAGGCCCGACGCGTCGCCGGCGAAGAGGATCCCGAAGCGATCCTGCCTAACGGTTCCCACTACGCTCGAGCGCATCGCCCCGTAATTGCCCGCGGCGGCCTTGAGCGACATCGCCGTTTCGCGCGGCTCGATCGTGATGAGATTGATCACGCCGCCCATCGCGCGATCGCCCCAAACACCCGCGCTGCCGCCGCGTACGACCTCCACGCGCTGCACGAGGCCCAAGGGGACGCGCGGCCAGTACACCCAGCCGGCGAAGGGTTCGTTCATCGGGATGCCGTCGAGGAGGACGAGCGTCCTGCTCGCCGAGGTGCCGCCGAGGCCACGCAGGGACGGCGCAGTGTTCGCCGGTGACGTGACGGTGCTGCTCTGATAATCCTTTGTCGAATAGCCGGGAATGACGCGCAGGAAATCGGACACCGACTTCGCTGCCGACTCGACTTTGTCCAGGGGTTGAAGCACCACGACGCTCGCCGGAACTTCGCGGAGTGCACGCGCCGTGCGCGTCGCCGTGATCGTCGACGTCTCCAGAAGCACCGGGCGCTTGGCCGGCCTCGCGGAGGTCGCCGTATCGCCGGACTGGGCACCTAACGCTGACGCGCCAGCTACGAGAATGAGCAGTGCCGCCGAGGCTCGGACACACCGATCCGTCATGGTGTACGATCGCTCCCTCGCCGTTTCAGCACCGAGTCGGCGTACACGAGAAAACTTGGATCCCACATCTGCTCCGGCGTCGCCAGCTGGGGAACGAGCCCCTTTTTCTGCAGCCAGCGTTGATACTCCTGCGTGCTCGTCAGATCGACGCGACCGTCTGGGCGCATCGCCGGCCAGCATTGCTGCCTGACGAGTTCCGGCGTATCGCCAGTCTGTTTGACGAGCAGCGCGACGTTCTCCGGAGTTTTTCCTTCCAGCAGCTTGGCCACTCCACGCCGGTATCCAACGAGAAAGCGACGCCCGGCGTCCGGATCGCCGGTGAGAAGGTTTGGCCCGTAGAAGATGAAACCGCTCTGCAGGTTGGGGAGCACGTCCTCGATGCGGATCCACACTTCCGCTTTCCCGGCGCTTACCGCGCGGGCGACCCACGGCTCGCCGACGAACGCCGCGTCGAGTGCACCGTTGCCTAACGCTTCGGCCTCTGGCAGGGGTGGTATGATCTTGGTGTCGAGGCTGTCCAGGGTGAGTCCGACGCTCTCGAATGCCTTTTCGATCATGTAAAGCATGCCGTGCTGGCGTTCGACCGAAACCCGCCTGACGAGTTTTGGGTTCGCCCTGAAGGCGGCCGCGCGGCCGCGCGGGACAGCGATGGCGACGGACGAGCAGCCGTTAGGATCGAGATAGCCACGGTCCGTGACCATGCGAACCGCGATCCCGCGCGCCATGGCGTTGAAGAGGCCGGGGTTCGCGGACCCGGGAAGGACGTCGATATCTCCCTTGATCAGCGCCGGAATTGCTTCTGTGGAGTTCGCGACTTTGATGAACTCGATGTCGAGCCCTTCCTCGGCAAAGAAGCTGTCGGCGTAGGCGACGAGCACCGGCGCGTGGCTCATAAACGGCTGGATCGCGACGTTGATCTTCCTTCGCGCTGCTTTGGCGGCGGCGGTTTGATCGCCGCCCTTGGTGCAGGCCGGAAGTGCGAGCAGCAGGCCGCTCGCCACCGCCGCAGCGCTCAGCGAAAGCCGATGCGTGAATGCGGGCATCAGTCGCGTGCCCCCGCCGAGGGCTCGCTGCTCGGGCGCGACCGCGGCTGCAACGGCATCATCTTGCCACGATTCGTTAGGCGCGGTGCCTCGCGACGCACGCGGAACGTGCTGGCCTGCTTCCACAGCTCGCGCGACAACTCGGCCGCGCCGCCCCGGCGGCGCAGCGCTGCCTGCATTTCCGCGACGACGGCCTGTTCGTCGGCTCGAGGAACCGTCGGGCTCACGAGAATCGTCAGGCGCGTGAAGCCCTGCTCGTCCTCTTCTTCGATGAGCTGATAGTCGAGCGGACTCCCGCCGAATTTGGCCGGCAAATCCTCCTCGAGAATGCTCTCGACGTGACTGCCGACGAGGGTCACCCCTTCACCGGTGAGCTTGCGGAAGCTGCGGATGTCCCGGATGTGCGTCGTGAAACCGATTTCGCCGAACGGACAGCCACAGTCGCGCGTCTCGACGATGCCGAAGTCGTCAGACTCCACGTTGAGCATGATCTTCGGCGCGCTGGGCAGCAGCGTCGTGAAGTGGAAAGAGGGAACTGACAGCTCGAAGCCAGGCACCTCGCGCGGCGCTTGGATGAGGGCGACGTGGTCCAAAAAGAGGTGCTGCTCGTTAGGGTCAGTCGACGCGGTGCAGGAGAGACCGACCGTGCCCACCTCGGTGAAGTGATACCCGGAACGGAATTGCGCGCCGCTGCTCTCGATCTGAGCGACCTTGGCCCGTGTGGGTGGCTCGCCGCCGCCGGTCACGATCGCTCCCGTTAGGTCGATTCCGGCCTCCTTCGCCGCGAGGCAGACCCGCAGCGACTTGCTCACGTGAGAGCGGATGACACACGCGCCCTTGCGTTGGAGCGCCTCGCCCGCCCAGCGCGCAATCACGTCGGCGCGTTCGAGGGGCAGATACTCGGGCCACGGCAATTTCGCGCCCGCCGCGCGAGCAACCGCAAGAGTTGCCATCGTGGCCAGTCGAGCGCGTCGCCCAGCGCCGTCTCCAGTCCCACGAATAGGCGAGAACCAGCGCTCGGGAATGCTCCCCGTCGGCGCGCGCTGCAGCACACTACCCAGGCCACTGCCTGGCGGGATCTCGAACCAGAGCGCCGTCGGGAGGCCGTAGGTCCCGTGGAACTTGTCGCCTAACAAGTGCATCGCGAGGCGAGCGTTCATGTGCTCGAGATCCAGCAACACGTTGCGCGCCCGACCCGTGCTGCCGCCGGTGGTGACTTTGTGGTAGCGCGAGACGTTCGGGTTGTCGAAATCCTCCGCCCGCGCCTCGATGACGCGCCCATCCCTAACGATGGGCCGCAGTCCCTTGAACTCGTCGAACGCCACGTATACGTCCGCCGCACGCAGCGCCCGAAGCGTCGCCTCGAGCCCATCGCTGGCGAGCATCGTTCGCACGTCGCCAAACGTGCACTGCGCCGCATCCAGCAGGTGCCGATACGGGCTCCGCGGATTGCCGTATACGAACAGCTCGAGCGAGTTGAGGAAGTTCTGCTCGCGCTCCTGCATGCGCCGGCGGACGATTTCGCGGGCTCGCGGCTCCGTCATGCGCTGGCGAACAAACGCCGGCAAGCCGCCGAGAAAACCCGCGAAGCCAGTTATGTCCGCGCGAAGGCCCATGCTCTTCGTTCCTTGCAGGAGACCACGCGGCGTCTAGTGGTCCTCGACGAGTGGCAAGTGACACGCCTCCCGCTGCAGAATCCGCTCCAAGCGACGGCGCCGCGACGCCGCCCGCTCCTGGCGCCGTAAGTTATTCGTCTGCAGACGCTTCCGCTCCTGCTTCCCGTTTAGAAAAAGGTCCCTTCTCCGCGCTCGGCGCGAGGAATGTGCGGCGCGAACGCGACGCCGGGAGGCACCGCGTGCCCACCTAACGACACCGCGGGGGCGTCAGGGGCCCAGTTTCTTGAGCTGCTCTTTCGCGATGACGTTGTTGGGATTCTTCGAGAGCGACTGTTCGAAGTAGCTCCGCGCCTTCACCCTGTCGCCCTTCGCCAGCCAGAGCGCGCCTAACCTATCGTAGTTGCGATAATCCGCGGGATACAGCTCGGTTGCGAGCTGGAAGAACTCCATGGCCTTGGTCGTGTCCTGCGATAGGGCGATCTGGCCAAACATCTGAATCGTACGCTCAGACGGCGTGAACGTGGTTCCGAGCTTGGCTGACACGAGCCGGAAGTGCTCCGGCAACAGTTTGGGCGACGCGATCATGCGAAGGAGATCGGGCTTATACCCGTCGAAGATGAAACGCAGCGCGTCGTACTCCGCGATCAGTGGGACCGATCCGTGATCGTCCGAGTCGTAATACTTGAACGCGTAACGCAGTCCGGACTTGTTGTACGCATGCATGACCGAGTTGAAGCGCATGATCGCGTTGAAGTGCGGATTGCTCGTGGTATCGTCCGGGTTGAGCGTATTGGCCTGCGCG
>DASYRX010000227.1:0-22228 GCA_036003845.1 Gemmatimonadaceae bacterium | reverse complement strand
CCACGTCTACGGGCCTAACGCGGAGCGTGGCGTCTATCGCTCGACGAACGGCGGCGAGACATGGGAGCGTGTGCTCTACATCGACGATCGCCATGGCGTCGCCGAAATGGCGATGGACCCGCAGAATCCGAACATCCTGTATGCCGGCATGTGGCGTTTCGATCGCAAGCCATGGACACATCAGAGCGGCAGCGAGCAGGGCGGGGTGTTCAAGTCGGTCGATGGCGGCCGTACCTGGAACAAGCTCACGAAGGGTCTACCAAAGTTGTTAGGCAGAATCTCGGTGCAGGCGTCGCTGAGCAATCCGAACGTCGTGTACGTACTCGCAGAATCGAACGAGGGGTCGTTGTTCAGATCGGACGATCGCGGCGAGACGTTCACAAACGTTTACAAAGCCGTCGACATCGTGAACCGCGGTTTCTATTTCACGAGGATGCGCCTCGATCCAGTGGACGAAAACCGTGTCTACGCGATCTCGGGGAACCTCATGATGTCGATCGACGGCGGCAAAACGTTCAAGCGCATCTCCAACAACACCCACGTGGATTTCCACTCGCTGTGGATCGATCCGCTCAATGCGAATAGGCTCTGGCAGAGTGAAGATGGTGGCGTGGCTGTGTCTTACGATCGCGGACAGACGTTCGAGCCGATGATGAACATCCCGCTCGCGCAGTTCTATTCGATCTACTACGACAAGCGCGCGCCGTTCTACAACGTCGGCGGCGGGCTGCAGGACAACGGCACGTGGACCGGTCCGGTGCGTACTCGCGAGCCGAGTGGCATCGCGAACGACGACTGGCGCATGATCTCCTTCGGCGACGGCTTTCAGATCGTCGTCGACCCTAACGATCCTGATGTGTTCCTCTCAGAGTCCCAGGGCGGCGGCATCCAATGGACGAACATGCGCACGCGCGAGCAGTACGACGTGTCACCGCAGCCGCGCCGCAACGACGGTGGTCCCGTCATCGATCTCAAATACCGCTTCAACTGGAACTCGCCGATCATCCAGTCGCCGCATGACGGCAAGACCGTCTACTTCACCGGCAACGTCGTCTTCAAGACGACCGACTTTGGACTCGGCGGCTGGGAACAGATCTCACCCGACCTAACGACGAACGACTCGACGAAGTATGTGTCGCCCGGTGGTCCCGTGTGGAAGGAGAATACGACGGCGGAATATCACGGGACGATCGTTTCGTTCGCCGAATCCGCGGCGCAGGCCGGCGTGTTCTGGGCAGGGACGGATGACGGGAACCTGCAATTGTCGCGCGACGGCGGGAAATCGTGGACAAACCTAACGGGTCGCGGTCCAGGCGTTCCTCGTTTTTCCCCTGTATCTCACGTCGAGCCCTCGAGAACAGCTGCCGGTTCGGCATATGTGACTTACGATAGGCACATGTTCGACGATCCCAAAGCCTACGTCTTCAAGACGACGGACTTCGGCGCGACATGGGCCGAGGTAACGGGGAACCTGCCTAACGGCGCGTACGTGCACGTGGTGCGTGAGGATCCCAAGACGCCCAACCTCATCTACGCCGGCACGGAACTGGGACTCTTTGCGTCCTACACAGGTGGGACGACGTGGCAACGGATGCACGGCAAAAACCTTCCAGTCGTCGCGGTGCACGACATCCTCGTGCATCCGATCATGAACGACCTCCTGTTAGGCACGCATGGTCGCGCCTTCTGGGTGCTCGATGACGCGACGCCGCTGCAGCAGATGAACGCCGCGACGCGTGCCAAAGCCATGCATCTCTTCCCGCTCATGGCCGCGTATCGCTACTCGATCAAGCCGACGCGCTATGGCGAGGGGGACAAACTCTACCACGGACGAAATCCGCAATACGGTGCGCTCGTCACCTACTACCTCAAGGACAAGCTCGATAGCACGGCCGCGATGAAGCTCGAGATACTCGATTCAGCAGGCGCAGTCGTGCGAGAGATCAAGCGTCCGCCGCGAAACGCCGGCTTCAATCGGGTTGCCTGGGACCTCGCGTACGATCCACCCAAGCCTCGGCGCGATGGCCCACCGCCGGCCGATGATTTCTTCGGCGGACCGCGCGGGCCGCAGGCGCTTCCAGGGCGCTACACGGTTCGCCTAACGGTACCGAGCGGTCGTGCGGAGACGGCGTTGGAAGTGCGCATGGATCCGGCTGTCGAGATGCCCAGCGCCGCCTTACGCGCTCAGTTCGACGCCGCGCTGAGGCTGCGGGACATGCAGTCGGTGATGAATGACACGCTGCGCGCGCTCGACGTCATGCGCACGCAGCTCGATGGCCGCAAGAAAACGCTCGAAGCCCAGGGAGGGGAACAGCGCGCGGAGCAGATCAAGCAGGTCGATCGCGATGTTGCGCAGGTGGATTCGCTGCTCGCGACGATCACTCGGCCGGCTGGGCGCCCGTTCTGGAGCGAAGGCCCGCGAATCGCCGAGCGTCTCGGCGCGCTGCAAGCGGGTATCGACGGCGCCAACCGTGCCCCGACCAAGCATCAGGTTAGTTTGTTAGGCGAACTGCGCGTGGAATACGAAGCAGCGCTGCGCGCTGTTCAGGCGTTCATGGCAAGAGCGACGAGGGTTGCGATGTAGGTCAGAGGCCAGAGGTCAGAGCGTGCAAAACGCCGTTCGGCCTGCTCTGACCTCAGACCTCTGACCTCTGACCTATACATATGGAAAACCGAAACTTATTGTACGGCCTCATCGCGTTAGGCATCGCCCTCGGCTTCGGCAGCTGCGTCATCGGCCGCGGCCTCGGCGAAATCCGCAGGCCTGAGGAAGCGATTACTGTCACTGGTTCGGCCAAACGACCAATCACGTCCGACTTCGTCGTCTGGCGCGCTTCGGTCGCGATGCAGTCGCCCTCGATTACAACCGCCGCCGCAGAGCTTCGCAGTGAAGCCAGCAAGGTGCGCCAGTTCCTGCGTGCTAACGGCGTCGCCGACAGCATGCTCACGGTCAAGCCGGTGGAGACGTTCGCGATCCCCGAAGTCGTGGATAACGGACGCGAAACGGGGCGCATCGTCGCCTATCGCCTAACGCAGCAGTTCGAAGTCCGTTCAGCGAACGTCCAGGCGCTTACGGTCCTTTCTCAAAAGGCGGCCGATCTCATGTCGGAAGGGGTCGCGCTCTCGAGCCAACCGCCCGAATACCTCTACACAAAACTCGGCGACCTGCGCATCTCGCTGATTGAAGAAGCCACGCGCGACGCCAAAGCGCGTGCTGAAGCGATCGCGAAGAGTACCGGGAACAGCATTGGCTCTGTACGCCAGGCGCGCATCGGCGTCTTCCAGATCACGCCACGCTTTTCAACCGAAATCGCAGATTACGGCATCAACGACGTCACAGCGATCGAGAAGGACGTAACAGCCGTCGTGCACGTGACCTTCGCCCTTCGTTAGGGTCGGCTGCGATCGAGGAGTTATATCAGCATGCCGCGTCCTAACCCCTAACCCCTAACCGCTACTCTCCATGCGCCTCATTCGTCTGCTCGCACTATGCACGCTGCCCGTCGCGTCGATCTCCGCCCAAGGCATCTGTCGCCCGGACGAAGACGACAACGAAGCCAAGCTCCTCGCCTACTTCACAGCACCAATCGCGTTTTCACCCGGGGGAAACGTGACGGCGCTAGGTACCGGTCGATTTCGGCTGGGATTTGAAGCGACGTATGTCCCCGAGCCAAGCGCGGAGATCTCCCGCAGTGAACGCTGCTACGCAAACAAAACAGAGGACACACAGCTCTCGCCTGTATTCCCAAGACCGCGCATCGCTGTAGGACTTGGCGGCGGATGGGCGTTAGAAGCTTCCTACCTCCCCCCTGTCACAGTCGCCGACGCGACGCCTAACTTGGGCAGCATCGCTATCTCACGCCTAACGAATATCGGTTCGGCCGGACTACTGCTCCGTGCGCACGCGACATTCGGCAAGGTCGAAGGGGCAATCACATGCCCCGAGGATGCGCTCCAGACGAGTGATGTCACACGACCCTGCTACGGCAACCAAAAGTCCGAGGACACGTACAAGCCCAACATGTTTGGCGGTGAGGCGGCGATCACCTTTTCGAACAGTGCCCGCTTCACGGGCTACGCTGGCGCCGGATACACGTCGCTACGCCCGCGCTTTCAGGTAGGCTTCCAAGACGCTCGGCCGGGTGTGCGCTACGACGACACGCGGATTATTGTCGACCTGAACCGTATCTCTCTGTTCGGTGGAGGCGTGTGGCAGGTCGCCCCAAAGATCGGGCTTCTCGCTGAGCTGTACTCGGTGCCCGAGGATCTCACGACATTTCGCGTCGGTGCGAACCTGGGCTGGAGATAGGCGGGGTCAGACTCCACTCCGGGGTCAGACTCCACCCCGGAGTCTGACCCCGGCCTGGAGTCTGACCCCGAGGTGCAGGAACGAGACGCGCCGGAGGAGGTAGATTCATGCGCATCTATCGCATCACTGGTCTTATGAAAGCGTCTGCGTTCTTAGCGCTCAGCGCGGTGTTAGTCGGCTGTGCCTCGAGTCCAAAGCCGGAGGTAAGTGCCACGCCAATCAATCCTCCGCCGGTTGGCCCGACGCCGACGGCCCCGGCCCCTCCCACGCAGGATTACTTGGTCTACGTCGTCGCGGAGTCAGCCGACCAGGTGCATCTCGTGCGCTTTGGTCCGGGTGGTGCGCGACTCGAGAAGTCGCAGCGAGTCGGGATGATGCCGACGGAGATCAACGGCCCGCATGGCATCGCGGTCTCGCCTGACAAGAAGCACTACTACGTCAGCATCGCACACGGCACGCCCTATGGAACTCTGTGGAAGTTCACCACCGCGGGCGACACGCTCAAAGGGCGCGTCACGTTAGGCCTCTTCCCAGCAACGATCTCGGTCAGCAACGACGGAGCCCTCGCCTTTGTCGTGAATTTCAACCTGCACGGAGACATGGTGCCGTCGTCGGTATCTATCGTCTCGACGGATGAGATGCTGGAGATCGCGCGAACGACGACGTGCACGATGCCGCACGGCTCACGCATCAACCCGCAGGGAACGCATCAGTACTCGGCGTGCATGATGGACGACATGCTCGTC
The DNA here is from genome assembly GCA_036003845.1 of Gemmatimonadaceae bacterium. Classification (GTDB taxonomy): domain Bacteria; phylum Gemmatimonadota; class Gemmatimonadetes; order Gemmatimonadales; family Gemmatimonadaceae; genus DASYRX01. Next base: position 17,173 of record DASYRX010000227.1, on the reverse strand, counting down.
GAAATAAACACACAGACGTTCGAGATCTCGCGTCACTTCATGCTGGCGGCCGGGAAAGAGCACGGAATGGCCGGACCTCCGGCGGCCATGAAAGCTGCCGATGCAGGCGGTGCGCACAGTGGGATGTCGCACGACTCCGCAGCGATGAAAGCGTCGGCCGTCCAATGCTCCCCGACGTGGGCGCAGCCGTCAGCCGACGGTCAGAAGATCTACGTGGCGTGCAACAAGTCGAACGAGATCGTCGAAATCGATTTCAAGGGTTGGACCGTCGCTAGGCGCTTCCCCGTCCAGAATGGTGTCTATAACCTCGCCGTGAGCCCAGACGGCAAATTCCTCATCGCGACGAACAAGCGCAGCCAATCGGTTTCGATTTTCGATGCGGCCAGCGCCAAGGAAATCGCCAAGATCGCGACGAAGCGCCGAGTGGTTCACGGCGCAATTGTGTCACCCGATAGTCGTTATGCGTTCATAACGGTGGAGGGCCAGGGCTCCGAGCCCGGGACCCTCGAAGTGATCGATCTCACAGCGCTGAAGACCATCGCCAGCGTAGACTTGGGCCAGCAGGCTGCGGGGATCGACTTCTACAAGATGGTGCCGCCGGGCGGGCAATGACCCGGAAGCGCCGCACCGGAACGCGCCAGGGCCGTCGGGGTAATCCTCGGCGGCCCGAGTCGTACTTATATGGAAGTCGATGAGTCTGCCCCGCCTCATCGCTCGCGTCTTTTCACTCGCGCTCAGACCTCTTAAGAATTGGAGCCACCCCGTGCGCAAGCTCTTAACCGCGCTCGCTGTACTCGTTGTCGTTAGTGCGTGTAAAAGTGGAACGGATCCGGATGACCCGAACCGTGTCGTGACAGTGACGGTCACGGCGCCGACCACCGCGATCATCGTCGGAGGCGTCGTCCAGCTCACAGCGAGCGCCGTTACGAAGGGCGGCACAACCGTCACGAATCCGACAATATCTTGGACGAGCCAGTCGCCTAACGTCGCCACCGTGTCCAGCGCAGGGCTCGTTACCGGCGTTGCTGTCGGCAGCGCGACAATCGAAGCGCGCGTTTCTGGTATCAGCGGTACGATCAACATCGCTGTGTCCGCCGATGCATGTGCCGCGGCGCCGATTACGATGAACCTCGGCGAGGTGCGCACGTTCGCGGGACCGACGCAAGTTCGCTGCGTTAGGCTCGCGGCAACAACGGCCCCGAGCGAGTTCCTCGTCGTTGCGTACAACGGCTCGGCACTTCAGGACGAACGCAAGGCGGTAGAGATCGCAAGCGCGTCGCAATCGCCGTCTACCCAAGTCGCACCACAGATCAACACGCTGCAAGAAGCCCTCGCCGCGCTCGAAGTCCAGCGAATCGACGAAGGCGACGCGATGCACGAGCGAATCGATGCGCTTGGACGGCAGGCGATCGACCAGGTGATGCGCCATCCACGCATTGGGCCAAGCGGGGCCACGAGCGGCGTCGCCAAAGCCGTCGTCACGCTCCCGCCTAACGTAGGCGACACGCTGACGTACCGAGTTCCCGATCTCAACACGGGGAAGATCCCCTGTCGCGACTTCTTTACAATTCAAGCCGTTGTCAAAGCCGTCGGTAGCAAGGCGATCGCCGTGCAGGACGTGGCCGCCCCGGTCGGCGGATTTACGCAGGCGGATTTCGCGGACATGGTGCGCGAGTTCGATCAGACGATTCTCGCGACAGACACCGCATACTTTGGCGGTCCGACGGATCGCAACAACGACGGCGTGATCGTGATGCTTTTCACCCCCGAAGTGAACAAGCTCACGCCGGCGGGTTCGACCGGCTTCACCGCGGGATTCTTCTTCCGCGCGGATCTCTTCACAAAGGCCGAGTTCCAGCAGGCTGGCCAGTCCTGCCCCACGACAAACGAGCAAGAGCTCTTCTACGTGCTGACACCGGACCCCACGGGTCAGTTCAACAACGTGCGTACCACCGCGACCGTTAGGCAGACTTCGCGCGGGACGATCGCGCACGAGCTGCAGCACATGCTGAATCAGGGCGTGCGCATGTTCCTGCCGCAGGGCGTTTCGCCCGAAACAGTGTGGCTGGACGAAGCGATGGCGCACTTCGCTGAGGAGGCAGTCGGTCGTGCGAGCCGCAACTTCAGCGATTTCCGCGAGCTGAGTTTTGCCGACGCCACGGTCAACACCGACGATTACAACGCGTACTTCCGCCAAAACTTCGGGCGCTTCCGCCTGTGGACGTTCCGACCCGACACCTCATCGCCCACGAGCAACCGTGCCGCGACAGAGCTTGGTCCGCGAGGTGCCGGTTGGGCGATGCTTCGTTATGCGATCGATCGCTACTCGAACAACAACGCGCGCGCGTTTACGCGGGCGTTGGTGCGCGGACCGCAGACTGGCGTCGACAACTTTATGGCGCGCGTCGGGTCTGGTCTTGCATTCGACAGCTTCCTCGGCAACTGGCTCGTCACCGTCTTCACCGACCACCAGTCTGTCGGCGGCCTGCCAGGCACGTACAACTACGTTGGCTGGAACCTGCGTTCAACGATGACGCAATACAACAACAACGCCTTCCCGCTCGCTGTGAATCAGCTTACGGGATCGTTCAGTACCTTAGTCATCTCGGGATCGGGTGCGTACTTCCGCCTAACAAAGCAAGCCGGCGGAGGCACAACCACGGTGGCCATGCAGGCACCAGGCGCGATTCCGGTGGACTTTGCGGGGGCGCGCCTAACGCTCGTACGCACTCAATAACCAATTAGTCCCGCCCATTCCCACAGCGTCGACCGCGTCATGAGTTAAGCAGGAGCTCGTTAAGCAGTACGTCTGCGTGGGCGTTAAGATCGTCAACGGCGTTAGGTAGAAGGCATGCCTAACGCCGTTACTTCTTGCCGCTGTTGACGACCTTAACGTCCGCGCGTACGCACCGTTTGACGTGGCTGCGTCTTGACACATGACGCCGTCGACGCTCTGCTACGCCTCTCGAAGGGCTGCCATCGCGGTTTCCCTGAAGACCTCGCGTCCGCTCAAGAATCCTATCGTGACCGTGAGCAGCAGCGTAACACCGGCGAGCACCAGCGCCGGGATGTACGCCGGGGTCATCTCTCGCTCGAACACGAACTTCATCACCGCCCACGCGCCGCCAAACGACAGCAACATGCCAGTCAGGCTGCCTAACAAGCCGAGCAGCGCATATTCCGCGAACATGATGCGGCCGATCTGCCGCCGCGTCGCGCCAAGCGTCTTGAGCAGCACACCTTCGCGCAGCCGCTCGCGGCGCGTCGCCGCGACCGCCGAGAACAACACGGGTATGCCCATCGCCAGGCTGAAGATCGCCAGAAAACGAATGGCCACCGTGGCACGGCGCGTGATCTCACCGACGGTTTGGCGGATGAGGGTTAGATCCACTATTGCCACGTTCGGATAGCGCCTAACAACATCGCGCTGCATCACCGCGCCGCGTCGCTCGTCGCCGGAGTTCGCGAGGAAGACATAGGTTTGCGGAGCGCGTGCCAGCGCCGACGGCTCGAAGACAGCGAAGAAGTTGGGCTCGAAACGCGACCAGTTCACGCCGCGAATGCTCGTCACGGTCGTCTCGATCCTCACTCCTTGCACGTCCCACGTGACATTGTCGCCGGGCTTGACGCGCAGCTCCTGCGCGATCTCGTGCTCGAGCGATACTTCGCTGCGCTGATCGTTCGCGTTGAACCAGGCACCCGTTTCGAGGCTCTCGGCGGGAGCGAGTGTGTCACGATACGTCGAGCGATACTCGCGCCGCAGCGCCCAGCGACTCTCGCGTAGCGTGCTGTCATTCTGCAGCGCGTTGACGTCTCGGCCGTTGATGGCGCTCACACGCATTGTCACGATCGGGGTCCGCTGGATGAGCTGCGTCGCACTCGCACGAACAATCGAGTCCACGCCGCTCACCTGATCCGCCTGCACGTCGAAGAGAATGAGATTGCCGCGCGACTCGGCGCTGATGCGGCGCAAGTCGCCTAACAAGTTCGACTGCACAAGGTAGAGTGTGCTCAGCAAGAATGAGCCGAACCCCAGGCTGAGGACGACGGCGCGAGTCTGATTCGCCGGCCGGTACAGGTTCGCCACGCCCTGGCGCATGACATACGGCCAACCCGCCCTCAGCGTGCGGCGCGCGACCCAGGACAGTGCGCTCGCGCTCGCGATGAGCACGCCGAGCACTGCGGCGATGCCGGCGCTCACGCCGAACGTATCCGTCCACGTCTCGGAGCGAGTTCCGGCGACGGCTAGTACTGTCCCCACCAGAAGCAGATTGACGGCCACGCGGTATGGGTCGCGCCAACCGCGGCGAATTGGCACCGGATCCGCGTCGCGCCGCAACGCCTGTAATGGCGAGACGCGGCGCAACGTGATGAGTGGATGCAGCGCAAACGCCAGCGCGATCCACAAGCCTAACGCCATTCCCTTGGCGATGGCGAGCCATTCCAGCTGCGGTCTCACGTCGACAGGCATGAAGCCGCCGATCGTACGTGGAAGCAGGAACTGGACTCCCACGCCGAGCACGGCGCCGAGCGCCGCACCGGCTAACCCCATGAGCGCCGCCTGCGCGCTGTACATCAGCAGTACTTGTGGCCCCGTAGCTCCGAGACAACGCAGCACGGCAACGATGTCGATCTTGCGGACCACCCACGCGTGCACTCCGCTCGCTACGCCGATGCCGCCCAACAAAAGCGCGACGATGCCGACGATACCGAGGAAACTGGACAGTTCGTTGATCGACTCGCTCATGCGCGATTCGCTTTGCGCCACGGTGCGCGCGCGCAGCTGTTGGTCGCGCAAGCGCTGCTGGATCTTCTGCAGGGCAGGGCCATCGCCCGTGGCCGTGCGCGCTTTGACGTAGACATCGTGGTCCACCCGGGCTCCGAAGACGAGCAGACCCGTTGCCGCCGCGCTCTCGGTCCCGATGATAACGCGCGGGCCGATCGCGGCCGCGATGTCAGGCTCGCCCGGCACCTTGCCTAACGTGGCGGCGACGATGAAATGCGTGTACCCGATCTGGATGCTGTCGCCGATATTGGCGTTGATCGCGACGAGCAGCGTCGTGTCCACAAGCGCCACGCGGCCCTTGTGCAGAGTGTCCAGCGGCACCGGCGGGTGCGTCGTGACTTCGCCGTAGAGCGGCCAATTGGGCGTCACCGCACGCACGGCCGAGAAGCGCGTCCCCCCCGAGCGCGGCGAAAGCGCCATCGACGCAAAGCCAGTGACGCGCGCAACGCCGAACCCCTGGGCAGCGAGCGAATCGAAGAGCGAGTCGGTTTTCGCCGAGAACGCCCGGTTCGACGAAACCGACAGGTCGCCGCCTAACAGGGCTCGCGACTGCTCGCGCACCGTACGCTGCACGTTGGCGGCGTACGAGTCGATCGCCACGAGCGCCATGACGCCTAACGAAATAGCCGACATGTACAGCGCCAGCTTGCGCCGCGTTGTGCGGCTCTCCCACCAGGACACTCGTGCGAGACGGAGAAACGTCGGCCGCGGACCGCTCATGGCGTGCTCCCGTTGCCCGATGCCCTGCGATCTTCCACGACCACGCCGTCGCGCAAGCGGATCAGGCGCCGCGCACGCTCGGCGAGCGAGACGTCGTGCGTCACGAGCACGATCGTAGAGCCGGATTCGGAGTTCAACTCCTCGAGCAGAGCGACAATGCGCTCGCCTGTCGTCCCATCGAGATTCCCGGTGGGCTCGTCAGCGAACAGGATGCGTGGGCGGTTCGCGAACGCGCGCGCGAGCGCGACGCGCTGCTGCTCTCCACCGGAGAGCTGCATCGGAAGATGCTCCACGCGATCGGCGAGACCCACACGCCCAAGAAGCTCCCTCGCGCGCGCCTCGGCATTGCGCTCACCGCGTAACTCCAGCGGCACTTGCACGTTCTCCAGAGCGGTGAGCGTCGGGATGAGCTGGAATGTCTGAAAAACAAATCCAACTTTTTCACCGCGTAGCTTGGCCCTGGCGTCCTCGGTCAGGTTCGTGATGTCGGTGCCGTCGAGGATCACCTGACCGCGCGTTGGGGTATCGAGCCCAGCGAGCAAGCCGAGCAGCGTCGTCTTGCCGCTCCCTGATGGACCCACCACGGCGATGAACTCGCCCTGCGGGATCTCGAACGTTACGTCGCGCAGAACGGTCAGGTGATGTGCGCCGCTGTCGAATTCCTTCGTTAGGTTTCGTGCAATCAGCATGCGTAGAATGACGTTGTGTCTCTTGGGCGTAGCGCTCGCTTGCGGCAAGCGCGATGCGCGCAACCTACCTAACGAAGATCAGCGGAGTGTCGCTGACTCCGTGTCCCAGCCCGACTCGACGCGCGCGCAGCCAATCGTTCGCGCGTCTTCCGAGTCAACAGTCCTGATCATTGGCACATCGCTCACTGCCGGCCTAGGCCTCGATCCATACGACGCGTATCCCGGCGTTCTGCAGCGCATGGCCGACTCTGCAGGATATCGAGTGGACGTGGTTGCCGCTGGCGTGAGCGGCGAGACGTCCGCCGGGGCGCTGCGGCGAATCGACTGGCTGCTGCAGAAGCCAGCCGATGTGATCGTAGTAGAGACGGGCGCGAACGACGGGTTGCGCGGCTTGGACATCGATTCCACTCGCACCAACCTGCGTGAGATCCTGCGCCGCTCGGCGGCCCTCAAGCCCAATGCGCGTCTGTTCCTGGTGCAGATGGAAGCCCCACCGAACCTCGGTCCGCGGTATACGACGAGCTTCCGGGCCATGTTTCCGGAGGTCGCTCGCGAGGCCCACGCTGAGCTGATCCCGTTCCTCCTCGATGGGGTCGCTGGCGTCCCCGATCTCAATCAACCGGACGGCATTCACCCGAACGAGAGGGGCTCCGTCGTTGTTGCCGGGAACGTGTGGCGAACACTCGAGCCTGCCCTAAGACAACTCGGTGAGCGTTAGACGGCTTTGAGCTGCTGTCAGCTGTCGGCTGGCAGCTGACGGCCGACAGCTGCCCACAACCTGACATGCAGTTGAACAGCCTCGCCAAAGCGGCTAAGTTACTAGGCTATTTTGACTTGCACGTAATTCGAGGTCCTGCAGAAGATGGCAATTCCAGCTACACAGATTCGCAAAGGCATGGTGATCGTGTTCGAGGGTCAGCCGTGCCGTATCATCGATTTCAGGCACCATACGCCGGGCAACCTGCGCGCTATGGTGCAGGCGAAGCTCAAGAACCTGCGTTCGGGGAGCAACTTCGAGCACCGTTTTCGCGCCGATGACTCCATCGAGAAGGCGTCGATGGAGACACACGAGCTCGAGTTTCTGTACCAGGGTGGCGATACGTACCACTTCATGAACACGGAGAACTACGACCAGCTGGAGATGGACACCGAAGCGTTAGGCGACAACGCGCAGTGGATGGTGCCCAACATGCGGATCATTGCCGAGTACTATGACGGCCGTCCGATCGGCATTCAGCTGCCGCAGTACCTGACGTTTGAAGTCGTGGAGACGGCGCCTGTGATGAAGACGGCGACGAAGACGGCGTCGTTCAAGCCGGCCAAGCTTGAGAACGGCGTGACGATCAACGTGCCGGAGTTTCTTCCGACGGGGACGCGTGTTCGCGTGAATCCGAATACGGGTGAGTATTTGGAGCGCGCGAAGGACTAAACAGCCCCGTGTCAGTTACGGCGGTGGCGACGCATCCTTGGGTCGATTACAATCTTCGATTCGCTTGTAGGAACCGCGGCGCCTGAAGTCAGTCCGCCGCTTCATGGTGACTGTAGCTCAACCAGGTTAGAGCACCGGACTGTGGCTCCGGGGGTTGGGGGTTCAAGTCCCCTCAGTCACCCCTAACAGGTAGGGGATGGGGGATAGGGGTTAGGGGATAGGGCTAATGATTAGGTCCGTAGCTCAATTGGTAGAGCACCGGTCTCCAAAACCGGGGGTTGGGGGTTCGATTCCCTCCGGGCCTGTTCGGTGTGAATACGCAGTTACGGAGACAGCCGTGGTGAGCCTCTAGTCCTGAGGACTGGATACTCGAAGCTCGCCACCAAAGCTTCTTGTTTTGATGTTTGAAAAGCGATGGTGCCTGTCGTAGATGTGTGAAGCGGTGCATGGAGCAGGAGCAAACGCACAGCGTTTGCGACAGGTAATGAAAAGCTGTACCGCCTTTGGTCCGCCAAAGGCGGCCAAAGGCGGTATCGTCTAGGGGACTAGGACACAGCCCTCTCAAGGCTGGAACACGGGTTCGAATCCCGTTACCGCTATCGGGTGAGACGTCGGCCCCATCGTCTAGCGGTTAGGACGGCACCCTTTCACGGTGCAGACAGGGGTTCGATTCCCCTTGGGGTCATGGCTAACAACCAGGGGTTCGTTGTTAGGGTTAGGGGACAGGAACTACTCGTTAGGTCTTGGGGCTGTAGCTCAGCTGGTTAGAGTGCCGGTCTGTCACACCGGAGGTCGCGGGTTCGAGCCCCGTCAGCCCCGTAGTATCGTTAGGCCCTGGTGGTGAAACTGGTAGACACGCCATCTTGAGGGGGTGGTGCCGAAAGGCGTCTCGGTTCGAATCCGAGCCAGGGCATTGCAGACCTACAGCCCGCCAGCGTAGCTCAGTGGTAGAGCACCCGATTCGTAATCGGGCGGTCGTCAGTTCAATCCTGACCGCTGGCTCTCGTGGATGAGAAGTCGTCGGCAGTGAGAGCCCGCATAGGCGGGCTTTTTTTGTGCTTAACACCGGCCTGCTCTTGACTTCTAGAGGAGATGTAGCAGTCCGCACCTAACGCATTGACCGGCGGATCTGTTCGGTGCCTCGGGCACACGATACGGTTCGTATAACGTGACCTGTGATAAAGTCCCCTTCATCACGACGACCTTCTGGACAGTGAGATCGAGGACCGCACGGCTTTGTAAAGCACAGCGTGAAATGCAAGGTCGGAACAATTGCTCGCGAATCGCCAGCTGCGGACTCGTCATGCAGCACGAAGGGGCAAAAGCGCTGTAATCCTCCTGTAAGCTCGCCGCTGATAAACTGCGCAGCGAGTGAAACAACTTCGGAGGGCCAACGGAGTCGCAACGGTCATTCGAAGCAACACCTTACAGGATGGACAAAATGCGAACATTCAAGCGCACGATCGCGCTCACGCTGGCAGCCTGCGCGCTAGGAGTTGTAGCGGTCAAGGCCCAGCAAACCGGCAGGCACAAGGCCCATAAGGAGACGGCTGCTGAGCTCAAAGCCGAGGCAAAGATTACGGAGGACGCGGCACGCGCAACCGCGCTGGCGGACGTGCCTAACGGGAAGGTCGAGTCCGCTGAGCTCGAGCGCGAGCACGGACATTTGCTCTACTCGTTCGACATCAAGGTCGACAGCAAGCCAGGCCTCGAGGAGGTGCACGTGGACGCTATCACCGGGAAGCTGCTCTCGCGTAAGCACGAGACGGCGGCTCGTGAGCGTGCCGAGATGCGGAAGGAAGCAAAGGCGAAGACGACCAAGCCTCCCAAGAAGCCTAACGAGCCATGACGGCGCGGTTGCGCGGATAGCGCAGCCTCGGCGATAGCCAAGCCCTGCGGACGCTAGCCCGGTTCCACAACGTTGATCAGGAGCCGGGCGGCGTCCTGTGGGTGCAGGCGTGAGCGATGGGACGCCGCTCGTCTCGGAACGGCGGATAGGAATAGAGAGGACTCGCATGGTCTGGTCACTTCGTCGCTGGCGTCCACGCCACCTGCTGCTGTCCTGGATCGGCTACTGGCTTGGGCTCGTCGGAGTCACCCTCGCGCCCGCCGTCCCCGAGGCGCTAGAAGATGCTGCGAACGATATCGCGCACGATGCCGCTCACGTCGATCAACAGAACAACATCGTTCGCGATCGCCCACTCATAACCGTCACGCGCCGGAAGCTTCTCCAGCAAATCGTTAGGCAAGCGCGTACGCATGATGCCCGGTGGCACTTTTTTGCCGCGCGCGAGGTTCTTCGCAATGCCGGGCGGTAGCGGCTTGGGCTTGTGGCCCGATGCTCGATAATACTCGCGAATAATGCGCAATTCAGAATCGGTCGTAAGCACGACCGTGGGGTTCACAGCCACGTCAACCGATTTGTCGCTCTTGCGGTTCGGTTTTCCACCTTGTGCGGCGGCTGATGTAGCACAGAACAGCGCGCCGAACGCGGCGCAGGCGACATAGCGCAATTGAGTGATCATGTTAGGCTTTCTCCAAGGGCAGAAACGTCGATCCGACGCTCGACGAAGCCATCCAGTCTGAAGTCACCCCGCGAGACGTAGATCACGTCGCGAACGTGCTGCGAAGTACGCCGCCACGCCCGTCGCGACTGTCACATATCGGCGGCCAGATCCGTAAAAGGGCTCATGGTTTGGTCACTCAGCCGCTGGCGTCCGCGCCATCTCTTCCTCTCTTGGCTCACCTACTGGGTAGGCCTGGCCGGCCTTGCACTCGGTCCCGCCATCCCGGCCATCCTGCGCGCCACGAGCGCCGATGGCCAAGGGAGCATCAACGCGAGCTACGGCGACAAAGGACTGAACGTCACGGTCCTTGCCGATGGAGCGACCGCCTGGAGCGGCGCGGCTTCCCTGACGGCGATCGCCCTTTGGATCGTGGGACCGCCGCTCTTACTCTGGCTCCTCTGGTTCGTGCGCCGCAAGCCGCGCGACGAGCAGCTGACGACGGCCGACGGACTATCAGCGCCTAACGCCAAGGCGCTAGCGGAGGGCGAAGCTGACCGACTCGACATTCGCCAGCGGCAAAAGGATCCCGCGAGCCACGCATAACGTCGCTACGGCGCGCATGACTTAAAAAGCGGAGAACAGCATGTCAGAGCATCCCGCGCACGCAGCCATTCCGCACCGAGTCCTCGGCCGCACGGGACAGCGCGTCTCGGCGATCGGCGTCGGCGGCTGGCACCTTGGGCTCAACAGTGTGGACGAGAAGCTCAGCATTCGCATCGTGCGCAGCGCGATCGACCAGGGAGTCAACTTCATGGACAATTCCTGGGACTACAACGAGGGCGCGAGCGAGATCCGAATGGGGAAGGCGCTCGGTGACGGATATCGCAGCAGAGCTTTCCTCATGACGAAGATCGATGGCCGATCCAAGCGCGAGGCAGAGCGACAATTGACCGAGTCGCTCCGGCGACTTCGGACCGACTGCATCGACCTCGTGCAGCACCACGAGATCATTCGATACGAGGATCCGCATCGGATCTTCGACGAGGAAGGGGCCAACGCGGCGCTCGTCGAGGCGCGCGCTGCCGGGAAGCTCCGCTACATCGGCTTCACCGGACACAAGGACCCGCGCATCCACTTGCACATGCTCGAGGTCGCGAAGGAGCACGACTTCACGTTCGATACGGTGCAAATGCCGCTAAATGTCATGGATGCGCACTACCGCAGCTTCGAGAAGCTTGTCCTCCAGGAACTCGTTAGGCAAGATATCGGCGTGCTCGGCATGAAGAGTATGGCGAACGGAATTATCCTACAATCACGCACCGTGACGCCTATCGAGTGTTTGCATTACGCGCTGAACCTGCCCACGTCGGTCGTGATCACCGGATGCGATAGCATGGAGATACTCGAGCAAGCCATGCACGCGGCGCGCACATTCAGTCCAATGAGCGAAGGGCAAGTGGAGGCGCTGCTGGCGAAGACGGCCCACGCCGCCTCGCGCGGCGAGTTCGAGCTCTTCAAGACGACGTCGCTCTTCGATTGGACGGCAACGCATCCCGAATCGCTCGGCGAGGAATCGGCGCAGGTACGCGCGATGATGCCTAACTGAGGACTATCCGCGGACGGGGGGTAAGGAAGACCCGACGTCCTGGGCGCGATGCGATGCAGCAGTCGCCTAACGAGCCACGCAGCAGCAACGACGACCAGCGCCGTGAGCACGATCGCCACCCCGGCACCTCCAAGCCAGCCTGCGATGTGTTTGTACCCGTGACCAGGACGTGCCCGGCGAGGGAAACCGCGCTTGCCCATAGCACGGCGCCCAGGATGTTGTAGCAGAAGAAAGTGCGCCATCTCATGTGAGAGACACCCGCGGCGAGCGCGGCGACGACGCGCACGCCAGTCACGAACCGCGCGATCGTCACGGCCGCTGGTCCGAACCGAGCGAATAACGCGTCCATCAGAGTCAGGCGCTCGGGCGTGAGAAAAACCCATCGCCCGCCGCGCTCCAGCAGCGCACGACCGAACCTCCGCCCGATGACGAACCCTATGTTGTCGCCAAGCACTCCGGAGACGGCAGCGACGATAATCACCGTGCCGAGCGAGAGGCTGCCGTGCGGCGCGGCGAACGACGCTGCGAGGACGACGGTTTCTCCAGGTACCGGCACGACGGCGCTTTCGAGCAAGACTCCGAGAGCCACGGCTGCGTAGCCATACCGCGCGATCCACGCAAGAATCGCCGGCGAAATCACTTCATGGAGCCCACGTAAGCCACGCGCCAGATGCGGCCGTGCGCATCGTCCGCTATGTACAGCTCCCCGTTAGGCCCAACCGCGAGTCCCGCGGGACGGTGCGCGGCCTGGCCCGGCTGTTTCACCGCGCCGGCAAAGCCATCGGCAAAGACCTCGTACGAACCAGTGGGCTTTCCTCCGGCGAACGGCACGAAGACGACGTTGTATCCGCCCTGTGGAGATGGTGCCCGGTTCCAGGAACCGTGAAAGGCGATGAACGCGCCGCCACGATATTGGGCGGGGAACAGGTCTGCGTTGTACAGCAGGACATCGTTAGGCGCCCAGTGCGCTGGAAAAGTTGCCATCGGTTCCTTCTTCGTTGCGCACGGACCGACCGTCGTGCCGCCGTCCCCGCCGTATTCCGGAGCGAGCACCAACTTCTTCTGCGTTGAATCGAAGTAGCACTCAGGCCAGCCGTAGTCCGCCCCCTTTTCCAACTGAACGAGCTCCTCGGAAGGTTCATTAGCGCCCTGTATCGGCTGATACAGGTTGGGCCAGTTCTCGGCGAGCTGATCGCGACCGTGTTGCGTCGCATAAATCGCCAGCCCCGCTGCATCAACCGTGATACCCACGGCGTTTCGGATCCCTGTGGCATAGCGCTCCGCCGGAGAGAAGTGCTGGCCCGTCGCGTTCGCATCGTAACGCCAGATTCCCGCTCGCGTATTTAGCTCAGTGCAAGGCTGATGGCCCTTGGACTGCAGCGTTCGATTCTGCACCTGGCACGAGTTCGATGCGGAGCCGCTGTTTACATACAGGCCACCGCTCGAGTCGATGGCGAACGGGTGCGCGGGATGATCGCCAGTGAGCGGTAAGCCGTCCACAACGACAACCGGCGCCGCGTTAGGCGCGATATCTCCTGCAGCGAACGCATAGCGCAGTATCTTATCATTGGCTTCGGCATACAGCGCGCCCTTGTACAGAGCAATGCCAGTGCCCCCATGGCCGCCGCTCTGCACGCTGTCGCCGAAGCGCGCGATCACGTCGGCTCTGCCATCCGCGGTCGTGTCGCGCAGGGCCAAGAGGAACCCACCCGGCGGTGGTGTATCGTTGCCGAAGTACACGCCACTCCACGTATTGACATACACAGTCCCGTTAGGCGCAACAGTGAGATGGCGCGCGTGACCGATGCTGTCGGCGAAGACAGTGGCGCAAAAGCCGGCCGGGAGCGTAAGCCCTCCGTTGTCGCTCGCGCAGGGTTGGCTTGCCGCGGACGGCGCGCGCTCCGACCGGCACGCCGCGAGCAATAGGGCGATGAGGACGATGGGCAGCCGACGCGCAATCATTGCACGCTCCTGTGTCGAGTTGTGACGCCGAGGATTTCTGAGTTATCTCGGCGTGAACAAGTGTAACAGGATCGGGCAGTTCGCGTTTCGTCTTGGATTAGCGCAAACGTCCGATCGAAAGTGACACGATGACAGCGCGCGGAGTCCCCGGCTCGAACGCCGCCGGCGCGCCACCTACCAGATCAGGATTCAGGAATGCCGAACCGATGTAGTCCTTATCGGTCACGTTCTTGATCGAGATGAACCCGCGAACACCGAATCCGTTCGCGGCGACGATCGGATCGCGGATCTCCGCCGTTAGGTTGAAGATCGTATACGAAGGGATGTTCACGCGATTCGCGTCGTCGGCGAAATAGTCGCCGGAGTGCTCGATGCCGACCTTGAACCTGAGCCCGCGCGCTCGCGGGATCTCAGTTCCTAACTCAATGTTCGCCAGCGCATCCGGCACACCAACGACCTTGTTGTCGTCGTACACAGCGCGCTTTCCAACCTTCGTCGGATCTGTCGGGAAAATGACGGCGGAGTCGACGACATATTCCAGATACTTGTTGTTCGAGAGCGTCACAGCGGCGCTGGCGAACAACCCCACGCGCGTCTCTCCGTTGAGGCCGAGCTCCACTCCCTGACGTCGCGCCTTGCCCGCCGTGAGGTAGTAGCGGCCTCCGTTGTAGGGCACGATCTCGTTCGTAATGTTGATGTTGTAGAGCGCGATCTCGTAGCCTAACGAATTGCCCTGGTCGCTCGACACGGGACGTGCCTTGAAGCCAGCTTCGATCGTGTTCGAGCGGATCGGATCGAGCAGCGGGTTGAGCAGCGCCGGTGGCGCTCCAGGCGTCGGATCAGTCTCGTTGCCGGCCGGCACCTCGATGCCACCGCCGAAGTTGGCGTAGACGCTGTGCGTCGGATTGAGGAGCCAGTTGACGCCAACCTTGGGAGTCACCCGTGAGAAATCTCGGCTATCGGCGCGCACCGCAGCCGTTGGCATGAAACTGCGGTAGTTGTACTTCACCTTATCATAACGAGCACCGAGCAACAGCGTTAGGCGGTCGTTCACCGACCACTCGTCTTGCACAAAGGCGCCGAAGTTGTTCGCTCCTTCACCCTTGTTGTCGGCGAGCGTCGTCCCGCGAGTATTGCCAGGGCCCAGGTTGTAGAAGAGAATGGCGCCGTCCTGGAAGGCGTCATCCACGCCGAGCGAGATCAGCGAACGCATCGCCCCGCTGCTGATCGCCTTGCGTGCGACCAGGTTGCCGCCGACGTGGTAGCGGGTGAAATCGCGGAACGTGTTCCGTTCCGAACGCTGCAAGTACTTCGGGTTCACGTACACCATAGATGAGATCGACGTTGTCGCGTCGAGATCGTGGTCGACAGACACGCCGAGCCGCCCCGTCCGGTTATAACGCCGCTCGTCGCGAGAAGCGTACGTGGCATTTGCCTGACGAGGGTTTGCGTCTAGCTGCGCCTGCGTAAGCGGGCCGGGAACGTGCATGAGGTTATTCGCAGCCGTTAGGTAGAGACCCAGGCGGGTCTTGCCGCCAACAGTGCCCACCGCACCGCCGTTCACGAGCGCGCGTCGCGCATCGGAATGGTCGCGCCATCCGTCGAACGACGTGTTCGTGAAGTTGGCGTAAATCACACCGTCGCCGGTACCAAGCGGCATGGCCGATCGTGCCGCGTAGCGTGCGAGGCCAAACGCGCCGAACATCGGCTGCACATCAATAGAAGCCCGCGCCGGGGCAGGGGCAGTGAGCATATTCACCACGCCGCCCGCGGCATTCCCCCAAACGGCTGACGCGTTCGATCGAATGACTTCCACCGCTTCAGCGGTTGCCAGATCGAGCTGATCGAGCGCAGTTCGGCCGTCGGGCTCTGTCTCCGGGAATCCATCGATCAGCACACGCACGCCACGCGTCGTCCCAGAGTTCGAACGATCGCCGGCGCCGCGCGCGCCGTACCCGCGGATCATCAAGCGAATATCGCCAGTTCCGTAACGCGACTGCGCGATCACGCCGGGCATCTTCGCCAGCGCCTCGTCCAACCCGAAGCCGCTGACGTTGCGTAGATCCGGCGCCGTGATTTTCGAAACAGCGAGTGGAGTTTTGATGATCGGCGTTGCATTACGCGTCGCAGTAACGGTCACCTCGGGGATTCGGATGGCCGAGTCTCGGGAGACGCGCTGCGCCGACACCGTCGTCGCGAGCGCCGCGGCAAGGAGCAGGCTGCGGACGAGCGAGGAATGCATGAGCGGAAAGGTCCGTGAGAGGCGATAGGTCAATTATGAATATTCCATTAACGCGCAAAGTCTAGAGCCCGTTGCAACCCTGGGCAACCAGGGCACCAGGTGTGTGAGCGGGCCAGGCAGCGGCAGCCATCGCGTCGCGCCGCGGCCATCGTTTAGCGCTAGGCGTTAGGCAGCTGCACGCGTATGATCGATCGCTCGGTTATCGATCTCGGCTCAGCCAAGCGCGAGCGCTTGCATCGATTTCGCCCGGCTCAGCATCTCGCGCCGCGGCCAACGATTCTGGACATTACCTAGCCTTGTCAGAATCGATTCGCGGTAGAGATTGCGGCCAACGCCCTGGTTGCGAGATGCATCCAACAGCTGTAGTCCCACCTTTCCAAGTTTGAGCGCATGAACGAGCGGTTCCGCGAACATTTGCAGGACGCGATCAGCCCCACCCATTCGATTGAACGCGAGATCACGGGTGGCGGGATGAGTCGCGTCTTCGTGGCTACGGAACGCGCGCTGGGACGAGCCGTCGTCGTGAAAGTGCTTCGGCCAGATCTCGCGGCGGGGATGAACCGTGAGCGATTCCGTCGCGAGATCATGCTCGCCGCGCAGCTGGCGCACCCGCACATCGTTCCTGTGCTGAGCGCCGGCGAGCATGACGACCTTATCTGGTACACCATGCCGTTCGTGGAAGGCGAATCGCTGCGCGAAGCGCTTGCGAGTCGCGGGAAGTTCGCCCCACGACAGGTTGTACGGACGTTGCACGACGTGCTCGACGCGCTCTCGTACGCACACCAGCGCGGCGTCATCCATCGCGACATCAAGCCGGGAAATATCCTGACGCATGGGCCGCACGCGCTCGTTACGGATTTCGGCGTGGCCAAAGCGCTCACCGCCGCGATTCCACACTCGGGTGCGACGTCGGGCGGTCTAGCAATCGGCACGCCGGCATACATGGCGCCGGAGCAACTCGCTGCCGACCCTAACGCGGACCATCGCATGGACCTCTATGCGGTGGGATTGCTCGCGTACGAGCTGCTCACGGGAGAGCAGCCATTCAGTGGCGAGTCGCCAGCGGCGACGATGGCGGCGCAGCTCACGCGTATGCCCGAGCCGATCGAACGCGCCCGCCCCGATGTGCCGGCGCCGCTGGCAGCGGTCGTCATGCGCCTGCTCGCCAAGCAACCGGATGACCGACCGCCGACGGCAGCCGCGGCGCTCGAGGAGCTGGAGCAGCTCATCAC
>DASYRX010000226.1:0-7665 GCA_036003845.1 Gemmatimonadaceae bacterium | reverse complement strand
TCAACACGGGCACGGTCTCATGCAAACCGGCGCGCTGCCACCCCTCGAATTGGCCCCGTTCTTCGATGTCGGGTCAGCCTGGACAGCGAGCAGCAAGCCGGTGTTCAGCCTAACGCGATCGTCGAGCGAAAGAACGGCCGTAGCACGCGCGGGCCTCGCGTTGCGCGTGAATCTGTTCGGCTTTGCGGTTTTGCAGTCGTACTATGCGCTGCCGTTCCAGCGGCCGACGCGCAGCGGAGTGTGGGGCTTTGTGTTGCAGCCAGGGTTTTAAAAAAACAACAGCCTCACCGCGGACAAACGCGGACAACTACAAAGCTTTTTTGGTTAACAGCGTTTTGTTTGTCCGCGTTCGTTCGCGTTAGTCCGCGGTGACAGCAGTTACGGAGCTAGGAACTGCTCGCGATCTTCGCCCAGCTATCCCGTAGCGTTACCGTGCGATTGTAGACCAGAGCACCCGGCTTGGAATCGACAGGATCGCTCATGAAATACCCCGTGCGCTCGAACTGATACCTCGTTCCAGGCGGATCGTTCGCGACGCTCGCCTCGATCTTCGCTTGCCTAACGGTAATAAGTGACTCTGGGTTCAAGACCGACGTGAATTCCTGGCCTTCGGGAACCGCGTCCGGGTCCGGTACCGAAAACAGCCGATCGTATAGCCGAACTTCGCAATCCAGCGCGCGTGCAGCCGAGACCCAGTGAATCGTGCCTTGCACCTTGCGGCCATCGGGGGTATTGCCGCCGCGCGTCGCAGGGTCATAGATGCAGCGCAACTCGACGACATTGCCCGACGAGTCTTTGATCACGTCCGTGCACGTAATCAGATACCCGTAGCGCAGGCGCACTTCGCGTCCCGGAGCCAGCCGGAAAAACTTCTTCGGCGGATTCTCCATGAAGTCTTCCCGGTCGATGTACAGCTCGCGAGAGAAGAGCAGCGCTCGAGAGCCTTCCTTCGGCACGTCGTGCGGATAGTACGGCGCGTCCAGCTCTTCGACCTGCCCTTCGGGGTAGTTTGTAAGCACGACTTTGAGCGGCCTAACGACACAGAGCACGCGCGGAACGCGCACGTTCAGGTCGTCGCGGATCGCATGCTCCAGCTTCGCCAGCTCGACGCGCGCGTCGCTGCGCGCTACCCCGATCCCGTCGCAGAAAGCGCGGATCGCTTCAGGCGTGACGCCGCGGCGCCTGAGACCGGCGATCGTCGGCATGCGCGGATCGTCCCAACCAGTCACGTGTCCCTCGTTCACCAGACGCAGCAGTTTGCGTTTGCTGAGCACCGTGTAGTCGAGGTTCAGACGCGCGAATTCGGTTTGCTCCGGCGGTCTGTCGAAACCCACTTCGCGTACCAACCAATCATAGATGTCGCGATTATCCTTGAACTCGAGGGTGCATAACGAGTGCGTCACGCCCTCGATCGCATCCGAGAGACCGTGCGCGTAGTCGTAGAGCGGATAGATGCACCACGCGTTCCCGCGGCGGTAATGCGGCGCGTGGCGGATCCGGATGAGAATCGGATCGCGCATGATGAAGTTCGGATGCGCCATGTCGATCTTCGCTCGCAGCACGTGCGCGCCATCGGCGAACTCACCTCGCCGCATGCGCTCCAGGAGATCGAGGTTCTCCGCAACACTGCGGCTGCGATACGGAGACTCCTTCCCCGGTTCCGAGATCGTTCCGCGGCCGGCTCGAATCTCTTCGTCGCTCTGAGAATCGACGTAGGCCTTGCCTTTCTCGATCAACAGCACCGCGAAATCGTAGAGCTTCTCGAAATAGTCGCTGGCGTAGTACTCGCGGCCGTCCCAATCGAAGCCTAACCAGCGCACGTCTTCCTTGAACGCGTTGACGTACTTGATGTCTTCGGTGAACGGATTCGTGTCGTCGAAGCGCAGGTTGCACACGCCGCCAAACTCTTCGGCGACGCCGAAGTTGAGGCAAATGGATTTCGCGTGCCCGATATGCGCGAATCCGTTCGGCTCAGGCGGAAAACGCGTCATGACGGGGCGTCCGAATTTTCCGGATGCCACGTCGCGCGCGACCATCTCACGGATGAAGTCTTTGCTGTCTTTTGTGTCTTGGGTCACGTGGTCAATGTCGATCGAGTTCCAATTGCGCGATGAGTAAAGCTAAAGGGCGGCATCGCGTTGCCAGCAGGCTCTACCTTATACCGGACCCACGCACGCTGCTTGCGTGTAGTCTCTGTTTAGTGCGTTCCGGTGGCGACGGAGATGAGACTGACAGTCGCGCTCTGCAGGTACGTCCTCACTGTAGACTCTCGCGGCGACGTAGTGATGCGATCGCCAGGTACCTAACGAATAGTTGCTCTAACAATGTCTATCAAGGAGCATTGAAATGCGTACAACCGTCCGATCTGCCAGCGTGCTGTCGCTGACCGCGCTCGTTCTGGCTAGCGCGTCCGGCTGTGCCTCGCTGAACAAGAAGCAGGAGGGTGCGATCATTGGTGCCGGGGCCGGTGCAGTGATCGGTGGCGCCATCGGCAAGTACAATGGCTCCACGGCGAAGGGTGCCATCATTGGCGCCGTCGTCGGTGGCGCGGCCGGTGCGATCATTGGCCACCAGATGGATCAGCAGGCGAAGGAGCTGAAGGTGAAGATCCCGGGCGCCGTCGTCGAGCGCGTTGGCGAAGGCATTCAAGTGACCTTCGAGTCCGGCTTGCTCTACGACTTCGATTCCGATGTCGTGAAGGGAAGCGCGCGCTCGAACCTCTCGACGCTCGCTAGCAGTCTCCAGCAGTATCCTAAGTCGAACCTCTTGATCGTGGGCCACACAGACAGCGTGGGCACCGCGACGTACAACGAGGATCTCTCGCGTCGTCGCGCCGCGGCTGCTGCGAACTATCTGGTCTCGGAGGGCGTCGCACGGGCGCGTTTGCAGACCACGGGACTGGGTGAGAGCGAGCCCGTGAACACGGCGAACACAGACGCGGCGATGGCCTCGAATCGACGTGTCGAAGTCGCGATCTATGCGAGTCCTGAGCTGGTCGCCGAGGCGAAGCGCAAGGCAGGGGGAAGTTAGGCGGCCAGAGAAGTCGCTGGGCCCGCTCGCCAGCTAACGAGACAAAAGGTGGCCGCTGATTCACGCGGAAACGACAGGTCAACCGGATTCATTGGTTACCGCGTTCACCTGCGAAAATCGGCGGCCCCTTTGTTTTGCAGTTCCCGTTAGGCAATTCCACTAATCCGGAACCCGACCGGGTCTTGGGCCAGGTGGGCCGGGCGGTGGTGGATTCCGATTCGGAAGAACGACTATCATGGCCGCGCCGGTCGTCGGCCCAACTTAATGCTTCATGAGGAGATTTACGCTGATCCATCCCTTTGACGACGCCCCTTCGACCATCACGAAGCCGTTCTTCGGCGCGCCGGCGACCACCAGCTCGTCGCTCTTGGACACTGTTCCAAGCACTTTGCTGTTCGCCGAGGCGTCGGCGAGCACTTTCACATTCGCGATCTTCGGCGTCACCACGTCGCCAATCGCGAAGGGGCTGCCAGCTCCCGGAACGAAGGCCTCGGATGCGGATGCAGAACTTGTCGCGATGGCCGTATCGGCCTTGGGTGCGTCCGACTTCGCCGCCAGTGACTTGAGCTGATCGACATCGATCGCGTCGCCGGTCGACGCGAATAGCCCATTCCAGAAGGTCGGGGTCGCGACTCTGACCGAGATGACTTTGTTCGGTTTGGTGCGCGGCGCCGATTTCCCGCGAGGCAGGTAAATCCACATGTTGTCGGCGGCATCCTTCACACCGCCGATCAGGCCTGATGCCAGCGCCGTGTTGTCGTAATTGTCGTCCTCGAACGTCTTGTCGACATACGCGATGCGAACTGGTCGCTCCACGCGGCTCAGGCTTTCGACGACCTGGTTGAGCTCTGCTTCGCCGCCGATCACGACAACCACTGTCGAGTTTCCGCTCGAATCGACAGAGGGGGCTCTAGCTTCGAGCACCTTCTTCGCCGCTTCGATGACGTTCTTGTCTCCTTCAACAGTCTTCTTGAGGCTTTTGAGGAAGCCAGGGCCTTTGGATTTCTTGTCTGCCGGCATCGCGTCTGCCGCACGATTGACCGCGGCGCGATCCAAATAGACCGGCACAATCGAGACCCTCTTGTTGCTCGGCGTCGGAAGAGCTGTTGCCGGCTTGGGTGCACTCGGTGCGGCAGCGGCCGGCCTGCTCTTTTCCTGTTGAGCGTGAAGGCTGGCTGCAAAAGCCAGCGAGGCGACGGTGGCGATGAGCGGGAGAGGGAGATGATCGCGCATGACGGCTACCTGGTGTGGAGGAGCGCAGAAGCCGGTTGTCGATTTCAAAAATCGACCGCGTCCGGCTGCTCATTGATTGCGAAAAAAGGCGCCCATAACTGTCATGCGGGCGCTTTACCCTTCGCACGCAGCCGGTACATCATCCGGCGCATGGGAATGGCTCAATGACGTCGGTTGTTGGCGTAAGCGTCCCGCGCAAGGACGGCATGGGGAAGGCGACAGGCCAGGCTCAATACGCCGACGACCTCGTCTTTCCCGGCATGCTGCACGCGCGGACGATCCGCACGACGATTCCTAGCGGCCGCCTAACGAACGTTCGCCTGGAGTTCGATACGACCGGATTCACGATCGTGGATCAGCGCGACATTCCCGCATCGGGCCGCAACGTCATCGCGCTGATCGAGAACGACCAGCCGTGCCTGGTGGAAAGCGAGATCCGGCACGTCGCCGAGCCCGTCATGCTCCTGGCGCACGAAGACCGCGAGGCACTATGGGCGGCTCGCGTTCAACTGACGGAGGAGCCTGACGAGCCAGTCTTCGACCCGGAACAGTCGCACAAGCTCTTCAAAGAAATTCTGATCGAGAAAGGAGACGCCGAGCGAGCGATGTCGCGCGCGGACGCCGTTGTGGAAGGGACGTATCGCACCGGACATCAGGAGCATGTCTACATCGAGCCGAACGGCGTCATCGCCGTTCCCGAAGCTGACGGCATCGCGGTGTACGGCTCCATCCAGTGCCCGTTCTACGTGCACAAGGCGCTCGTCGTGTTGTTAGGCAGTTCTGTCAGCCACGTGCGCGTCGTGCAGACCGAAACGGGGGGCGGTTTCGGCGGCAAGGAAGAGTATCCCTCCATGATCTCGGCGCACGCGGCGCTGTTGGCGCTCAAGGCGAAACGGCCCGTCAAGCTCATTTACGACCGCGAAGAGGACATGCTGGCGACGACGAAGCGGCATCCTTCGGTCGTCAAACATCGAACGGGTGTGCGACAAGACGGACGCATTGTCGCGATGGATGTCGACGTGTTGCTCGACGGGGGCGCGTACGTCACGCTGAGCCCGGTTGTGCTGTCGCGCGGCGCCATTCACGCGGCCGGGCCGTATCGCTGCGCCGATACGCGCATCCACGCCCGAGCCGTCATGACGAACACGCCACCTAACGGTGCATTTCGCGGCTTCGGCGCGCCGCAAACGCAGTTCGCCATGGAAGTGCACATGGACCGCATCGCGGAAGCACTGGGGATGGATCCGGTGCGGTTGCGCCGTCTGAACGCACTGCGTCCGGGTGACACGACCGCAACGGGCCAGACGCTTGGCAGCGATTGCAGCGCGCACGAGGTGCTGCGCACAGCCGTTAGGCGCTCCGGCTTCACGCGCAAGCGCGCGGCGTACAAAGGGAGCAATCGTGGCATCGGGCTCTCGCTCTTTTATCACGGCTCGGGCTTCACAGGGAGCGGCGAGCTCAAACTCGCCTCGCGCGCGGCGCTGGAACTCACACCTGCGGGAGTGCGGATCCTGACGTCGAGTACCGAAATCGGCCAGGGGACGCGGACGATGCACGCGCAGATCGTCGCCGACGCGTTAGGCGTGCCGTACGAGAATGTAGATGTCGCCGGTCCCGACACATCGCTCGTTCCGGACAGCGGCCCGACCGTCGCGTCACGCACGTGCATGGTGGTCGGCCGCATCCTGCAGCGTTGTGCCGACGAGATGAACTCACGGCTCCGGGGCCTAACGCCACAGGAATACTATAAGCAGCACGGGCCGCTGCGCATCGAAAAGCAGTATGAGCAGCCCGACTGGATCGACTGGGACGACAGCACCTACCGTGGCGACGCATACGCCACGTACGCGTGGGGCTGCGACGTCGCCGAAGTCGAGGTGGATCCTGTCACCCATGAAGTGCGTCCGCTGCGTTTGACATCGGTTGTCGACGTCGGCAAGGCGATCCACCCTGCGCTGGCGAAGGGCCAGGTCGAAGGCGGAACGGCGCAGGGATTGGGCTGGGCGCTCAACGAGGACGTCGTTATGCGCCACGGCGCGATGGCCAACGCGCAGCTCACGAACTACATCATCCCCACGACGCTCGACACGCCGCCGATCGATGTCGTGATGCTGGAGCATCCCTACGAGGGTGGGCCCTTCGGAGCCAAGGGCCTCGGCGAGCTCCCCATCGACGGCCCTGCTCCCGCTATAGTGAACGCCGTTAGGCACCTCGCGCTCGATATCCGGGCGATTCCGGCCACGCCGGAGCGCATCGCGGAGGCCGCGTGCACCTAACGGTCAACGGCGTGGAGTGGGAATTGCCCGTTCATCCAATGAAACGCCTGCTCGACGTCCTGCGCGAAGACTGTGGGCTCACTGGAACGAAAGAAGGCTGTGGAGAAGGGGAGTGCGGCGCGTGCACGGTGCTGGTCGACGACGCGCCGGTCTGCTCCTGTCTCATCCCCGTCACGCAGGTGTCCGATTGCACCGT
This sequence comes from Gemmatimonadaceae bacterium, assembly GCA_036003845.1. Classification (GTDB taxonomy): domain Bacteria; phylum Gemmatimonadota; class Gemmatimonadetes; order Gemmatimonadales; family Gemmatimonadaceae; genus DASYRX01. The sequence continues at coordinate 930 of DASYRX010000226.1, read as the reverse complement.
TGTCACCATCGAGGGAATCGGTGACGATCATCCGCTGCAGCGCGCGTTCATGGACGAGGTCGGGGCGCAATGCGGAATCTGCACCCCAGGGATGATCATGGCGGCCGTCGCGTTAGGCCCCAAGCCGTCGCTCGAGCGCATCAAGATCGGCCTGGCGGGGAATCTCTGTCGCTGCACGGGATATGAGGCGATTTATCGCGCCGTGCGCCGTGCCTCACGTGGCAGCGACAAGGTCGCAACAGGAACAGACAGCCCGTGAGGGGTCGGGTCGGAGATCTCGAGCTGCGTCGGCCGCGCACGGTGCGCGAAGCGCTCGACGCGTTACAGGACGATCCCGAGCTCGTTCCGCTCGCGGGTGCGACGGACCTCTACGTATCGCTCAATTTCGGCACACTGGAAGGAAAGAAGTTTCTCGATCTCTGGACGCTGCGCCCGCTGCGCCGCATCACGGAAACCGACGACGTCCTCTCGATCGGCGCGCTGGCCACATACAGCGCCATGATCAAGTCGCGCGCGGTGCGCACGCGGCTGCCGATGCTCGTCGCCGCGTCGCGCGAGGTTGGCGGCGTGCAGATTCAAAACCGCGGCACGTTAGGCGGCAACATCGCCAATGCCTCACCGGCCGCGGACACGCTTCCCGTGTTGGCGGCCGTCGACGCCATGGTGGTGCTGGCTAGTCGCGCTGGCGAACGCCGCGTGCCGATCACGCGCTTCTACACGGGGTATCGCGCGACGGTAAAACGCTCCGACGAACTGATCACAGCGGTCGAGATTCGGCGCGTCGACGGTGAACAGTACTTCCGAAAAGTGGGGACGCGCGCGGCTCAGGCCATCTCCAAGGTCGTCATGGCAGCCGTGCGCGGTGCGACGCCGCGGGTTGCGTTAGGCAGCGTCGCGCCGACTGTCATTCGTCTCGCGCAGACCGAGAAG
>DASYRX010000225.1:0-8283 GCA_036003845.1 Gemmatimonadaceae bacterium | reverse complement strand
GGCCAGAGAGCGCAGACGTTAGGCGCTCGCCCGCGGCGTCGCTCACGGGACCTTGCGAGCGCGACTAACTGCCGGCGCCCAGTCGAAGATTGCGACGAGTCCTGTGGTCGGTTGCTCCTGGGGGAATACAAAGAGCTTACCGGAAGGGTGGACGTCGAAATTTGCATGATTGTCCGACAGCTCGATTGCGACGTCGTCCAATACCGTATGTCGGCTCGCCAGCGACAGGGGTGCCGTGCGCAAGGTGACCGCCTGCAACCGCAGCCGGCCCTCCTCTAACTGCGTGTAGTAGACGATCGGCCGACGCGGGTCCCACGCTGGGCCGGCGCCTCCCGCGTTGGAAACCTGCACGCGAAAGGCGGCATCCCTCAGCGAGCGAACGTAGACCTCGACGCGACCGGTCTCGTTGCTCTGATACGCCAGCCAGCGCCCATCAGCCGAAACAGCCGGCGCCTCTTCTTCAAAGCGCGATCCGACTACGCGTTCGGCTTTCGACCCGTCGACCGGGATGACCCAAATGTCGCCTAACGAGACTGGATCGTTGACGCCGCCCACGTACGACTTGGCGTCCGGGAGCCAAGCGCCGGGCGTCACCAGATCCGTCGGGTTGAAGTCGCCCTTGTGCTCGACGCTACGAGGGTCGCTACTGCCGTCGGCTGATGTGATCTGCAACGGGAAGCCTCCCGTCCTGAACGAAAAGAACGAAAGCTCGCGCCCATTAGGCAGCCATACGGGATCGTGCGCATCGCCCACGCGCGTCACGCGCGATAGCGTTTTCGACGCGCGATCGAAAACCCAAATGTCGCGCCCGCCCGTGCCCGCGAGATCGAGCGCGATCCGCGTCCCGTCGGGAGAGTAGCGCGGGTGGTGCCAACCGCCATTCTCACTCACGAGCCGCGTCGTCACGCCGCGCTCATCTGATTCCACCAGTACTGTTTCTGAACGCGGGTGATACATGAGAACTCCACGCGCAGCAGCGTATTGCGCGGTGCCGAATCGCGAACGGTTGACGGGATCGCCCAGCGCAATCGGCTCGCCACGCGCCTCGACGTTTTCCGCATCGAACGGAAGCGCCAGGAGCGTTGCGTCTGCTCCTTCGGGCCGCGCGTAGAAGAGAAACCCGTCGACATATTGCGGCGTCATCGCTCCGCCGGTGACGATGGTCTTGCTTTGTTTCGTGGCAATGTTGAGCGCGTCGATTCGGCTATCGCTGATGTCCGGGCCTTCGACCATGTAGAGAACGGCGCGGCCGTTCGGCAGCATGATCGGCGATAGATGGCGCTCGGGACCGGTGGGCCACGTTAGGGTATCGACTCGAGAGCCATCGGGTGCGCTGACCACAACGCTCCCCGCAGCGCTCGTGTAAACGATCCTGCCGTCGCTTGTCCAACTTGGCGACCCTTCAGGCATGACTACGCTGCCCTTCACCGGCGTCGGCGAGCCACCCGCGACAGGAACGACCTCGAGCTGATTCGAGCGAAAGAAACCGAGTTGGCCGCCGTCGGGAGAAATGAACGGCCCAGTGCCGCCCTCGGTGCCGCGGATCGGTTCTGACTGAAGTTCGTCCATGCGCCGACGGTGGATGGCCGGAGCTGGTCCACGAACCGCTGCGTAGACGACGACGGATCCATCGGTGGACAGGGCAAAGGGTGACCGCGCACTGCGGTAGTCACTGATGAGCGGGACGTCGATCGAAACGCGTCGCGTCATCGCGGCGCGCGGCTCAGGTGCGCCGCGCCTCCAGCTCCATGCGGCGACAGCGGCGAGCACGAGTGCCGCCCCCCAGCCAGCCCACGCGAGCCATTGCTGCCTAACGGGCGTCCGTGAGGATTGTGTGGTCGCGGCGGTGCGAGCACCGAGCGCCGCGGAGAAGTCAGCGGCACTGGCAAAGCGATCGGCCGGGAGTTTCTCGAGTGCCTGTATGACGGTCGCCTCGACGTGCTCGGGCACCGACCTGCGCAACTCCCGCAGAGGACGCGGCGAGTCGGCAATTACTTTTGCGACGATGGCCTGGAGCGTTGGACCCGTGAAGGGCGGCTCGCCGGCGAGCATCTCGTGGGTGACGGCGCCTAACGCGTAAACGTCGGCCCGATGATCGACGGATTTGTCGCCCATCGCCTGCTCGGGAGCCATGTACTGTGGGGTTCCTAACGAAAGCCCGGTCTGCGTCATCCGCTGCCCGCCCGCCTGCTGCACCGCGAGGGCGATCCCGAAGTCCGCCACCAGCGCGTGCTCACCCTGCAGCAGAATGTTCTCGGGTTTGATGTCGCGGTGCACGATACCGTGCGTGTGCGCATCGCTGAGGGCGTCGGCGACCTCGCGCGCGATGCGCAGGGCGACAGCGATCGGCAGCTGCCGTTCGCGTGCTAGCCGCGCGCGTAAGGTCTCGCCAGTCACGAAGGGCATGACGTAGAACAGCAGTCCGTCGGCCGCACCGCTGTCGAGCAGCGGCAAGATGTGCGGGTGCTGCAGTCGTGCCGTTGTCTTAATCTCTGCGAGGAAGCGATCGGCGCCTAACGCTGCGGCGAGCTCAGGATGTAGTACCTTGATCGCTACTTGGCGGTCGTGCCGCACATCGTGGGCAAGGTAGACCGTGGCCATGCCGCCTTGGCCGAGCTCGCGCTCGACTGTGTAGCGGCCCTCGAGCGCTGCGGCGAGGCGGCTGGCTGGCTCGCTCATGACGATAGCGTCTCAGCGCTGCGGCGGTCCGTCCGGATGCTTCTCACAGACCGGCGGCTGTTCCGCGCTCCATGCCATCGTCACAATGCGCCAGCCATCTGCGCGCTTGATGAGCGTGAAGATGTCTATGCCGCAGTGTGACCAGTTCCCATCGATGTACAAATCATACGGATACCAGACGACCGCGATCGGTCCCTGCACACGAACTTCGGGACGGTAGCCGCGCTCCGTGACGACGCCGTTGAATTTCGACTCTCGCTGTTGCGCGCGTGTGCGAGTGACGTAACGGAACTCGCCATTGCGTGTGGTAGTGGGAAAGAGCACCGCCTCGTCAACCATCAAATCGGTGAACCGCACCACATCTCCGCGGCTGATGGCAGCGAGAGCGGAGTCGGCGACTGCAAGCACCCGCGCTGGTTCCCCCTCGACCTGAGCGAAAGCTGGCTCGCCAAGGGCGGCGATGCCCAGGCATGCCAGAATATGACGGAGTCGCGACACCGGAATCGCTCCTATATGGAGGTGGCGGCCTGACGCTTTCGGCGCCAATGTGACGCAATGTTTTGTGCAGGGCAACCATCTTGCCCTCACCTCGTTGCGGGAGTCAGCCTTGGCCAGCCCGTCACGCTGCTCGTTAGGCATCGTCCTTGCGCTAACACTATTAGCGCCGTCACTCGTCGCGCAGGGGCGAGCGCCGAATCGCGTCAAGCTCAGCGCCGTCATCACGACGTTCCTCGCCGATTCCGGCACGCGCACACGCGGCCTTCCGTGGACGACGGGGAATAACCTCGCGATCAAATGGCAGTCGGCCACTCCAATTCCCAACACGGATCAATCGGCGCGCGCCAAGGGCCTGACCCTGGCCCGGAGCGGCAGCTTCGTTGGCACCGTCGGCGACAGCGTCGCGCTGCCGATGGACATCACGGTGGTCGGGACGACGCTGGGTCTCGCGAACGTCGGGATAAACATCCCATCGATGGAAGTCTCGTTGAGCGGTGGTCGCGGATTCATTCTGAACCGCGCAATGGTGGAAACGGCGCTCAAGAACGAGGGCCTCACGCTGCAGCCGCTCAAGTGCAGCAGAGAGAAGGAAGGCGCGTCCTACGGCAATCTTGTCGACGCCGTCAGGGCGCCGGGGAAAACGGCGTCCGGCCTCTGGTGGATGTGGGACAGCCCACGGCAGAATCCGACGCTGAGTCTCACGATCATGTATCGCCGAGCGGACATGGCCCAGGTGGAGTGCCAGGGCTGATACCTAACGAGAGCGAGGCCTAACGAGGGGTTGCCTGCGCCATCCGTTCGCGTAGCTCGTCCAGCCAGCCGAGAACGATGACGATGCGTTGCTGATCGAGGCCGCGACGCACCATGAGGAACTCGCTGCCGTTTGCAACAACGTCGTAGTTCGTTTGACCGACGCCGCGTAAGTACACGTCGGCAAAGAGCGAATCCCGCCGCAATACTGAGAATTCGGGAGTTGTGCTGATGCTGGCTGCCATGAAGCGACCCGGTGCTCGGTAGAAGAGCGTACGGCCATCCGCCGACCAGGCGGGCTCCACGCCACCGTTCTCAGAGACCTGATACCGCCCGCCACCCGACAGGGAAGTCACATACACCTCGCCCACGCCGGATTGGATCGACCGGTACGCGAGCCAGCGTCCATCGGGTGACACGGCGGGTTGAGGCTGTCCACCTCTCGCCGGAATCGCGATAAGGCGCGCCGTCGACGACCGGTCTGTGTCTGTCACCCATACTCCACTGGGACCCTCTGACACGAAGAGCTTCCCGCTTGCGGGAAAGTCCACGGTGCGGAAGCGCTTGTTGGCAGCAGCAAGCGTCTCTGCCGAATCGCTTCCATCCCACGGCTGCCATCGTATTTCTTGCCCTCCCTCCGGGCCGGCGCTTCCACGTCCCCATGCGATCCGCTTGCCGTCGCCTGTCCACGCCGCGCCGATGCTGTTACCGTCGCTCGTTAGGCGCGTCAGCGTGCCTAACGCGGGGTTATGCACCCAGACGTTGGCGGCACCCGATGCTTCGCGGATGACGAGCGCGAAGCGGCCACCAGTCGGAGACGCGCGCGGAGCTTCGTAGCGCCCAAGGCCTGAGAGAATCTGCCGGGCGGCGCCGTTACGGCTGACGCGCACCAGCTGGCTGCCGGTCACCTGAACGAATACGAGCGTCCCCGTGGGCGACACGGCGATCTGCGCGGCCCCGCCGGCTCGCACGACCACACCTTCCAGCACTGTCACCGGCGGGCCAGTCACGCGTAATCGTTCGACGTCGAACGGAACTGCTGAGACAGAGCCAGTCTCAATTCGACTGAAGAGGATGTGCCCTGTGGCGACATAGCGCGGGTTCCAACCACGAACCCCAAGGTGCACGACCCGTCCGTCACTGAATCGAACCGCTGCCAACTCCGGATCCAAGGCGCCGGTGTCGGACGAAATGGTGAAGACCACAGCCCGTCCTCCTGGCAACACCTCAGGCCAAGTGTGTCCGTTCACGTTCTCGTGTCGCGTTGTGTCAGGCACCGTCAGCTGGGTCGGCGCACCACCCGCCGCAGTCACACTGTATAGACCGCGACCGGGTACTGGCCTGAATACGACGACGTCTTGATCCCCCCACGAGTAGCGCGCTGTCGCGTCAGGTCCGAGACCATCGGCAATTCTCACCGCCGGACCACCGGCGAGCGGGATCTTCTTGAGTTGTCCGTCCACGACGAAGGCGAGCCATCGGCCGTCCGGTGAAAAGCGAGGCGTCACCGCCCTTTCCGTTCCCGGAATTTCCCGTGCTTCGAGATCATTGAACCCGCGCAGATACAACCGCGAGGTCGGGAGTCCAGCGAGGAACACGAGCTGAGTGCCGTCGGGCGAGAGCGCGAGATTCGCGCCGGGAATGTCCTCGCGCAGAGGCGTGCTGTCGGTCGGTGCCAGGGCGAAGCGAACACGCGATACGGGCTCACGAGCGGGGCGCGGCCGTAACCATCCCCATGCTGCAGCGCCGACCAAGAGCGCTAAACCCAGCCACTGAGTCGTCGAACGCACCCTAGAGGCAGGAAGCCGAATTGTTAGGCGATCGGACGTCGCCGCCGATGTCACGATACCGGCGGGTGCCGTCACGGGCGTCGCGCCGCTCAGCGCGTCGGCAAAAGCGCGCGCGGAGGCGAAGCGATCGGCAGGCAGCTTTTCGAGCGCACGCGAAACGGCGTGTTCCACGTGCGGCGCCACATTCGGCCGGCTGGAGCGCACGCTGCGCGGCGTCTCCGTCAGCACGCGGGCAATGATCGCCTGCGAAGTGCTCCCTGTGTGCGGCGGGTCACCGGTGAACATTTCATACAGAACAGCACCTAACGAGTAGATGTCGGTGCGCCCATCGATCGTACGATCGCCCGTAGCCTGCTCTGGACTCATGTACTGCGGCGTGCCGAGCGAGAGCCCCGTCTGTGTGATGCGATTCCCACCGGCGATGGACACGGCGAGCGCGATGCCGAAGTCCGCCACGAGCGGCTGCCCGTCGTGCAGCAGAATGTTTTCGGGCTTGAGGTCGCGGTGGATGACGCCGTGTCTGTGCGCGTAGTCGAGCGCCATCGCTACGGCCGTGGCGATGCGCAGCGCGTCGTCGATGGGGAGCTGCCTTTCGCGGTCTATACGCTGTCGCAGGCTTTCGCCCTCGACGTATGGCATCACGTAGAACAGCAATCCGTCTGCCTCACCCGAGTCGAACAACGGCAGCAGGTTGGGGTGCTGCAGGTTCGCCGTCACCCTGATCTCGGCGAGGAAACGATCGACGCCGAGCAGGGCACCCAGCTCGGGACTCAGCACCTTGAGCGCGACGTGGCGGGCGTGCCTAACGTCCCGGGCTAGATAGACCGTCGCCATGCCGCCCTGACCGATCTCGCGCTCAATCGTGTAGCGGCCGGCCAATGCGCCGCTTAGCCGAGAGACGGTCTCTGCCATGAGGCCGAAGATGGTGTATCGCGGTGCATTTCGGGAGCGTAATCGTCGAGCGGAGGGCTCAATCAGGCTGGCACACCCCGGTCCGCCATACAATCTTGGGGCATGCTGCGATCCTCGATGCTACTCCTTGCGGCCGTGTCATGCGCCGCCAGCTCAGCGCTCAGTGGCCAAGCCGTCGCCCGCTTGCGCATCACCCCTGCCGCCCGCTCGATCGCCGTCGGCGACTCACTGCGCCTCGTCGTCGAGCCGCTGGATCAAGCCGGCAACGTCGTTTCGGGAGCGACGATCCGATTCAGCGCCCAAGGCGGCCGCTTTCAGGGCAGCGTCGATTCGTTAGGCTGGGTCCGTGGCGGATCGCCGGGGACTGTCCCCATCTCGGTGTCGGCGACAACGAGTGGAGGCCGTCCCGTCGCCGAGCGCGTCGAGGTGCGCATTGTCCCGGGACCCGCGGCGCGCATCTCGCTAACGCCTAACGTCACGCGCATGCTCGCTGGCCAGCGCGTGCGACTGGACGCCGCTGTTCTCACGGCGACCGGAGACGCGCGTGACGACGCCGTCGCCTGGACGAGCTCGAACCCGGCGGCCGTGCGCGTCGCGGACGGCCTGCTCACCGCTCTCAGCGCGGGTAGCTCGACGATTACCGCGCGCGCCGGATCAGCGCAGGCGAGCGTCTCGGTTCAAGTGCTGCCAGGCGCCGGCGTTTCGGTCGAGCTCTCACCCTCGCGCACTCAGGCGCGACAGGGCGACGTGATCCGCTTCAGCGCGACCGTAAAGGACGCCCGCGGCGCCACGATCACGGGCCTAACGCCGGCGTGGAGCATGTCGCCGGGCCACGGCGCCATCGACGCGGAAGGCGCATTCGTCGGCAACGCAGCCGGACGCTATCAGGTCACGGCAAATTTCGGCCTTCACAGCGCCGATGCCATCGTGACGCTCACGGCGCGGGACGTCCTGCGCAGCGCGAACGTCGTCGGGCGGCTGCCGCGCAAAGCGTTCTACACGAGCGAAGTCTGGGTCCACGCTGACGGCAAGCACGCCTATCTTGGCACAGCGTTAGGTGGCGATCGCATCTACGCGATCGACATCAGCGATCCGACGAACCCTGTCATCACCGATTCGATCGTCGCCAACTCGCGTTCGATGAACGACGTGATGACGACGGCGGACGGCAAGTGGATGGTCTTCACACGTGAAGGTGCGGCGGATCGCAAAAACGGAATCGTCATCGCGTCAACGGCCGATCCGGCGCACCCCAAACCGATCGCAGAGTTCACCGATGGCGTCACCGCCGGTGTGCACTCGGCGTTCGTGTACACGCAGCCGAAGCACGGCACGCACGTCTATCTAACGAATAGCGGCACCGGCGACCTCAACATCATCGATATCAACGATCCGTACAACCCGAAACGCGTCGGCGCCTGGCGTTCGCGGGAATTCCGTGCGGGGCGTTCCCTGCACGACATCGATGTGAAGGACGGACTCGCGTACGTGAGCTACTGGAGCGACGGGCTGGTGATCCTCGACGTCGGCAACGGGATCAAGGGCGGATCGCCGTCGAACCCGGTGCTCGTGAGCAACTATCGCTACAACGCCGAATCGCTGTATCCGGGAGCGGCGGCGGACTACGGCCCCGGCTTCATCAGCGGGACGCACA
>DASYRX010000224.1:0-16127 GCA_036003845.1 Gemmatimonadaceae bacterium | reverse complement strand
GGAGATCGTGCCGGTGCCGCCGACTGACGCGGCCTCATGAAAGCGTCGACAGCGGCACGGGTTAAGCAAAAAGTGCGTCAAACGGCACGTAGCGCGCCGACGTTAACGCGTCAACTTCGTTAAAGACTTGCTCTTTTAGACATTTTGCGCTGTTGACGCCTCGACGCCAACACGTTAGGCGCCGTTTGCCGCTGTCGCAATCATTGCCTTGTGCCGTTGTCGACGAAGTTAAGCCGCGCCTGCCCCTGCGCTCGAGCCTAACGGTAGTACAAGCCGCGCTACGCAGCCTATGCGATCCCCGCGATTCTCCAGCGTCAGCACGCCCCCATGGCCCTCGGCAATCTGGCGGCTGAGGACCAAGCCAATCCCTGATCCGTCGCTCTTCGTCGTGAAGAACGGCACGAACAGGTTGGATGTCGTCGTTAGGCCCGGACCTTCATCGAGCACATCGATCGTCACCGCGCGATTCGCCACGCGCCAGGTAACCTCGGCGTGACCACCGGTTTCCAACGCGGCGTCCGCCGCATTGCGAACGAGATTGATGAGCAATTGTTCCAGCTGATCGGCGTCACCGGCGAGCACGACGTCCGGCCCAGGCGTGACAATCACGTTGAGACGCACCTCGAGCGCCGCAACTCGACGCACGAGTGAACCAAGGTCCAGCGCCGCGCGCCGCGGTGCCGGCAACCGCGCGAGCTTGACGTACGACGCCATGAAGCGCGAGAGCGCGTCGGATCGCCCCACGATGATCCCAAGTCCGCGTTTGAGGTCGTCGGCTGCGGCGCGATCGGCCGGCAGGCGATCGACAGTCTTACGCAAAGAATCCGCGAGTGACTTGATGGGCGCTAGCGAGTTGTTGATCTCGTGACTGAGCACACGCACCAGCCGCTGCCACGCCTGCAGTTCTTCCTCACGCAGCGTTCGGCTCACATCTGCCAGCACGAGCAGCGTGTGCACGCGGCCGTCCTGCCTGAACGTCGTGCGGTGGATTTCCCAGCGCCCGCTGCGTCCAGGAAACGCGCGATCGTGCACGCGCCCCGGGTCCGCCACGACGAGATCGCCGAGTCCGACAGCGGAGGCAGGCTTGCCTAACAAGCGCTCGCGCGGTTGGTCCAGCAAGCGTTCACCGGCGCGATTGACGAGTCGCAGCTCACCGGTGTCGTCAAAAGCGAAGACGGCGACGTCGATTTCGGCCATGACGGTGCGCAGGAGGGCCGTCGCTTCGAGCGCGCCGAGTCGTTGCGTCTTGAGCGTCTCCCCAAGGAGGTTCGCCTCCAGCATCGCGAGGCCCAGCGCGTCTTCGATTCCGGCGCGGCGTCCGCGCAACGAGAAATCCCCCTCGCGCAGCGCGGCGAGCATGTTGCTAATCGTCTGCAGCGGACGCACGATCCGCTCGCGCAGCATGAAGGCGAGAGTGAGCCATGTGCCGCCGATGAGTATGCCGAGCGTCCAGAGCGTCTTCGCGCTATGTCCGCCGGCCAGCAGCAGCCAGAACGCAGCGATGACTCCGGGCAGCCCAGCGCCGACTGCGAGAAGCGTGATGCGCTGCTCGTAGCTCAGTCGGTAGCGCCGGCGCCGCTCGTTAGGCATCGCGTTCTCCCAGGCGCCGGTACAACGCGCTGCGGCTCACGCCGAGGTGCTTAGCCGCCAGCGACACGTTGCCCTGAAAGCGAGCGAGTGCCCGGCGGATCAACAGCTGCTCCGCTTCGGCGAGGCTGAGATCGTCCAGCCGCGGAACGCCGCTCGTCGTAGCGCCCGAGGATGCGCGCAATCCCAGATCGGTCGCCTTTATCTGCTCACCCGGCGCCAGAAGCACGGCGCGCTCGATCGCATGACCGAGCTCGCGGATGTTGCCGGGCCAGGAATAGTCGAGGAGAGCTTGCGACGCTCCGGCGTCGAAACCGCTGATGTTCTTGCGATAACGCTCGGCGTGACGCCGCAAGAAGGAGTGCGCCAGACGCGGAATGTCGTCGCGACGCTCGCGCAACGGTGGCAGGTTCAGCTCGATCGTGTTCAAACGAAAGAGCAGGTCTTCGCGAAAACGGCCTTCGCTTACTTCGTTAGGCACGTTCACGTTGGTGGCCGAAAGGACGCGCACATCCACGCGACGCAGCTTGGACGATCCCACGCGTTCCAATTCGCCGGTCTGAAGGACGCGTAACAGCTTCGCCTGCTGACCCAACGAGATGTTCGCGATTTCGTCGAGGAACAGCGTGCCACCATCGGCTAGCTCGAAGCGCCCGACGCGATCGGCTTTCGCGTCAGTGAACGCGCCCTTCACGTGACCGAACAGCTCACTTTCGAAGACGCCTTCGCTCAGGCCTCCCATGTTGACAGCGACGAACGCTCTAGTAGCGCGCGGCGATGCCGCGTGCAGCCAGTTCGCCACCAGCTCCTTGCCCGTGCCGTGCTCACCCGAGATGAGCACATTCGCGTCCGACGGCGCGACCCGCTCCATGAGCTGAAGAACCGGCCGCATCGCACTCGACTCCGCGATCAGCTCCGGCCGCGGGCCTGAGCGCAGTGTGCGATTCTCGCTTTCCAGCCGCAGCGTACGGCGCTGAGCCTTGCCTAACGCGACGGCATTGCGCAGCGTCGCCACGAGCCGTGCATTGTCCCACGGCTTCTCCACGTAGTCATGCGCGCCGCGCCGCATCGCTTCCACGACGCTATCCACGCTGGCCCACGCTGTCATTACCACGATCGGCAGTGTCGCGTCCAGGGCAGGGATGCGCTGCAGCAAGTCGAGCCCCTCGAGCCCCGAGGTCGTGTCGCGCGCGTAATTGAGGTCGATCAACACGGCGTCGTAATCGCGCGACTGGATCGCCAGTAGTGCTTCGTTAGGCGAGCGTGCCGTGTCCACCTCGTAGCCATCGTCCGCGCCATCGCCAGGCGCCGAAGCGCCGCCGCCCTTGAGCAGGAGCTTGAGGGCCTCGAGGACGTCTAGCTGATCGTCCACGGCCAGCACGCGGGGCCGCGACGAGGTGGGAGCCGGCATGGTTAGGAATGTCTCGGCTATGCGGGATGCATCGCAATGCGTTTTCAACTAAAGCTGTCAGCTGCCAGCTCTCAGTTTGAAGTCATCAGCAAGCGCCACAACAACGCCGTTCAACGCCAGCTGAGAGCTTCTAACCGAGAGCTGGCAGCTGGCAGCTTTAGTTGTGGCGTTCTGTACTTACGTCAGGATCTTATCGTCCACGATCCACCCGTCCCGCAGCTCGATGATTCGTCGCCCGTAGCGGGCGTTTTCGTCCGAGTGCGTTACCTGGATGATCGTGACGCCTTCCGAGTTGAGCCGCCGGAAGAGGTCCATGATTTCGCGCGCCTGCGACGAATGCAGGTTGCCGGTCGGCTCGTCCGCGAGGACCACCGATGGACGTGCGATGACGGCGCGAGCCACGCCGACGAGCTGCTGCTGGCCGCCCGAGAGCTGTCGAGGGTAGAGGTCTTTCTTCCCGACGATCTGGAAGCGATCGAGGGTGTCCGCGACGAGCGCGGCCCTTTCGGCGCGCGGGACATCGCGATACGACAGCGGAACGTCGAGGTTTTCGGCGACAGTGAGGTCGTCCAGCAGGTGATACGCCTGAAAGACGAAGCCGATATGCTTGCGATTGATCGCGAGTCGCTCTTTTGTCGTTAGGTTGTGGATCGGCGTTCCGCGGAAGTTGAACTCGCCGTTCCACGCCGCGTCGAGCATGCCCAGAATACTGAGCAGGGTCGACTTCCCGGCGCCTGACGGCCCCATGATGGTGACGAAGTCGCCCGGATTTATGTCCGTCGTGATCTGCCTGAGCACATAGCTGCGCCCCGCAGCCGTGTCGAAGTACTTCTCGAGGTTGCGGAGCCCCACAATCGGGCCAGCGGGTACGGCCGGGGCGGCCTCGGCGGCCGCCGTTTTCTTGAGAGACCAGATCACAATGCCTTTCCTTCCGTTCTCATTCGACTCGTAGGACAGTAACAGGATCGACGCGCGACGCCGAGCGGACCAGGAAGAAGCTAGCGAGCGGCGCAGCCATCGCAGGGCAGGAGTCTCATTCCAGGCGCAGCGTGTCGACAGGATCGACTCGCAGCGCACGGAAGACCGGGACAACGGAAGCCATCAGCGCGACGAATAGAAGCACCACGGCCACACCTCCGAGCACGAAGGGGTCCGTCGCGCTGGCCCCGAACAGAATCGCGCGAAGGATGCGCGTGGTGCCAAGCGCCCCTAGCAGTCCCAGGGCGACGCCGATTGCGGCCACGAAAGCCCCTTGGCGCAGGACGAGTTGCACGGTGCGGCGCGTGCCAGCGCCTAACGCGGAACGGATCCCGATTTCGTGCGCCCGCTGGGCTACCGTATAGGAAAGTACGCCGTAAATACCAATGGCGGCGAGCAGCAGGGCCAGAGCCGCAAGACCGGTGAGCAGCCGCATCATGAAGCGCAGCGGCGAGATCATGTCGGAGAGCAACTCCGTCATAGGCCGCACGCCGGTGAGCGGCACGTCGGGATCGATTTCGGCGGCGATGCGTCGCAGCGTTGCAGCGAACGAGCCTGGTTCGCCTCGCGTGCGAACATACAGCGTCACGCTGCGACCGGGCTGCTGGGCAAACGACGTGTAGACGAACGCGGCGCGACGCGACGAAAGCGGGTTCCCCATGGAGTTGCGCACGACGCCAATGACCGTGAGCCATGGCTTTTCTTCGTTAGGTGCTCCCAGCTTGAGTTGCTTGCCTAACGGATCCTGGCCCGGCCAGAGGGCAGCGGCCGCCGCTTCATTCAGGAGAACGACGCCAGCAGCCGCGGGGCCGTCGCTCGCCTGGATGCGGCGTCCGCGCGCCAACGGGACTCGCAGCGTCTCGAAGTAGCCTCGCGTGACCACGTAAGCAAAGCGAGGAACAACCGCATCAGGCACGGCGCTCGAGCTGCCCTCGAGTGTCATGCTCGCTTCTGATCCAACGAACGTGCCTAAGAACTGCGTGTACGAGATCGCTGCGCTTTCCACTAGTCCGGAGGCCGCAACGCGTTGCAGCATCTCGTTTGTCGCGATCGCAACCTGCTGCGGCGCCGCATAGCGTCTCCCGGTGAGCTCCGCCGAAGCCTGCAAGACGCCGGTCGGATCGTAGCCCAGGTCGCGCGTGCCGCTTGCGCGCACGAACGTCTTGATGAGCAGTCCGGCGCCAGCGAGCAGCACGAGCGAAAGCGCAATCTCCGCGACGACCAGTGTTCCTCGCAGGAAGGACTGGCGCCGACCAACAGTCGTGCTGCGACCGGCGTCCTTGAGCACATCGTGCACTTGCACGCGCGCCGCGCGGAGCGCTGGAACGAGCCCCACGCCGATTCCAGTGATGACCGCAAGTCCGGCGGTAAACGCGAGCACACGCCAATCGACCTCGAACTTGATCCAGAACGGCACCTCGCCGGGCAGGAATTGACGCGCAATATCCACGCTCCACAGCGCGAGCAGAATGCCTAACGCGGCACCGGCGCTGGCGAGCAGCATGCTTTCTGTCAGGAGCTGGCGGACCAGCTGTCTAGTGGAGGCACCTAACGCGGATCGAACGCCGACCTCACGCATGCGGCGATTTGCTCGAGCCAGCATCAGATTGGCGAGGTTGGCGCAGGCGATCAGCAGTACGAGGGCGGATGCACCCAACAGAATCACAAAGGGCGGCCCGGAGTCGTTAACCAGGTCCTCACGCAGGGTCGTCAGTCCGCCGCTCCACGTTCGCATGGCTTCAGGATTCGCCGCAGCGATGCCACTCGTGAGGCGGATGATCTCCTCGCGCGCCGCCTCGAGGGAGATGCCCGCTTTCAGTCGAGCAACCACGCCGATCGATCGATCGCTGCGTGGGAGCGTGTCGGCGGCAGAGCTGATCGGCAGCCAGATGTCGGCAAATTCGGGAAACTCGAAACCGGAAGGCATCACGCCGATCACGGTCGTAGGCTCGCCCGCTATCCGGATTGTGCGGCCGATCGCACTGGTGTCGCTGCCAAAGAGACGCGCCCACGTGTTATAACCGAGCAATGCAACACGAGGCGCACCGCGGCGATCGTCTTCCTCGGCGAATCCGCGTCCAACGACGGGTGCGATGCCTAACAGCGGAAAAACAGTCGCTGATACGTATGCGCCGGAGACGAGCTCCGGGTCCGTTCCACTCGAGACGGGGAAAGCCGTCTCTTTGTAGGCGCCCATGGCGCTGAACGACGTGGCTGATGCGCGCCAATCGCTGAAGGTGGGATAGCTCGTCCCGACGCCGCAGCCGGCGCACAGCTCGGGGGACGTTTCGTGCGCGTCCACCAAACGATCGGCCTCCCTGTACGGGAGGTCCGGGAACGTGGTGGCGCTCACCATCGTGAAGATGGCGCTGTTGACGCCGATACCTAACGCGAGTGACAGGACCGCAATCGCCGTGAATCCCGGCGAGTGCGCCAATGCTCGGAGCGCGTACAGTAAGTCGCGGCGGAGCGCATCGATCATGTTGTCACTCGCTGATTTATTGCGTCCGCCGACCTCCAGCGTTTTTAGGCCGTCGCTGTCGCCTCGCTCATCGTTTCATCGACGACTCGGCCGTCGAAGAGATGGATCGAGCGATCGGCATGACGTGCATAACGAGGATCGTGCGTCACCATGCAGATCGTGGCGCCGCCGCGATGCAGCTCTTGCAGCAGCTCCATCACCGCTTCGCCGTTCGTCGAGTCCAGGTTTCCAGTCGGCTCGTCCGCGAGGAGGATCGCCGGATCGCCGCCAACGGCGCGGGCTACGGCAACACGCTGCTGCTGACCGCCTGACAACTGCGAGGGATAATGCTTCATGCGGTGCGACATCCCCACGCGCTCGAGCGCTTCGGTGACGCGCTGCTTCCGCTCTGCCGAGGACATCCCGCGATACGTGAGCGGCAACTCGACGTTCTCGTAGACCGTGAGGTCGCCGATCAGGTTGAACGCCTGGAAGATGAATCCGATCTGCCGGTTGCGGATGCGTGCGCGATCGCCGGCAGAAAGGTTGGACACGTCCTCATTCGCCAGCGTGTACTTCCCATCTGTCGGCGTGTCCAGCAGCCCCAGTATGGAAAGAAGCGTCGTCTTTCCGCACCCCGAGGGCCCGTTGATGGCGACGTATTCGCCAGTACCGATCTCCAGGTGGACGTCGGCGAGCGCGTGTGTCTCTACCTCGTCCGTGTAGAAGATCTTCTTGATTCCTTCCATGCGAATGAGCGTATCCATGGTGGTGTGGGGGTGTGGGGAACTCACAGCTGATATCGATCGGTAATGCGTAATGAAAAAAAGCTGACGGCTAACAGCTGCCGGCCGATAGCTGACAGCTTCGTTTATCTCTCTATGCGAACCTTCTGAACGTTATCGAAGCGGGTCATATCGCTGATGATGACGCTATCTCGCGGCGACAGTCCGCTCTGAATCTCGATCGTATTCACCGATGTCTTGCCAAGCCTAACGTTTACGCGCGTCGCAGTGTTTCCACTCGCGTCCATCTTGAAAATTCCAACCGTGCTTTCCGGCTGTCCGTAGGCGGGGCGTCCCACGTGCAGCACATTCTGGAGCCGCTCGACCTCGATCGTCCCATCCACGCTGGCATCCGAACGCGCGCCGCGCGGCAGCGCGCCGTCGAGCGCGACTTCGACGGTCACTGTTCCGTTCTGTGCCGCCGGATCGACTCGCATAACGTGCCCGCTTACCAATCCGTTTCGGGTATCGATGCTCGCGCGCTGGCCAGGTACAACGTCTGGAGCCAGAGTCTCCGGGACCCGAAGCACGGCCTTCAGGCGCCCTGGCTGTGCAACCGTGGCGAGCACTGTGCCCGCCAACACCCATTGCCCCAACTCGCCATTCAATGTTTGCAGGACGCCCTCTTCCCCGGCGGTGACTTTCATCGACGCGACCCGTTGCGCTTGGAACCGTTCGATCGCGCGTTGTCGATCGAGGTTCGTCTTGGCTAGGCGCACCTGCTCGGTGGCAGCGGACTGCATCACGGCCAAGCGCTGCTCCTCGATCTTGATGCGCCCCTCGAGCTCGCTTGCAAGCTCTTTCGCCCGTGCCACTTCGTTGGCGGAAGAGAGCCCGCGCTTGTCCAATGCCGCGAACACTTCAGCGTCTCGCAACGCCTGCGATCGCAGGGTGCGCGTTTGCGCGACCTGCGACTGCTGCGTGAGTATGCCTGTCTCGAGGGAGGTTTGCAGATTCACTAGGGCCTGTTCTGCGTCAGCTACCGCGCGCTGTGCAGTCAGATACTCGAGCTGTACGTCAGGGTTGCTAAGCTCGAGGATCAGTGTCGACGGAGTCACCGTCACGCCTGCCGTGAGCGGCTTCGCTTCGACACGCCCCGACGTCACGGCGACCACGTACCGGATCCGCTCGGGGACCAGGGTGCCGGGGGCGCGCACCTGGCGCAGCATGTCGCTCCGCACAACCGAATCGACCCACAATTCGGCACGGTTGACTGAGGGCGGCCGGGCTTCGAGCTGGCTTAGAAAGACGGTGATCAAGGCGACCGCGGCGATCGCCGCGCCGATCACGATATTGCGCTTCGTTTTCTTGGGTGGGTCGCGTTTGATATCAACCATGTCGGCTGCTTATAAGGAAGGGTCGTGCCAGGAACCTCTGCGGACGATAAGTCCCACAGTTTCAATGGCTTACGCTTCGAAAAAGGCTCAGCGTTTGACAGCTCATCGTCCGGTGCTGGGATGCGCCGTCCCAAAATCGCACACCAGGAACAAGTACTTTAACCGCAGAAAATGCAAAAACGGCGCGGATCTAACCCGGCAACGACTCGGCGCAGAACCGCCGCCATTGATTTCTTCTTCAGAATCCGCGTGCACCCGCGCAAATCCGCGGTTCAGTGCTTTTGACGATGCCTAACGAAACAATGACGCCTGCCATGGGCGTCGCGCCGAGCTATTGCGACGCCGCCGATCATCCGATCCACGGACCGTATCACGATCGCGAGTACGGATTCCGCGTGACCGGCGATTCAGTTCTCTTCGAGCGGCTGATGCTGGAGATCAATCAGGCCGGACTCTCGTGGCTCACGATCCTCAAGAAGCGCGACGCCTTCCGCAAAGCGTATCGCGACTTCGACGTCGATGCCGTCGCCCGATTCGGCGCTCGCGACCGCGCTCGCCTCCTGCGCGACGCGGGGATCATCCGCAATCAGCTCAAAGTCAACGCAGCGATCGAGAATGCGCGTCGGCTGCGCGCCATCAAGAAGTCGCACGGGTCCTTTGTTACTTGGCTGGACGAGCAGCATCCGCTGTCGCTGGACGAATGGCGCAAGGTGTTCAAGCGCGCCTTCGTGTTTACGGGGGGCGAGATCGTGCGCGAATTCCTGGTGAGTACTGGCTACCTCCCCGGTGCACATCGCGAGTCGTGCCCCGCTTACAATGCGGCGATCAAATCGGGACCGCTCTGGCAACGTAACGCCTAACGAAGAACCAAACCAAAGCTGTCAGACACCAGACTACAGTCAAAAGCTCACAGTAGCTGTGAGCCGCTGTCAGCTTAGGACTGTCAGCTGGCAGCTGACAGCTTTAGTTGGTTCTTACCGCGTCGTCGTATCGCGTAACGCGAGAAGCCGCCGCGCCCCCGACCATCTCTGAATCAGCGGCGAGGATTGGCGAGTGATCGACGACTCGATCACCTTGCCGGCTTTGACGCTCGCGTGAATGAAGCGACCCTCGCCCGAGTAAATCCCGACGTGATGCACGCGCGATGTTCCGAACGTCACCAGATCGCCAGGGCGTAACACGCCAGTATCGGCAGCGACCGCGAGACCGCTCGTCGCTTGTTCTGCCGCGGTTCTCGGCACGCCGAGTCGCAGTGCCGTGAGTACGAAGCGCACGAGTCCACTGCAATCGAATCCGCCGGACGGAGTCGTGCCGCCTAACACGTAGCGGCGGCCGATCTGCCGCCGCGCGACAGCGACCACGGAGTCACGCAGTGTCTGCTCGGATAGTTGCAGAACCGACGTGTCCTGGATTTCGACGGGCCGCGAAACGAATCGCGCGACGCGTGTGGTGACGGAGTCCTTGAGCCGCTGCGCCGACGCACTCATGGCTTCGAATGGCTTGCGCCGCATCGGGTGCATTTGTGATTCAGCGCACAATGGCAGCAGCAACGAGATGCCGAGCAAGCAAAAATATCGCGGCGTGAGGCTCACATTCACAGAGTAGTAAAGCCCGGCTCAACACACAAGGGCCGGCTGCACACCACAGCTGTGATGGAGATCTGCCTAACGAATGCCCAGGAGTTTGTGTGTCTGCAACGACAGGCGCCAGCGTGGATGCGCGAGGCAATACGCCAACGCGAGCCGCGTATTACGCTCGACGTCGGGGCCGTCCATCGGCTGCAGAAAGAAGTGGCGAAACTCGAGGTGCTCGAAGCGCTCTGGCCGTGCGTCGTCCTGCGGATAGACGAGCTTGAGCTCATCGCCACGCGTGAGAACGAGGTGCGTTTTCCCCTTGGGACTCACGCACACCCAGTCGATCCCCGCGGGAGCCTGCTGCGTGCCGTTCGTCTCGATCGCGATTTCGAAGCCGGCATCGTGCAGCGCAGCGATCGCCGCCTCGTCCAGCTGCAGCAGCGGTTCGCCCCCTGTACAGACGACGAGCGGCCGTGCGCCGACTTGCTCGTTAGGCCAGCACGCGCGCACGGCGGCAGCGAGCGACTGCGCCGTGGCGAATCGGCCACCGTCGGCACCCACGCCGACGAAATCGGTGTCGCAAAACGTACACTCGGCTGTCGCTCGGTCTTCCTCGCGGCCGGACCAGAGGTTACAGCCGCTGAAGCGGCAGAAGACGGCAGGACGCCCGGTCTGGGCGCCCTCGCCTTGCAACGTGTAGAAGATCTCCTTAACCGTGTACGTCATCGCACCCGCGTTAGGCTCTGCGCGTCAGCGTATTCCGTCGGGTCATCGACGCCAGCCTCGGCAAATCCCTTACGGCGCAGTTGGCAGGCGTCGCAACGGCCGCACGCCTGGCCCCGCGGCGTGGGATCGTAACAGCTCGTCGTCAGCGCGTAGTCCACGCCTAACGAGATGCCCAGCTCGATGATCTGCCGCTTGCTGAGCGTCATGAGCGGCGTATGGATGCGCAGCGCTTGGCGCCCTTCCACAGCAGCCTTCGTCGCAAGATTCGCCATCCGCTCGTACGCCCGGATGTATTCCGGTCGGCAGTCCGGATAGCCGGAGTAATCCTGCGCATTCACGCCGATGTGGATATCGCCGGCGTCGAGCGTTTCGGCCCAGGCCAGCGCGTACGACAGGAAAATCGTGTTCCGCGCCGGGACGTACGTGACAGGTATCTCTTCAGTCCCATTTTCGAGGTCGCGGTCCTTCGGCACCGCGATGTCCGACGTCAGCGCAGAACCGCCCAGCTCTCCCAGCCCGATATCCAAAATGAGGTGCTTGCTGACGCCCTGAGCAGCCGCGACGCGCCGTGCGGCGTCGACCTCCATCTCATGCCGCTGACCGTAGCGAAACGTCAGCGCGTACGGAGCAAATCCGTCGCGCTTGGCTACGGCCAGCGCGGTGCTGGAATCGAGGCCACCGCTCAATAGAACGACGGTCCTGGGGCGACTTGCCGTCATGCTTTGGAAGGTAGGCTCATCGCCATCTTAACCAAAGTCTTGAGACGCCAGTCAACAGTCACAAGTATCTGTCGCAACCCACTGACAGCTTCAACTGATCAGTAGGGGTCTGACCCCTGTGGTTCACGGAAGTCTGACAGCTTTCGTTTATAGTAAGAGCATGCACTCGCCCCATGTCCGACCCACCCTCGCGACGCTAATTCTTGCAGCGACCGTACTCGCATGCGGCGGTAAGGCGTCGCCGCCGCCTGCTGCCGCGCCACGGCCCGCGGCCCCGGCGATCGTCGACGGCAAGGGTGTGCTGCGCGCGATGCATTCGCGTTATGCGGGGCGCTGGTACACGTCGCTGCAGATCGCGCTGACCACTACGCTCCACGGGACGGACGGGCGTCAGACGCGATCCTCCTGGCGCGAGTTTCTCGGCGTGCCGGGGCGGCAGCGCATCGACTACCTCCCGCTCACACAGCAGAGCGGCGTGTTGTACAACGGCGGGCGGATCTACTCCTTCGTCGACGGCAAGCGCAGCGCCGAGCAGGCCGGCTGGAATCCGCTCACGCTGCTCGTGGCTGACGTGTACGCGCAGGCGGTGGACACGACGATCCGCCAGCTCGATTCGTTAGGCTTCGATCTCTCGAAGGTGCGCGCCGGCTACTATGGCGGCGATAGAGTCTGGATCGTCGGCGCCGCCGCTGCCGGCGACACGACGAGCAGCCAGTTCTGGATCGACAGCGACTCGCTCATCGTCGAACGCGTGATTCAGCGCGACGTGCGTGGCACGCGCACCATCGTGAGTGATGTGCGCTTCTCGGCCTATTCGGATGTTGCAGGGTTTCCTGTCGCGCGCGAAATGACCGTCTACCGCGACGGACGACTCGTACTGCGCCAGGACTACTCGGACGTGAAGGTCAACGTCCCCTTGCCCGCGGAGCTGTTCGACCCCGCGAAGTTTTCTTCGCCGCCATCGGTGCCGTAGTCGTTAGACGACTCCACGCGCAGCGTCCCGACGAGCTGACGCAGCTGCATCGAACCTTGCACGAGTTGCGTCGACGCCGAGCTGAGTTGCTCGCAAGCGGCGCTCTGTTCCTGCGTGGACGCGCTGACCTGCTGCGCTGCCGCCGCGTGCCCTTCTGCCGTCCGCGCGATTGACGTCATGCCGGTCACGGCTTCGGAGACTGTTTCGGCCGTGCGATCGGCTTCGGCGGATACGGCGCCGGCCGCGGCCCGCGTGCGCTCCGCCGAGTTCGAGATTGACGTGAGGGCCTCGTCGACCTCGCGCGACAGCGATTCGATTTCAGAGACGCGCGCGGCGCTACGTCCCATCGCCTCAGTGGTAGCGTCGATCTGTGCCGTCACAGCGCGCGTGAGCCGCACGACGTCATCTGCGGCGCGCTGCGCCTGTTCGGCGAGCTTGCGGACTTCGTCGGCCACGACGGCGAAGCCGCGTCCGGCAGCGCCAGCGCGTGCAGCTTCGATCGCCGCGTTCAACGCCAGCAAGTCAGTCTGCTCGGCGATGCGGCTGACTGTCGACACGAAATTCTCGATGTCGTCGGCTGCTCGATTCAGCGCCACCACTTCGGAGGCGGCGCGCTGAACGTTGGTACGCACGTCGGTGAGAATGCCTAACGCGCGGGCGATTTCCTGTCGCTTGGACATCGCCTGGTCCTCGATACCGCCGGCGAGCGCTGTCAGCTCCGCCGCGCCGTGGCGCACCGTGTCGGCGCTCCCACGCAGAGTTCTGAGCGCGTCGTCGACAGAGCGGATCTGGCGCACCTGACTGTCGGCACCGCCGGAAATCTCGCCCATCGACGCTGCCATCTCCGTCGCCGCGGCCGAGATCTGCTGGGTGACGCCGGCGAGATCGCGAGCTGATGCCGCGACGTCGTCCGCGGTCGCAGACGCGACGCGGCTCACGCGCTCGAGCGACGCCGAGGCGCTGTTCATCGCCGATGCCAGCTCCTGGAACTCTCCCGGAAGCTCGCTCGTCGTGCGAGCCGAGAGCTTGCCGTCGCTCAAGGCGCGGGCGTGTGCCACGAGCACCTCGAGTGGCCGCGTGATGAAGTTCACCGTGTTCAGCACGACAACGACGCCGACAACCACGGTGAGCAGTGCCACGACGAGTAGCACCAGGCTGCGGCGCAGCGTCTCGCTTCGGAGCGCCGTTGCTGCGGATTCGAACTGGCGCGTCTTGTTCTCGCCTAACGTGCGAACATCGTTCAGCAACGGATCGACGCGGCCGCGTGCGCGGTTGGCGATCACGCGCGCCTCATCGCGGCGCCCGAGATCCGTGAGCCGATGGGCGAGGGAATAGTCGATTTCGACAGCCGAGAGCTTGGCGTCCAGTCCGGCGATGAGCGTCGCTTCCCCCGCACCGTGCGTCATCGTGCGGTTCATGTCGCGCTTGACGGCATGCGCGTCCCAGATGTAGCGCGAGAAGCGGTCCCGCACCTCTTGAGACGGAGCCGACAGATACAGGTCGGCGGCGGCCAATCCCTGTGCGACGCTCGCGGAAAGCCGCGCGGCCATGCGCGCGTCGCGCTGCACCATGCCTAACGAACTGGAAATCTCGTCGGCGAGACGGCTGACGGTGCTGCGACCGAACAGCCCCGTCGCCACGACAAGGAACGCCAGCAGGCCGAATCCCAGAAGCAGACGGATCCGGATCGAGCGCAGCCCGCGACGCGCGGCCGCGTTCATGGCGAAGTCCCCGCGGTCACGACGACGAACTGAGTGCCCTCCAGCCTCGTCATCGTGAACGGCTTGTTGCGAACGTCGCCTGTCGAATCGAATGCGATCGCGCCAGTGACGCCGGCGAACGGCTGGCGAGTCCTCGAGCTCGCGAGATAGTCTCGGATACGTGAGCGATCGGTGCCGACGGCCTTGATGGCGTTGATCACGACCATCATGGCGTCGTAGCCGAGCGCGGAGTTCGCGTTAGGTACCGTCCCGTACTTCGACTGAAATGCACTGACGAAGCGCTGCGCGTCCGGACGCGGATCGGTCGCCGTGAAGGGCTGCGTGACGTAGACGCCATTGGCATCCGCTGGATACTTGGCCAT
The DNA here is from genome assembly GCA_036003845.1 of Gemmatimonadaceae bacterium. Lineage (GTDB taxonomy): Bacteria > Gemmatimonadota > Gemmatimonadetes > Gemmatimonadales > Gemmatimonadaceae > DASYRX01. The sequence continues at coordinate 1,493 of DASYRX010000224.1, read as the reverse complement.
CCCGCTCCATCCGTCGGTGCCGAGAATCGCGGCGCTGAGCTGCTGCCGGCGCGCTTCGCGCACGAGGGCGATACCAGGCCCCTCGACTGTCACCATGAGCACCAGGTCCGGCTGTCGCGCCTTGAGGTACGCAATGTATGGCTCGTAATCCGTGATCGAGTCGCTCGGAATCGGATCGATCGCAACGAGGCGGCCGCGATAGGCGCGCCGGAACGCATCGGCGAAGCCGCGACCGAAGGAATCGTTTTCGTAGAGAACGGCTGCGCTGTTGAATGCCATGCGCTGCGCGAAGCGGGCAGCGTCGAGCCCATTCACGGAGTCGCTCGATATCACTCGAAAGACCCACGGCGAAATGCCCGTTAGGTCCGGCGAGCTCGTAGAAATCGCTACCGCTGGGAGTCCAGCGTCGTATACGCGCGCTGCTGCCACCATCGCACCAGAGTTCACGTGTCCGACAACGGCAACGACCTCCGGACTCGCGAGAAACTCGTTGGCGATTTCTGCTGCCTTCGCGCCATTCGCCTCGTCGTCACGCGGGCGCCACTCCACGCGACGTCCATTGATCCCGCCGCGCTCGTTTACTTCGGCGATCGCGAGCTCGATCCCTTGCTTAGCCGCTTGAGCGTACGGCTGCGTGGCCCACGGTCCGGCCGACGCGATGACGATGGGTGCGCTCGAACCGCCACACGCCAGCGTTAGGCCGAGGAGTAGCGGCGCAATACGAGACACGACGCATGTAGAAACGGCAGTGCGTAGCAACGGCGCGGGGGCGTGGGTGTTGGAGGTCGGACGCCATGCAAATGACTGCCGCGCCTGTGCTTTGTAACGGCTGTAGGTCTGAGGTCAGAGGTCAGAGGTCGCATCTCTGACTCTGGCGACCTAAAACGTCACGCCTCTCCCCTATCTCCCTATGGCCTATCCCCTATTTCCCGAGCCCCACCTTGTCACGCGCAATGCGCTGTCCGGGCGCGATGGACCAGCGATCGAGGTGTGCCCACCACGCATCCGGGCGAATCGTCGCTGGACGGATGCGCTTGTTGATCCCGGCGGCGCTGCGCAGCTCGTAGAGCCAGATCGCCGGTGCATCATTGTTCAGTACAGTAAACGCCTGCTTGAAGTGCTCCCGCGCGGCTGCGAGGTCGTACGTCGTGCGCGCGCTATCGAGGTGCGCGTCGAACTCTCTGCTCGCATAACGGGAGAGGTTGGGGCCGCCGGGGATGGCGCTGCTGCTACCCCAGTTTTGTACGACGGCCGACGAGCCCGGATCCGGGTGCCACACCATGAACGCGGCGTCCCACTTGCGGCTGCCAAAGACCCGCTCACCCATCGCGTTAGGTTCGATCGGATCCAGTTTGAGCCGTAACCCAAGCCGCGCGAATTGATCTTGCAGGATCACGCTCGCGCGCACGCGTGTAACGGACGACGTTGGATACACGATGGTGAGTTCGAGCGGTCGCCCGTTTTTGCGGCGTACACCGTCGGCCCCAACCTTC
>DASYRX010000223.1:0-4740 GCA_036003845.1 Gemmatimonadaceae bacterium | reverse complement strand
GCTAGGCCGATCGCGACCGCGAGCAGCAGCAGCCGAACTGGATGCATGGGTTTCCCCGATGGAGGTGAAGGATCCTCTCAAGACTACCGCGTCAGCCGCGGTGGCGGAACCACCCGTCCGCCGCAGCGCTGCCTAACGAGCATTTCGTCGCTTCTGTCCTTCCTCTTCGGTAAGCCTCTCGTCTTCCACGTCTGGACTGGCGTCGATCAATACTCGCTCACTACCGAATCTGCGCAAAGGGAAGCCTGGACTGGCCAGGATCTGCAGCCACATTACTGCCACGTCAAATTCGTCGGGGACTGATGGGCACGGGCTTCATGTCGCGGCGAACAGCTTCGATATATTTCACAGCGATGTGCCGGTGGATGGATCACAGTCGGAGGCTAGCACAGTGGGTTCGACTCCCACCTCGAAAGGGGTGCTAGACCGGCGGCCCGGGTTCGAGGCCTGGCGGCACATCACCGCTTCCGCGCCAGACAACGTTCCTCCTAGTTGGCGGCTGCCTAGCAACACGTTGCCGCAGCTCACACATGTCCGTTAGGCGGTGCGAGTCCTCCGATGAAACGTCCTGCTGTCATCTCTGTAATGGTTGCTGTGTCCGATGCGCCGACGGCAGTCGCGTGGTACAAACGCGCTCTGAACGCCGTTGAGTTGTGGAGTCTTGGATCGGTGGCCGGCCTGGAAGTGGCTGGTGCGCCTTTTTTCGTTGGGGAGCCAGAAAACAACGGCTGGGAGAGCCCAACAAAACTCGGCATCACGTCGGCACGCATCGAAGTGTTCTGCGATGATCCCGACGGCTTCATCGCGCAGGCCGTGGCGCACGGCGCAAACGGCAGCGTCGACGTGATTAGGGATCATGAGGCGCCTTGGGGCGTGCATCGCCAGGGCGGATTTGTCGATCCCTTCGGACACATCTGGCTCGTTGGTGATCGATCGCCCTTGGCTCGACAGGCATAACGCCGTGCTTTGCGGCGTGCGGCCTAACACGACACTGAGCGTCATGGCCGTTGTTAGGGGCGGCGCAGCAGAGCGGCACCCAATCCCTGAACACAGACTTCCGATGACCACAACTCCCGATGCACGGCCCAGGGTGACATCCTTCGCTCCCCAGTTCCTCGTCGACGATCTCGCGCGCTCGATCGCGTACTATGAAAAGCTCGGATTCACCTTCGGTGAGCCGTGGGAGGGGTTCTATGCAATCGGCCTGCTCGACGGGCTGGAACTCCATCTGAAGGAAGCGCCCAAGTATGACGCGGAGCGTCGGCATCGCCGTGAGCACGAGCATCTCGACGCTGCGGCCGGCGTCGATGGCATCGAGGCGTTCTATGCGCGGTGCACAGCGAACGGCGCACGGATCATCAAACCGCTGGCGGCGACCGAGTGGGGCACTATGGACTTCTACGTCGAGGACCCCGACGGCTACATCGTCAGCTTCGGCGGGCGGCCGGCCACGGTCTGAATGCCAAACGGCCCGCGTTAGGCAACAGACAACGCAGCGTCGCAGCTGCAACGGCCAAACCGCCGCATGAGGATGTAGTAGCTGCCGCCGACGTCGAAGCGCAGCTCAATGGTTGCTCCTTAGCGCAATCGACTCAGCTCAGCGCGCGCGCTGTCGACGACCGGCTGCAGAACCGGATCGGCCGCATGCCATGCGCTGACGACGAGTCGATAGTCGGCCCGGGCCTTCGGCAGCTTACCAAGCTTCACCAGGAGACGAGCGCGGCGGAGGGCCGCCGGCACCGCGGTCAGCACGCTATTCGGATGGCCGAAAATCAGGCTGCCGTAGACTGCCACCGCCTCGTCCGTTCGACCGACACGTTCCAGCAACGAGGCCTTCAAGAACCGTTCGTGTTGCATGCCGCCTATGAATTGCTCCACGATCTCCGCTGGCTCGGGCGTACGCTCCAGAATCGCGAGGGCGTCTTCAGGTCGACCTGTTCGAGAGGCATGCAGTGCGCGAAGCGCTCCAGAAAACGCACTGGCCGTCACCTCGCTGCCCCGGGACGGTTGCCAGTGCTCGAGTGAATCGGCGTAGCCGGCCAGCTCGGACGGATCGCCCGAGATACCGTGTGCGAGTCCGGTGAGGTAAAGGCGCGCCAGGGAGCCAACCCGTGCGGGAGTCGTTTGAAAACCGTTCGCGACGTTAGGCAGGCCTTGGCGGTCGAGCTCCGCGATAGCGTCGTTCCGTTCAACATCCCGATACGAGTGGTATGGAAACGCCAGCAATAGCGCCCGCAGTTCCACTGCCTTGCCTGGCGCGGTGGACTGCAATGTGGCGAGCTCACGCCCGGCGCGACGCAGTTGGCCCTGCGCCGCCGCAATGATCGCAGCCCAATACCGCGTCTCGCCGTAATCACCTCGGGCGAGCCCCTGTCGAATGGCGCGAGAAACGAGGGTGTCCGAGGAGCGCAGATCTTTTGCATACGCAGCGAGACGCTGCGCCGCGTTGATTACTGAGTAGCCGCCTTCCGCGAAGAGTCGTTCGATCGCGGCTTCACGCGCTTTCACAGGTCCGGCGAGCGTCGCATGGAACACTGCTACCTCGGCCTCGACGCCGGCCGCAAAGAGCGGCAATGCCCGCTGAAACGTTTCATTGGCACGTGCCGTGTCGTCCACGTACGCGGCCATGCGCAACAGATGCGTCAGCGCGCTGCGGTTGGCGGGATCCAGCGCTAGCACGCGTTGCAACGGCCGCTCCGCTTCAACGAACTCCCGGCCCCGAACCGCATTGGAGTGAAACAGTACTTCGGAGAGCTGGTACCACGCGTCGACGTCGTTAGGGTATCGCGTGGCGACCTCGCGCAGCTTGGTTTCTGCTTCATCGAGCTTTCCGTTCCGCCACGCCATGCCGCCTTCGAGCAGCCGACGTTCGCGCCACGGCAGCCGGTCGCCTAACGCGAGAGCCCGGGCCGCCGCGCTGGGTATCTGGTCGCCCTGCCCGTTCCAGTCCAGCGCATCGACGAGGCGATAGTACGCGAGCGCGAATGATGTGTCCTCTCGCACCGCACGTTTGAACGCACTTACGGCGTCCGCGAAACGCGAAGCCCGGAACCACGCTTCGCCATCCAGGAACGCCATGAACGCCGGGAGGGAGTTGGTCGTTTCGGACGCTCGTCTTCCAAACTGACTTGAGCTTGACGAGACCGCGAGGCCGAGGAGGCGGCGGGTGATTTCGTCGGCGAGGCGGAAGATGCTGTCGGCGGGAGCGGTCACGGTAGCTGATCCGATTGACACGCCGCGACGAGTGGCATCATGCAGCACGATGTGCGCCTGAACCGTCGCGCCTACGGCCGCGACAGTACCGGAGACATAACGAGTGAGCCGATACCTCTCGAGGAGCATCGCCGAAGTGTCGGCTGCGGAGAGCGCGGGAGCGAGTGTCGGCCCGATTGCTGGAAGCGCGGTTGCACGCAGTTCCCCGACACCGTCGAGGCCTTGCGATATGAGTTGCGCGACGCCTTTGCCTAGGATGCGGACGTTCGAATCACCCTGAACGGAGAAGGGGAGCACAACGACCGTGGTGGCGATTGGTTCTCCGCCGTTTCGCCAATCAGCCGCGCGCAGTGCCACTACGGTGACGCCCACGGCAATGATACCAACTGCAGCTGCTACCATGCGACCGCTGGCGTGGCGCGTGGTGTAAGGGGTGCCGCTGGCTGCCGCCGGTGCGAATAGCCGCGAATCAATTGACGACGCATCAGCGACAGGCACCGCGTTAGGCATGACCTCGCGAGTCGCGGCTAGTTCCGCGCGAATCGCGTCAGCGAGGTCGACCAGCGTGCGGTCGAGCTGCAAGGCGAGGTCCTTTCGCATGCGCGACGCAAAGTCGTGGATCAGAATCAAGGCACCGGCACGATCGCCAGCGGCGCGCATATACTGGGCCGCAGCTGCAACGGCTCTCGCGTTGTACGGATCGAACGCCGACAGTCGTCGCCACAGTGCAGCCGCATGCGTGAAATCGCCGCGGTCCGAATGATTGCTGGCCGCGCGCTCAACGGCGCGCGCGTAATCCGAAGCCAGGCGGTCCCTAACGCGCTCGACCCAGCGATCGAACTCGCTGGATTGATCGACGAAGAAGCCCGCCAGGAATGGCCCGTGATAGAGCGCGACTGCGGCTTCCCAGTCCTTGGAGTCGATGGCTTTCCGAAAGCGCCACAGATCGCAATCAACTGTGCCGTCATCGAGCACGATGCGAGAGGAGCCAGCGATGGCGCGATCGTCACCAAGGTCTCGGCGCAGCGCGTACAGCGCCTGGGTCAGGTTGTTCCGGGCGCTCTCTTCATCCTGATCGGGCCAGAGGAGCCCGATGATCGAGTCGCGGCTTGCGCCACGGTCCATGGCATCCGCCAGGATCGCCATGACGGCGAGACGACGCGGCTGCCGCGCCGCCTTGCCTAACGGCCCGTCAGATCTGAGGTCAAGTCCTCCGAGCGTTCTAAGGTCAATCATCTCATGTGGATGAGAATCGGATCAGAGCTGGGTGATCCAGTGCGTCCATCTTAGGCGCGTTTGTCACGACTGCAAGAAACCTGGAGGAACCCGTGAAGCGCCTTACGACTGGACTGACCCTCATATCATGCGGACTTCTCGTCACATTCGGCTGCAGCCCTGACCCAGCTGCACCACCGGTCGAGACGCTGCCGCAGACCCTATCCCTGGTGATCGTGTCGGGTGACGGACAATCCGGTCCCGCTGGGGCAGAGCTGCTGAATCCGCTCGTCGTAAAGGCGACAGACAGCA
>DASYRX010000222.1:0-8098 GCA_036003845.1 Gemmatimonadaceae bacterium | reverse complement strand
CCCGTTAGGCGTGCAGCCCAAAAAGAATCGCGGAGCGGGGGCGGCGCCGGCGTCATTCACTGTCAGCAGACGCCCGGCTGCATCGCAGGTGAAGAGCGCCTCCACGTGCAGGCGCATCAGGTCCCTGGGGGAGATCAGACTAGTTTCGCCCCGATTCGCTAATGTGGCGTGATGACGCGTCCACGTGCATCGCCCTCGCTTGCGTTGGTTATGCTGAGCGTTCGCAGCCTTACCTCGAGTGCGTGCTGATGCTCGCTCTGCTTCTGCACCTCAGCGGCGATTCCGAGCGTCAGTGCCTCCAAGCTGTCCAGTCGATGCATCAGACGTGACTCGGCGTCGAGCGGCAGCGGCCGGCGCTGGCGCAGACGTTCAGTGATCGCTTTGCCTACGGGGATGACGACCGCCGCTGTGGCAACCGGAACGCAAATGATTGCGAGCAGCACGGCGAGGTCAGACAGTTCGCTTATGAATCCTGTCATCGAATGCGCTCTCTCGAGCGTGCGTCAACGTCCATCGTGTTTCGCGATCTCTCCTTCACTGAGCCGTAGAAATCGTGCGGCGTCATGTGTCGCTCCACCTAACGTGAATCAGACATGCTGATCGACCAGGATAGGGTTTCCGTCAGGGTCGATCGCCATGAAGGACGCCGGCCCTTTGGTATTCGGATCGGCCTCCGCAACTAACGGAATCCCCTGCTCCTTCAACTGACGCTGCAATTCGCGAACGTCGGTGAAGTCTTGTAACGGGCTCGCGTTGCTGTCCCACCCTGGATTGAAGGTCAGCATGTTCTTCTCGAACATGCCTTGAAAGAGCCCAATCACGTGATCGCCGTTCTTCATGATCAGCCAGTTCTTTGAATCCCCCATGACGCCCTTGAAACCAAACTTTTCGTAGAACTTTCGCGAAGCCTCGATGTCTTTGAGGGCCAAGCTCACCGAGAAATTGCCGAGTTGCATTGTCTCGCTCCTTTGCGTGTCAAGAGGGTTTGCTCAAACTCGCGCGCCGGCAACAACACCCATTTCACCCTCGACATGCTTTTTTCGCCGGCTCAACACGCCTGCAGTTACGAGCGCTATGACTAATCCAACAGGCAGCGGTTCCACGAATGTGATCGCTGCATTTATCGCGGGGTTTTTGTACATCACTGCGAACTTGTCCATGTCTGCCTTCTTTTTCGCAATCGCTTCCTCGGTCGCACCGTCGGCACGTGCCTTCTCGAGCTCGTGCGCTTGATACTTTACCATGAAATCGGGCGTGATTTTGTAGTAGATCACTTGCCACGTCGCGACGTAGAACACGGAACCCACGACGGCGATCAGCGCGCCGACAGCTAACGCGCGGCCGAAGCTGACAGTGCCGCCCGCAACGTTATCGCGATACGAACGCACGCCGAAGAAGATCAGCAGGAATGCGAGAACCAGCGACGTATATCCGATGATCTCGCCGCGATCGAACCCGATCGTGTCCATGAACGGAAGCGTGGCGAACATCATGGCAGAGATGACGGCGCCAGAGATCGAGCCGAAGACAAGTACGGTTTTCTTCATTGTCGAAACCTCGCTTGCGGTAGAAGGGTTGCGAACGGCCGGGAGTTTGGCCGAATTCCCCTTCTTTCCGCGTCACCTGAAAGGGTGATTTTAGCTCAGAGAGTGCAAAATCATCCTTTCAGGGGATGAGTCCTTCTTCTTTGGCGCGCTGCACGGCCTGCGTCCGACGTCTCGCCGAGAGTTTGCCGAACAATCGCGCGGCGTGCGTCTTCACTGTGTTTTCGCTGACGAAGAGCCGCTCAGCGATCTCACGATTGCTGAGGCCGGCCGCCAATGCCTCCAGGATCTCGAGCTCGCGCGGCGTGATGCCGAGCTTTTCGAGTCGCGCGTCATTCCGCGTGAAAGGACCTGGGACCGGAACGGGGACTTCTCTTACCACGACCGTCTCGCGTGTGCGCGTGAGCTTGAGGCCGAGCCAGATCCCGAGAGCGGAGAAAAGCAGCGCGACGATGCCGCCGTAGATCTCGAGGGAGTGTTCCAGAACGAGAAAGCGGTACTCGACGGTTTTGAGGACGGCGATCAGCACGCCGCCGAGGATGCCGTAGACGAGGATTGTCTTCTTCAAGCGGCGGCCGTTTCGAGATGCGTGTCTGTCAGGTCGTGCCTTTGTGCTCGGCCCTCAAAGATGAGATGCCCGGCGCCGGCCGCGACAGGGGTCCCCTAGCGTCTTTTGAGTCGGGGTCGGGCCGTGGAGCCTAACGTGCCACAAACTTGCGCTTCGCTCAGCGCTTGTTTGCCAGGGGCGGCCTGTACGGCACAAGGGTCGTCTCGATCAAGCCGTTAGCTAGCGTAATCGTTAGGCCAACGTATGCTATGCGCGGCGCGAGATCGGCGAACGTGAAGAGCGCGCTGGGAGTCTCTTGATCGACCAGCGCACCGCGCAGCGACTGCTGCACGGAATCAGCGAGAAAGAGCCGTGCCTCTCGAATGGGACGCGTGGTTCCTAACCATGTTACGCGCGCGACGCTGTCACTCACGCTCTCGATGCGCATAACGTCGCCACCGGCTGTACCGGTGCTTAGGGGGGCTGACTTCGTGGGGCCGGCTTGCGCGGCGGCCAGAGAGTCCGCGGATGTTGGGTGCCAAATTTTGGCAGGCGTCGGGGCCCAAAACGTTGTGTAGACGGGGGGACGGTAGAGCACGACCCACGGCCATCCCACATAGGTCCGGTCGACATATACGTAGCTATACGAGCTGACCACATAAGTCGCGCGCGTGGAGTAGCTACGACAAAATGAACTGTAGTAGCAGGACGAATATGGCCGTCCGCCGCCATAGGAATAGCCGCGATTGTAGTAGCCGCCGTAATAGCCGTCGTCGATGATTACTGGAGCGTTGTTGTAGCGTGGCAGCGATCCCATTCTCACGGGCGGTAGCGACGACTCGCGTTGGATCATGGGCGCGCTTACTTCGCCACCCATCCGCTGCGGTGTTCCAGATCGGCGGATCATCTGTCCTTCTCCGACAGCTGGGAGAAGTACGGCGAGGGCGATACCTAACGCTCGAAGGCCACGAACGCGCATCATGCCACCTCTGGTCAGCAAATTCGGCGCCCCGACGGCGGACCTGAGCCGACGCGGCAGCCTTTGCCGATAGCGTAGTGCGCGGACCGCTCAGTCGCTATTCACACGCCGTCCGGGCGCGTCTGCTGTTGCAAATCGCCACGCGGTTGCCGGTCCAGTGCTGCCACGCGCCCAGCTCCGCAGAACCTCAGGTGGGCGGAAGCCAGCGGTTCATCCGGTGGTAACGCCCCCTTCGTTAGGCCGAGCGAGGCTTTAGGCCGTTCGACTTAGCTGGTACGCCACCCAGAATATGGTGATGCCAACGGCGACGAGGCCGAGGACACACAGCGCGAAGAGCGGAGCGAGGCGACGCTCGAGCGCGGGGATTTTCTCGCGAGGATAGTCACGCAGGAACACGAAGTAGGCGAGACTTGCCAACGCGACACCCGCAATGACGTTGAGAATGTAGTGCTGCTTGGTGAACAACGTGGAAAGACCCACGAGTGACGTTAGGTAAATGCGGCGTCACACCTCTGGAGGTTGATCCCGACCGTCACAGTTGATCAACCACGGTATGCCGAAGGGATCGACAACCATCCCAAAACGCTCGGCCCAGAACGTTTTCTCGAGCGGCATAACGACTTTGCCGTCGTTCGCCAGCGCTTTGAAGATCTGCTCGGCTTCGGTGGTGCTCTGTATCTGCAGCGAAAGCGAGACGCCCTTCGGTTGCTCGTATTGATCGGGCGATATGTCGGCGCCCATCAGCGTTTGACCGCCAAGCGTTAGGCTGCCGTGCATGATCTTGTCAGACCAACCGGCAGGAGCCTGACTCTCCATCGGCGACCCGGCGTAACGAAAGAGTGCTCCGAGCTGAGCCCCGAGGACTTGCTCATAGAACTTGAACGCAGCCTCGCAGTCTCCCTTGAAGCTGAGATAGGTGGTCATCTGCATGGTGTCATGTCGCTGAGATTACGTCCGCGGCGCGAGTACGATGCGTGAGAGCTGCGTGAGAGTAACGAGGTCGTGGTGGCTGCAGTTGTAGAACGCTGACTCATGAGGGTTTACGCTGCCACGAACGGATGGCGCCCAGCATGAGGTCCTGTGCTGGGCGGAAGTAGGTCCCGCCGGTGATGTAGGCGTACACACTCGGTCGGATCTCCCAGATTGCAAAGACATCATAGCGATCGAAGCGGCGCGTGTTGCGGAAGACGCCGTTAGGCGTGCGCCATGCTTGGATCGAAATCTTGTCGTCGCCGACTGCGTCCGAGCACTCCGAGTATTCGAGCATGAGCGCGGGTTGGTACGGTCGGCGATAGCCTTCGAGTCCGAGCCCGCCACGGATGATCCCAAACGTCATGGACTGTTGAAAGTCCCCCTCGAGCTGCCATTCACGAAACGCTGCGCCTGAGGAGCGCTCCTGAAATCCGGGCGGGAGCGCGAGAGCAAAACCGGTGGTGTCGTCGAAGAAGCTCCACGTGATGCCGGCGAGGATAGGAGCGGGGCACGCCGCGGCGGACGGCGCGACTCGGACAGGAGCTGGAGTTGGCGTCGCGCGGCAAGCCGTAGTCGCCAAAGCCCACGCGGCATAGCACCAGTGCGTGAGGCTGCCTAACGGGTGACGTGTCTCTGTCGTGCTACACCCCCGCGGTGGGTAGCGTCCGACCCTCGCGAATATCCGCCACGAGCGCCAACACTCGGCGTTCGATGTCATCGCGAACGGAGCGAAACTCGTCAGGTGGCATGTCCTTTGGGTCTGGCAGGTCCCAATCTTCGCGGCGAGCTGCGGAGATCCACGGGCACGCGTCACCGCAGCCCATCGTGACGACGGCTGCGTAGGGATCCTGCGGCACATCCTGGAGCGACTTCGAACGATGCTGCGTGAGATCATAGCCGCGCTCTTTCATCGCGTCGATCGCGCGCGGATTCACCATGCCCGACGGCCGAGAACCGGCGCTGTATGCTTCGACGACATCGGCGCCGTGCATGCGTGCGAATGCTTCGGCCATTTGACTGCGACTCGAGTTCTCGACGCAGACGAAGAGCACACGTGGTAATGAAGTGTCGGTCATGGAGCTGCCTCGATTCTTCGCATCAAGACCTTTTGTCCATCCACACGTCCCATGTGAGCGGCCCCGCCACGTCGTCAGTCAGCGGGCGCCCCGCCAGCTTGAGTGCCAGCTTCATCTGACCGTGATGGTACCCTTCGTGCCAGATCATGTGTTGGAGCAGGAGGATCGGATGTTCGTAGTGCAGGTCCATGTGTCGGCCCGCCTCCAGCCTACCCTTCACCGCATCCCGCACAACTCTAGCACTGTCATTCAGCATCTGCGTCAAACGACCGCGGTCAGCCTCAGCAACCCACTCGTTCTCTGGAGCGTTGGGCAGGAACTCGGGCGCGTCTTCGTGGACAAACACGAGTCGCACGTAATGCATGTGTCTAAACAGCTGGGCGATTGATGGACTGCCCTCCATCGGCGTGATATCCAGCGCGCCCTCCGGTATGGCGTTGAGAAGATTGACGAGGATGCTGTTGTTCTTGTCCCAGGAGTCGAGCAGCGCGTCGAGCAGGCGTTGGTCTGATGCGGGTAACATTGCGCTTCGTTAGGTGCTAGGCGTCGAGGAGATCGTTAGGCGAAACCCATCGGGATCGCGCACGCGAAAAACACGCGGACCCCACGGCATGTCCATCGGCTCGGAGTCCAGAACACCTCCGCGCTGCTTGATCCGGGCGGCGATGTCGTCGGCGCGCTGCCGGGTCGTGATCTGCAAAGAGAAGCCCTCGCCTTTGACGCGGTCGAGTCCCTTGGCTCCGTCATCTTGAGCGAGCAAGAGACGCACGGCCCCGGCTCTCAACGATATGGCGATGACCTTACCTCCGCGTTCATGCCTGCGGTCGACGTCGAAGCCGAGGAAGTCGCGATACCACGCGGTGCTGTGCTCAACGTCCTTCACGGTGAGGGACGCTTCGAGACTGTCGGCGTTGAGCCGCGCAGGCGCTTCGGTGGGACCAGCTGAACCGGACGAATCACTATTCATTGTCGCTCCTCAGTCGTTGGGACGGACTGCTCGTAACGCAACCCGTGCCCGAAATGATAGTGTCCCCCTACACTCACGATGCGCCCTCGGACGTCGTTAGGCCGCTCACACCAGCTCGTCGCAGCCAAGGTCTCGGTACGCCGCCAACGCACACTCGAGCCGATACCACCACGCTTCGGGTCTCATGCCGCGACTCCAGAGGATGATTGGTATCGTTAGGTTGCGCACGACGCATCGCCGATAGTCGAGCCACAGGTCGTCCAATCCGTAATTGGCGACACCGCGTGAAAGAAGTCGTTCATGGTAGTACTTCAGCAGGCGGTGCTCCAGCTCACGGCGGCGAGTTGGATACCAGTGCAGCGCCATCAGGAACGCGAGATCTCGCGCGCCGATGTCAAGGTGCCAGAGTTGCCAATCGATAAGAAAAGTGGGGCCGTGGCCAGAGCGAGGAAACAGAAAATTCCAGGTATGCGCGTCACCGTGTGCTAGTGTGAGCGCGCGTGCATCGCTGATACGCAGCCACGGCTGCAGCGAGCCACCGAACGTCCGCTCGTACACGCGGCGGCTGTTGCTGGAGACGGCGTCCCCTAGCAAATCCATGAACGCGGGCAGATGAGCCGCGATGCCGTGGACCATCGAAGTCAGACTGTCGAGTGTATGGAACTGTCCGACCGTGTGACCGAGTGTCGCTGCCTCCCACCAATGCGCATGAATGTGCGCCAGTGCTTCGACCGCGGCTTCGCACTGTGTGATGGACGGTGGCAATGGCCATTGCGGGTGATAATGAGTGCTGCGGAGATCCTCGAGGACCATGATCTCGGAACTGTCGTCCTCTTCTTCGAGCGCGGCGACGCACCTGACGAGTGGCGCGGTTCCTAAAAGCGGCGCGACGCTACGATAGAAGTGCGCTTCACCGGATTTGTGGTCGCGCACAGGCAGTCGTTCGAGGGGTGCCTTGATGATCAGGTTTCGCGGAATGTCGGCGGGAACATCCGGGCTGTATGTCGCCGTTAGGAAGGTCAGCAAAGAGATAGCGGTGTTGATCTCACTTTCGACGTGGATGTCGACCACGGCGCCCGAACGAATGCCTCCGGAGCGGCGTAACCATTCGGTAAGAGTCGCAGCCGTAACGAGGTGGTTGGGCAAGCGAAAGTGACCGGCAGGTGTCGTTCGTTCAGCAGCCTAACGCGATACCTTGCTTTACCTGGGCGACATGGCTCGGGATCATTCGGCCAATCAGCGCAGCATGGGAGTATGCTGCATGGTCATCGCTTGCCAGCGGCCATCACGTCGAACGAAGGCCCGGGTGTAGCGGATTCGGCCGCTGAACGGCACGCCGGCCATAGTGCCTGCGTTATCGGTAATGCCTTGAAGAATCGCTACGTCGCCGTAGATACGCACGGTCAGACTGTCGAAGCGCACCGACGTCAGGCGCAGCATGCCGGAGCTCACGTCGCGAAGGTTGTCAGCCCGCGTGCGCACAGTACCGAAGCGCGTGATTTCGTTGAACTCGGCGGCCGTCAGGCGCGAGAGTGCAACGGTATCGCCGCGCATGAGCGCTTGTCCTCTGGCTTCCTCGAGCGCGCGAACAGAGTCTTCCGCGGCGGCGTTTGTCGTCGCCTGCGCCAAAGCCTGGGGCGCAAGGCAGCAAGTGAGCGCAAGCGCGCCGACACTGATTGCTAACTGACGCATAGCATTCTCCTATTCAGAAGCGTCCAAGCAATATCGAAACCGTCGATTGGGCTCGGCGTAGAAACATGCACATCCTCGCCAACATTACACCTTATCCCATGTTCAAGCTGCCAAGCCTACGCTCACCCCTGACGGCCCTCGTCCTGCTCGCGGCCAACGCCTCGGCTGCCGCCACTCAGCCGGATCGTGCGGCGCTCGTCAAGAAGCTCGACTCCCTCGCCGGCTCGGGAGTACTCGAAAACCGCGTAGCGGGAATCGCCGCTGCCGTCGTGAAGGGGAACGACACCCTGCTCCTCAAGGGATACGGTAAAGCAGATGTCG
>DASYRX010000221.1:0-6117 GCA_036003845.1 Gemmatimonadaceae bacterium | reverse complement strand
AGCTGTCAGCTGCTGTCAGCTATCGGCTGCCGGCTGACAGTTTTGGTTTCAACCGCGCGTTAGGCAAGCGCGTTTCCGGGGCCCAAGCTCAACACCGTCTGTCTCGCGGGGTCGAAAAACTCCTCGCTGACCTGCCGCACTTCATCCTGCGTGATGGCGTCGATCTCCGCCAGGACTTCGTCCAGCGTGCGATCGGGATCGCCATACAACTCGACAGCGGCTGCGCGATACATGCGCGACGTCACGCTTTCGAGCGACAGCGTCAATTGTCCCTTGAGCTGATTCTTCCCCGCGGCGAATTCGTCGGCCGGAACACCATCCGCGACGAGACGACGCAACTCACCAAAGCTCGCGTCCAGCGCCGCGGCGGCAGTCTCCGGCGCCGTGCCGACGAAGATGCCATGCACGCCGAACCTCGCGTGCAACGACTGATACGTGTGCACGGTGTACGCGAGGCCGAGTTCCTCACGCACGCGCTGGAACAAGCGCGAGCTCATGCCGCCGCCCAGCAGCTGCGAAACGATCGCGAACGCATAACGGCGCCGATCCGAGTAGCAGATCGCCGAGCTTCCGAGCACCAGATACGTTTGTGCGCTGTCGCGCATGACGTGCGTATAGGTCGGCTTTGGCAGCGGTGCGGCGGACGGTTGATTCACCGTGAGACCACCGGGTGGTTGCGCGGCCCAGCCCGTGGACTCGAGCGCCGCAATGACGCGGTCGTGATCCACATGGCCCGTCACGACGACGACGATGTGCTCCGGGCGGTAGCCCTTTGTGTGCAGCGCGCGCAGATCGTCCACGCCTAACGCGGAGACTGTTTCGCGCGTGCCGAGAATGGAATAGCCGAATGGGTGCGTGCCCCAGAGCTGCCCGTTGTGCAGCTCGAAGACGAGGTCGTCGGGCGTGTCGTCCACGAGCGCGATCTCGTCCAGCACGACTTTGCGCTCGAGCTCGAGATCTTTCTGGCGCAACGATGGCCGGAAGACGATGTCGTGTACGATGTCGGCCGCACGCTCGAGATCTTCGTCCAGACAGCGCGCCTGATACACCGTGTGCTCGCGCGACGTGTACGCGTCGAGAACGCCGCCGACGGATTCCAGCGCCAGCGCGATCTCGCGCGTCGATCTGCGCTGCGTGCCCTTGAACACCATGTGCTCGAGCAGATGCGATGCGCCCATCCGCTCGGGGGACTCGTGGATCGACGCCATCCGCACCCAGGCACCTAACGCGATGGACCGTACCCCGGGCATGTGCTCGGTCAGTACGGTCAACCCGTTGGGGAACTGCGTGCGGTGAATGCGCTCCTCGCTGCCCACGACGGCTAAGCCGTTAGGCAGCGACCCGGAACCGGTCATTCGCGATCGCGGCCTCCGCGACCACCTCGCGAACGGCCGCCACCACCTCGGCGCGGACGGCCACCGCTGTCCCCGCGTCGCTCGCGCGAACCGCCGCTGCCGACTCCAACAACCTCGCCCCCCTCCTCCTCACCAGAGCCAGCCTCACTCCCC
The DNA here is from genome assembly GCA_036003845.1 of Gemmatimonadaceae bacterium. Classification (GTDB taxonomy): domain Bacteria; phylum Gemmatimonadota; class Gemmatimonadetes; order Gemmatimonadales; family Gemmatimonadaceae; genus DASYRX01. The sequence goes on along the minus strand of DASYRX010000221.1, from coordinate 4,609 downwards.
TCGGGCCGCGGCAGGAGCGCCTTCATGGACAAGCGCATTTTGCCGCGATCGTCGCGCTCGATGAGCTTCACCTTTACGCGGTCGCCTTTCTTTACCACGTCCTCGGTGCGCTCGGTTCGCCCGTGCTGCATCTCAGAGATGTGCAGCAGGCCTTCGGTGCCAGGCATGATCTCAATGAACGCGCCGAACGCTGTCGTGCTCTTCACGACGCCTTCGTACGTCTCGCCGACGACAGGCTCCGCAGTCAACTCGAGAACGCGTGCCCGCGCCTTTTCCATCGCCTCGCCGCCGACAGCGGCGATCGTGACGACTCCATTGTCGTCGACTGTAATCTCAGCGCCCGTCTCTTCCTGGATGCCGCGGATGATCTTCCCCTTCGGGCCGATCAAATCGCCGATCTTCTCGGGATTGATCTGCACGGTCACGATGCGCGGCGCGTACGGCGACAGATCGCCGCGCGGTGCCGAGAGGGCCTTGTTCATTTCGCCAAGAATGTGCAGTCGCCCGTCGCGCGCTTGCGCCAAGGCTTCCTGCATCAACTTCAGCGTTAGGCCCTGGATCTTGATGTCCATCTGGATCGACGTGATCCCCTGTTCCGTTCCGGCGACTTTGAAGTCCATGTCGCCCAGAGCATCCTCGGTGCCGAGAATGTCGGTGAGGATTGCGTAGCGGTCGCCTTCTTTGATGAGTCCCATCGCGACACCAGCGACCGCACCTCTCGTCGGCACGCCGGCGTCGAACAGCGCGAGCGAACCGCCGCAGACTGATGCCATCGACGACGAACCGTTGGACTCTAGAATGTCGGAGACGATGCGGATCGTGTACGGGAACGATTCGTACGCCGGGAGAATGCTCTGAAGGGCGCGCTCTGCCAGGTTGCCGTGGCCGATCTCGCGCCGGCTCGTCCCGCGCATCGGACGCACTTCGCCTGTGGAGAATGGCGGGAAGTTGTAATGCAGCATGAACGACTTGGTGACTTCACCGACATCGTCGATCGTGTCCAAACGCTGAACGTCCTGCGCGGTGCCTAACGTGCAGGCGACCAGGGCTTGCGTTTGACCGCGCGTGAAAAGCGTGGAACCGTGCGCTCGCGGAAGCACGCCGGCTTCGATCGTGATTTCTCGCACTTCGTTAGGCTTGCGCCCATCGACCCGCAAGCCTGAATCGAGCACTTGCGAACGCAAGGCGTTGTACTCGAGGTCACCCAATATCCCGCGCAGACTCCTGAGCAGATCAGCATCTTCGGCCGCGAGCTCGACCGTGTAATGATCCAAGATCGCGCGCTTCACTGCTTCGACCGCTTCAATGCGCGTGTGCTTGTCGCGCTGGTTGAGCGCGTCGACGATTTTCTGCTCGGCAGCGCTTTTAACCCTGGCAACGAACTCGGCGTCGGGCTCGCGCTTGATCCAGGACATCTTTTCCGGCTGGCTTCCTGCGGCAATCGCCTCATTTTGCAAGGCGACAAGCTCACCGATTCCGTGCTGGGCGACGGACAACGCATCTACGATGTCCTGCTCGCTCACTTCGTTGGCGCCGCCCTCGACCATCACGATCGAGTCCTTGGTGCCGCTCACGACCAGCTCTAGATCGCTGTACTCGAGCTGCTGGAACGTTGGATTGAGAATCCACTTTCCTTGCACGCGACCGACGCGCACACCACCGATTGGACCGGCGAAGGGGATTTTGGACGCGCTCAGCGCTTGCGACACCGCGACGAGACCGAGAACGTCGGCGTCGTTTTCTTGGTCTGCCGAGATCACGTAAACGAAGACTTGGATCTCGTGCTTGAAGCCTTCAGGAAAGAGCGGCCGGATGGTGCGATCTATGATGCGCGCCGCGAGAATTTCTGCGTCTTGCGGCCGGCCTTCGCGTTTGATGAAGCCACCGGGAATCTTGCCAGCGGCGTAGGTTTTCTCTCTGTATTCGACGGTGAGCGGAAAGAACGGAAGTGAACTTTCGACATCGCTGACTGTGACCGCCGCTAACACGATTGTATCGCCATAACGAACAACCGCGGATCCTGCGGCTTGCTTCGCCATGCGGCCCGTTTCAAGTGTGAGGGCGCGGCCGGCGAATTGACGTTCTACTCTTTGCATCATTCTGGTATGACCTCTGGGGAACACAAAACGCGCGGGCAAACCTGCGCCCGCGCGCGATGAAGATGATTGGAGCTGCTAGTGACGGAGTCCAAGATCCTGAATAACCCGGCGGTATCCATCGACGTCCGACCGCTTCAGGTATTCCAGGAGCCGCTTGCGCTGACCAACCATCTTCAGCAACCCACGGCGACTGTGATGATCTTTGGCGTGCTGCTTGAAGTGATCGTTGAGGTAGTTAATCCGCTCGGTGAGGACCGCGATTTGCACCCTGCTCGAACCGGTGTCAGTATCGTGACTGCGGTGTTTGGCGATCGTCGGTGCCTTCTGAAAAGCCATGTGGTATATTCCCGCGCAATTCCGTTTGTGCGCCCAATTCTTTAGAGCACAGCAATTTACTGGTCGCTAAACACACTGTAAAGGCAGACGGGACGTGCCTGAGAGGTACCTCGGATCGACGCTCGGAAAGTACCGGATCGATGCCCTCATCGGGACCGGTGGTTTTGCATGGGTTTACAAGGCGTTTGACCCTGAGCTCGAGATCCCCGTTGCGCTCAAGGTCCTAAAACCCCAGTTCGGCGGAGACGCCGACTTCGTCACGCGGTTCAAGCGCGAGGCCTCGGTCGCGGCTAAGCTGCGGCATCCAAACATCGTCAAGATCTACACGATCGGCCGCGAGGGCGACGCGGTGTATTTCGCCATGGATTACCTGCCAACCGGGCTGGCCGACAAGCTCGAGATGATGGACCACCTCACTGAAGAGGCGGTCATCCAGATCGGCATGGACGTGGCTCGGGCGCTGGGGTTCGCGCATCGCGAGGGGGTGATCCATCGCGACATCAAAGTCGACAACATCATGTTCGACGAGCACGGCAACGCGGTGGTCGCCGACTTTGGCATCGCGCGCGCCCTCACGGGCTATACCAACCAGACCGGCACCGGGATGGTGGTGGGGACGCCGCAGTACTTCGCGCCTGAGCAGGCGCGCGCCAAGCCTCTGGACGGCCGCGCCGACATCTATTCGTTAGGCGTCACGCTGTACAGGGCCGCCACGGGGCGGCTCCCCTTCGTCGGCGACGACTGGTACGAGGTCGCGCGGCAGCACGTGGAAGACACGCCGGCGCCGCCACGCACCATCAATCCGCACATCTCCGCGGAGTTCGAGACTGTCGTGCTGCGCTGCCTTGCCAAGCGTCCGGACGATCGACCCACGACGGGCGAGCAGCTGCTCGACGAACTGGAGACGGTACGCAGCGGTGGACGCCTGCCGACGCCGGTCAAGGCGCGCACGCTCGCAGTTCCCTCGTTAGGTGACACCGCCCTCGCGCCAACGAGTGGACTCGTCACGCCGGTCAGCGTGACGCCGACGGAATCGAGCACTGGCGGCAGGGCGGCGCGCCGCGAACAGCGGACCGTGTGGCTCACCGGATCGTTGCTGCTCGTGCTCGTGGTCGCGGCCGTACCGCTTCTCGCTCGGCGACTCCCCGACGCAGCGAACGGTGCCGCGCAGGACTCGCTGCTCCCGCGCACGTCCGGCGTCGTCGTGAGTGCACCGGCGACGGCGCTGGTCGGCGACTCCGCCGCAATCGATTCGGCGACTGCTGCGCGCGACTCCGGCAAAGGGCCTGGCCGCCAGCGGCGCGACACGGCAGCCGGGCCTGTGAACACGGCCGTCGGTCGCCTAACGATTATCACCCCGACCGAAGCCACGGTACAGCTCGACGGTCAGAACATCAGCTCGGGAACGTGGCGCGCTGATACGATGCGGGCGGGAGAGCATGAGATCGCTGTGGCGATCCCAGCAATTCCCGGATGCGAATCGGCCAGCGTGACGAGAGCCGTTCGCATTCGCGCCGGCGGCTCGCGCGAGGAGACGATAACGATAACGCCGCGTCCATGTGGCCGGCTTGCGATCGATAGTCGTGGTCGCCAGGGGCGCTTTACGGTGACCGCAGTCGAGGGCCAATACAGCAAGGACGGAACGATTCCACTGAACACTGAACTGGTCTTGCCTGTTGGTCATTACAACCTGCGAGCTGTGCGCACCGACGCCACTGAGCCCTGCGCGCCCTATCTAGACGACGGCGTCGAGATCAAAGTCGACGAGACTACCCGAAGGACGTTCGCGTTTATTTGCGGTCCAAAATAAGGCACCGCGGATTAACGGCGGACTAACGCGAAGATATCGCCAACAGTTTTCGAAGCGGACGTTATCCGCGAGCGCGCGATTCAGGCTCATGAGAGGGCAACTGCTGTTCGGATGAGGCGGATGGAGCTGATCGAACGAAGCGAGCGCCTCAATAGAGCGGCGCTCATGACATGCGCTGGGCCAGTGACGCTTTTGCTTTTGTAAAAGAACAAGCGCTTCGGAAGTCGTGAGCCACAGCCTATGAACTTCTCTGGCCGCGACCAACCGAATCCGGTCCTATCCGACATATCCGCTTGATCCGAATAGGTCATTGCCGTTGACGTTTCTGAAAAGAGGTCCGTCACGGTATTCCGGAAACTGCAAC